>NZ_JBOHGA010000013.1:0-56197 GCF_050699915.1 Actinophytocola sp.
GGGCTGGGCGCCGGCGAGGGCCTCGGAGGCTCCGCGGTCTCCGGGGCCTGCGACGTGCACGACACGAGGAGCGCGCGCTGGCCGAGCGGGTGCGAGCCCGGTTCGATCGGGTCGACGTGGTGGTCAACAACGCGGCCACCACCTACCGAGCGGCGCACGAGGACCTCGACGCGCTGACCGACGAGGCGTTCCTCGGCGTGCTGGACGTCAACGTGCTCGGCCCGCTGCGGGTGGTGCGGGCGTTCGCCGACGACCTTCGCGCGGCCGGCGGCGCGGTGGTGAACATCGCGTCGATCTCCGGCTACCGGGCCGGCGGCTCGTCGATCGCGTACGGCGTCAGCAAGGCCGCACTGCTGCAGCTGACCCGCAACCTCGCGGTGGCGCTGGCGCCCGAGGTGCGGGTGAACGCGGTCGCGCCCGGCACGGTGGCCACCCGCTGGCAGACCGACCTGCACGGCGTCGACGGGTTCGCCGAGCGCGCCCGGGTCGAGCGCGAGTCCGTGCCGCTGCACCGAACCTCCGGCCCGGAGCACGTCGCCCAGGCCGTGCTCGGCGTCCTCGCCATGGACATGGTCACCGGCGAGGCGGTGATCGTCGACGGCGGCAAGCACGTCATGTACTAGCTCCCGACCCTCGGTAGGCTCGACGTTTCCCCGACCCTGGGAGGGCAGCGCATGTCGCAGCTCGCACCGATCGCGTTCGTGCTGTTGTTCGCAGCGGTGATCGGGCTCGTGGTCTGGCTCGTGGTGCGCACGGTCCGGCGCAACCACGCACCCCGCGACCCCGCGGTAGGCCAGGAGCTCGCCCGGCTGGCCGCCGCCAGAGGTTGGCGGTTCAGCCCGCGCGACGACGGCATCCTGGCGCGGTTCGACGGCTACCCGTTCGGCCGCGGCGGCCGGGCGCGGCCGGCGCTGGACCTGGTCACCGGGACGCACCGGGGCCGCACGTTCGCCTGCTTCCAGTACGTCCCGCCGCGGTCGCTGCCGGCCGGCGAGTACTCCGCGGAGATCGACTACGCCCGAGTGTTCGCGGTCGCGCTGCCGACGCCGGTGCCGACCGTGCTGGTGACCGACGCGCGCTCGGCGCCCCGCTGGACCCGCCGCTACGTCGTCGGCGACGACGACTTCGACCGGGCGTTCGCCGTGGGCACCGAGGACGAGCCGTACGCGAACCGGCTGCTGTCCGCGCCGGTCCGGCACTGGCTGCTGGCCAACCCGCCGGCCGGGTCGCTGCGCTTCGGCGGCCCCGACCTGATCACCTGGCACGCCGACGACGGCGGCTTCGAGGCGAGCATGGTCGAGCCGGCCGTGGACCGCCTGTGCGACCTGCTCGACCGCCTCCCGGCCGAGGCGCTGCGCTAGTCGGAGTCGGAGTCGGAGTCCGAGTCGGAGTCCGCGGCACGGACGCTGCGCACGAACTCCTGGAAGTCCTCGAACACCTCGTCGAGCTGGGCCGGCGTGCACGTCAACACCAGCTCCAGCACCGCACGCCGGTTCGGGTCGTCGACGTCGTGCATCGAGACGTAGACCTGGCACTGGACCAGCTGCTGGTCGGTGCCCACCTCGATGTCCAGCACCTGCGTGATGCCCGGCGCCGACTCGGAGCCGACCTCGACGCGCCGGCGGACCGACACCGAGCCGGCCGCCTCCGCGAGCCGGCGCACCGACTCGTCGGCGATGTCGGCCATCGTCAGCTGTGGCTCGCGGAACTGGCCGGCGATCGTGAGGTTCGCGGTGAAGCCGTTGGCCGAGCCCGGGTGCAGCGCGACGAACGCGACCCCGGGCGCGCCGACCTCGTCCGGCGGCGCGGCCTGCCATCCCCGCGGCAGCGAGAAGTCGATGCGCACGGGTAGCTGGGTGACCATCAGTGGCTCCATCCGCCGGTCAGAACGGGTTCAGCGCTCCGGCCGCGTCGACGACGGAGTCCTTCAGCTCGCCCGGGTCGACCGTGACCTCGAAGCCGACCTTACCGCCCACCCCGAGGCCGGCTCCGGCCTCCGCGCCGATAGTCCAGCCACCGTCCTCGTTCTTGCCGAAGGTCGCGTTGGCCTCGGCGCCGGCACCCGCCCACGCCTCGCCCGTCGCGCCCGCGCCGAGCCCGCCGAGGTCACCGTGGACCTCGCCGACGGCCTTGGCCCCGGCGAACGCGTCCGCGCCGACCCGGACCCCGTCCAGGCCGACCGAGCCGTGAGCGCCGGCCTCCGCCCCGACGAACCCCTTCGCCGAACCGCCGACCTCCGCAGGCCCGTAGTGCGCCGAGCCCTCCGCGCCCACCTGTGCCACGTACGCGTTGACCTTCGCCTGCGCGTTGATGCCGTCGCGGCTGATCCCCGCGTTCGCGGACGCCTCGGCGCCGAGGGCCTTGGCCTCGGCCTGCCCGCCGAGCGTGACGTCGCCGAACTGGGTGGCGCCCACGGCCCGTGAGGAGAACAGGCTGCCCTCGGCCTTCGCGCCCACCACGGTCGCGTTGACCCCGGGGCCCTGGCGCCGGTCGAACTCCTGGCCCCACTGGCCGTACCGGGCGAACCGGCTGCCCTCGGCCTGCTGGCGCTCGCCCTTCTCCAACCAGCTCTCGGTCTGCTTGATGTCGACGGCGACCTTCTGCGGGCCCTTCTCCTGCACGAACTGGGCTGGCCCGGTCAGCCAGGTCGGTGCGCCGTCGGCCTTGCCGGCCAGCTGCTCGATCGCGCTCGCGTGAGTGTCGCCGGCCTTGCGGAGCTGTTCGCGGGCGCGGTCGAGGAGGTCGACGGCCTGCCGGCGCAGCCCCGCGCCCGGGTCGGTCAGCCCCAGCATGCTCGGCTGGGCACCGAGGGGCTGCGCGCCGAACGGCTGACCGAACGGCATCCCGCCCGCCATCGCCTGCCGGGTGGCCTGCTCCCCCTGCTCCCACATCGCGATCGCCTCGGCCGCCTGTCCCTGGGCCCAGCCCAGCGACGAGGCGTGGCCGTCGAGCGAGCGGGCCGCGGCGGTCATCGCGTCCCGGCCGAGCCGCCAGTTGGCCGCCTCCGGACTGAACTGGTCCCAGAACGCGCTGCTCGCCGGGCCCTCCCAGTCGGGAATCCGGACGCCGGCGAGGCCGGCGGCGACGTCGTCCATGATGCGCGCGCGGGCTCGCAGGTCGTCGGCCGCGCCGGTAACCGCTTCGGGTTCGCCCGGGATGAGCGCCTTGGGGTCGTCGGTCTGGCCGAGCTCCGCCATCAGGGCGTCTCCCGCGGGGTCGGCGCCGGACCCGGCGTGGGCGAGGGCTGCGGGTGGGCCGGGTCGAACGTCGAGACGCCCCGGGCCTCCTGCTCCTCGTAGACGCGGGCGTCGTCGTCCAGCGCCGTACCGGCGTCGGCAGAGCGCTTCTGCAGGATCTGCTTGGCCAGCTCCCACGTGGTGCCGAAGGACTTCACGGCCGCGGACACCTTGTCGTGGCCGTAGGCCGCGCCCTTGCCGTGGATCTCCTCGAGGTTCGTGTCGTCCGCCGCACCGATGGCGTCGCCGATTCCGGTCGCCGCCGTGCGCAGCTGCTCGGGTTCTACGCGGTAGCCGTCCATCGTGACCGGACCGTAACGACAGAAGGCAACGGGTCGGCAGGGTAATTCGTCGGGTGTTCACCTGCCCTTTGTGTGAGCGGGGTCACGCAGGCTGGCCGGCGAAGGCCGGCATGACGTGGTCGTGGACCAGTTGCAGCTGCTCGCGCATGGTGGCCACGCCGGGCAGCTCCATCCCCGAGAACGCCTTGACCAGGGCCGCGTCGGTGATCGCGAGGATCAGATGGTTCACGCCGGTGGACGCGATCTCCGTCTTGATCTTCTCCGCGCACTCCTCGGGCGTGCCAGCCACCGAGAGCTTGTCGGCCAGCTCCGGCGGGGTCAGCTCGAACGCGCGGTCCACCCGGCCCTCGCCCACCGCGGCGATGATGTCGGTCAGCTCGGCCGGGTCCACGTCGTTGCGCTCCAGCTGCTCGACCGGCATCGACGACGCGTACAGGCCGACCATCGCCCGGGCGGCGTCCTTCGCCGCGCGGGAGTCCGGGCCGGTGGCGAACACGATCCAGGCGCCCAGGTCCAATGTGGACGCGTCCCGGCCGGCACGCTCCGCGCCGATCCGCACGTTCTCCACCATGTACTCATAGGCCCGCTTCGTATAGCTCAGCGCGTGGTGGACGCCGTCGGTCAGCTCGCCCGCGGCCTGGAACGACTTCGGCCCGCGCATCGCGCCGAGCTTGACCGGCACGTGCTCCTGGACCGGCCGGGCGAACGTGAACAGGCCGCTGTACTTGAAGAACTCGCCCTCGTAGTTGATCAGGCCCTCGTCCAGCAGCGTGCGCACCACGTGGTGCGCCTCCTTGAGGCGGGACAACGGCTTCGTCTTCGCCCAGTCGATGCCGTACTGCGCGAGCAGGCCGAAGTTGCCCGACCCGAGCACGCACTCCGCCCGACCGCCGGTCAGCTCGTCGAGTGTCGCGGTCGCCTGGGCGATCAGTGACGGCTCGCGCAGCGTGATCGCGGACAGGCTGGGGCCGAAACGGATGTTCTTCGTCTTGTCCGCGGCGGCGGCGAACAGCAGCCAGAGGTCCTTGTGCCACGTCTCGTCCGCCGCGTAGCAGCCGTAGTAGCCGAGCTCGTCGGCGAGCTTGATGGACTCGATCGTGTCGTCGAGCGGGTAGTCGGGCAACATCACGTAGCTGAAGCGCATGGCACTCACCTTCCTGGAGCGTCTACAGTGGACCTGACAGCGTCTCCTGAAACAGCGTGGCTGTGCCGGTACGGCCGTAGCGCGGCCATCAGCACCAGCCCCGCACCGACCACGACGACGCCGGAGAGCAGCACGAGATAGTTGTCGTACCAGGGCGCGTCCGGCGTGCGCGGCCACACCATGTTCACGATGGCCGCGACCCCGTAAACCAGGGCAGCGACGTTCACCGCGAAACCCCAGTGCCCCAACGTGAAGGTGCCGGCGGGCTGCCAGCCCCGCAGCCGTGCCCGCAGTGCCGCGAGCACGACCATCTGGAACGCCAGGTAGATGCCGAGCACGGCGAACGAGACGATCTTCACGATCGCGTCCTCGGAGAACCGCGAGACACCGACGACCAGCGCCGGCACGATCGCCGCGACCAGCAGCGTGTAGGGCGGCACGCCCCGGCTGCGCGAGAACCGGGCGAGCAGGCCGCTGCCCGGCAGCATCCGGTCCCGCGCGTAGGAGTACATCAGCCGGGACGCCGCGGCCTGGAGGCTCAGTGCGCAGGACAGGAACGACACGAGCACGACGGCCAGCACGACCTTCGCGCCGGTGTCGCCGAACGCTGTGGTGAGCACGCCGCCCACCGGGTCCGCGTTCTCGCCGGAGATGACCGCGCCGAAGTCCGGCACCGCGAGCACCAGCGCGAGGCACACGAACGTCGCCGCGGCACCGCCGACGTAGATCGTCATCCGCATCGCCTTGGGGATGCGCCTGCTGGCGTCAGGCACTTCCTCCGCGACGTCGCCGCAGGCCTCGAACCCGTAGTACTGGAAGATACCGATGAGGCTCGCGGCGAGGAAGGCGGCCAGGTAGGAACCCTCCGACGCGGCGCCGAAGCTGTCGAACAGCACACCCAGGCCGTGCTCCCGCTCGGCGAGCAGGAGCCACCCGCCGACCACGAGCGCACCGAGGATCTCCGTGGCGAACCCGAACAGCGCGGCGATCGCGAGCACCTTGGTGCCGCCGAGGTTGATCAGCGTCACGAGCACGATCATCACCAGCGCGCAGGCGATCGTGGTGTTCGTCGACACCGTGAGGTCCAGCAGCGACGCGACGAACGGTCCGGCGCCGTAGACCACCGAGGCGATCGTGACCAGCAACGCGATGGCGTACACCCAGCCTGTCAGCCACGCCCACCTCTGACCCCACAGCCGGCGCGCCCACGGGTAGATCCCGCCCGCGATCGGGTACTGCGACACGATCTCGCCGAACACCAGGGCGACGAGCAGCTGGCCGACGCCCACGAGGACGAGGCTCCAGATCATCGGCGGGCCGGCCACCGCGAGCGACACGGCGAACAGCGTGTACACACCCACGACCGGCGACAGGTACGTGAAGCCGAGCGAGAAGTTCGCCCACAGGCTCATGTCCCGGTGGAACTCGGAGGTGTAGCCGAGCTCGGCGAGGCGGCTGGCGTCCGGGTCGGTGTGACCGGGCGCGGCGGGGTCGACGGTATCGGTCATGTGGCTTCCCGCTCGATCTCGTCGAGCAGCTCCTGTCCGGAAAGGACGGAGTCCGCCCAGTGCCGGTGCATCCACTCGAGATGGTCCAGGCGGCCGGCGGCGATGCGCAGCGTGTCCCAGTTGGGGAACAGCTGTTGTGCCACGTGGACGGTCATCAGCCGCGGGTCGACCTCGAAGATGTGCTCGAACCGCTCCACCGCGACCTCGGAGACCTGCCGCGCGGGTGGCGGGTTGTGCTGCTCGTCGTACCGGAAGCTCATTCCGCCTCCCCGGAATTCACAGTGTTGGTTGCGTGAGGGAAAGCAGGTTCTGTTTGGTCACGTACTTGTGGCTGGCTTGCGTCACGTTCCCCTGAGGTGCGGTTGAGAATGCCCTCGCCTGAGGTGCACAGAAGGTGTCTCACAGCCCACCCTCCTCGTAGGCACGCTGCAGGCCGTACTTGCCGGGGTTCATGATGTTGTTGGGATCCAAGGACTTCTTGACGGCGAGCATCACGTCGTAGCCGCCGCCGAGCTCCTCCGGTACGAGGTCGACCTCGCCCTCACGGCACGACCCGTGGCAGGCGCTGATCGAGCCGCCGTGGCGCAGCGCGACGGCGGCGATCTCCCGCTTGGCGTCGACCCACGCGGCCCACGAGGCGTCGTCGAGCTCCTGTTCCCAGATGCCGACGTCGATCTCGGTGAGATAGTCCACGCCGGTGTCGGCGCTGGTGTAGAAGAACATCCCCCAGTCGTCGAAGATCGGGTGCTTTTCCTTGAGGCGGGCGACGATGTCGTGCCACGCGGTGCGGACCGCGGCCAGGTCGGTGTAGGCGATGGCCGCGTCCTCGCAGTGCCAGGACATCGGGGCGACCTGGCCCTGCGCGGTGCGCCCGTGCAGCGGCGTCGCGTAGCGGTCGTGCCGGGCGGCCCAGTCGCCCTGGGAGATCTCGTCGCCGAGGTATCTGGCACCCTGGTCGCGGGCGATGCGCATCAGCCGCTTGCCGCCGGCGCGCACCTCGTCGGAGTTGCCGTAGCAGACCGCGCACACCAGCGCCCGCACGTCGGCCGGCTGCGGGATGTACGCCTCGTCGTCGCGGCGCAGGTAGTCCACCTTCCACTCGTCGAACAGGACCGCGCCGGCGAACGTGGCGACTCCGGCGCGGGCCAGCTTCCCGACGCAGGCGTAGGCACTGTCGAAGTCGGCGAAGGCCCAGAACGGCGAGAACTCCGCCTCCGGCTTGGGATACAGCTTCAGCGTCGCCTCGGTGGCGATGCCAAGCGTGCCCTGGTGGCCCATGAACAGGTGCTTGAGCTGGTAGCCGCTGGAGCTCTTGGACACCTTGCGCCCGCCGCCGTCGCCGACGCGGATCACCCGGCCGGTCGGCAGCACGATCTCGAAGCTCAGCACCAGGTCCCGGGTGTGCCCGTACCGGGAGCCGACGAGCGACCAGCCGCTGGTGCCGATCCGCCCGCCGACGAGCGAGCACGGGTAGGACGCCGGGTTGTCGGGGTAGATCAGCCCGTGCCGGGCGAGCACCTCGTTGAGCTTCAGCATGTTGATGCCGGGACCGACCGTGCAGGTCCGGTTCTCGAGGTCGATCTCTTTGATGTCGTCCATCCGCTTGACGTCCACGACGATGCCGCGCCGCTCGGGCACCGCGCCGTCGGTCAGCCCGGTGCCGCCGTCGCGCGGCACGATCGGGATCCGGTTCGCGTTCGCGATCCGGACGACGCCGGCGACCTCCTCGGTGGTGGCCGGCATGACGACGAGGTCGGGCACCCGCTCGGGCCAGCGGTGTACCGGGAACGGCGCGGGCACGCGGGCCCGGTTCATCCGCGCGGTCTTCGACGTCAGCACGTAGTCCTTGCCGAGGATGTCCACCAGCTCGTCGAGGGTCCGGTCGCTCAGCTGCGTGGTCATTTGCCCGTGCTCCCGCCCACCTCGATGCCCACCGACTCGGCGAGCAGCTCATGGAGGTCGACGACGTCGATGTCGCGTGCCGCGCCGGCCTCCGACAGCGGCCGCTCCGACCACGGGCAGGCCGACACGAGCGTGTCGACCTCGAGCTCGGCCGCCTTGTCCAGCCGCGCGGCGCTGATCTTCGCGGTGAGCTCCGGCTTCTCCACCGGCAGCCCGCCGCCCGCACCGGAGCAGTAGGACCACTGCGTGACCCGGTCGACGTCGTGGAACGTGAGGCCGGGAATCGCGCGCAGGATCTGGCGTGGCTCCTGCCAGATCCCCTTGCGTTTGTTGAGCCGGCACGGGTCGTGGTAGGTGATCGTCCGTTCGATCGGGACGGTCGGCGTCAGCCTGCCGCCGGCGAGGAGCTGGGCCAGCAGCTCGACCACGAGCACGATCTCGATGTCGAAGTCCGCGCCGAAGTAGCCCGGGTAGTCCTCGGTGAAGGTGATGTAGTCGTGCGGGTCGAGCACGAGCACCCGCTTCACCCCGTGCGCCCGCCAGTCCGCGAGGTTGTGCTCGGCGAAGCGGCGGGACTGGTCGCGGTAGCCCATCTCGGCGGCCGGCCCGCCGCAGCACCACTGCTCGCCCATGAGGCCGAACTCGTAGCCCGCGTGCTGCAGCAGCTGAGCGACCGCGCGCGGCACTGAGGTCCGGTAGAAGGCCGCCTCGCAGTCGACGAACAGGATGGTCTCGCCACCGACGGGAATGCCGAGCCCGTCCGCCCAGTCGCGCACGTGCTCCTGGCTCACCGGGACGGCGTCGTCGGAAGTGCCGAGCACGGGCTCGTGCGTGCGCTCGTCGGTCAGCTCGTTCCACCGCTGGTAGCCCGGCTGGTGCACGCCGTTGTCCACGGCGAGGGCGCGCATCTGCTTGACCAGGTCCACGGTCCGGGTGCGGAAGCGGTAGAAGTCGCCGGTGAACAGGGTGTTGGGGCAGCGCAGCTCGCAGGCGCCGCACTGGGTGCAGTTGACGTAGTCCTCGGCGACGTCCTCGACCGTCAGCTCACCCTGCTCCATCGCGACGACGTTGGCGTGGAAGGCGGTCGGGGTCCACGACTCGTTGCGGGTCACCTGCATGACCGGGCACACCTCGCGGCAGAACTTGTGGCCGGAGGAGAAGCAGTTGTACGCCGCGTTTCGCCACTGTCCCAGGAACTCGACGGTGACCGGGGCGTGACCACCCCCGTTGGCGGAACCGTCCGTAGTGGGCTGGGTGTCAGTCATCGAGCCTCCATCATGTGACGGCGGTCACGTAAACTAAACATATGAGACCATATTTCAAATCGCAAGCTCCGCCCAACGCAACCTCAGGGGCACCGTGACGGCACCCAGCCACAAACCACCCCGCCACCCGCACCGTTCGCTGGAAAGGGACCCACACTTAGAAACGCGGGGAGGCGGGCTAGCTTCGGGCGCCGCGCGGCACGTCGTATTCGCGCCGTTGGCGGACGGCGGTCGGGTCGAGGTCGTCGCCCGCCGGATCGGCGAGGCCATCGGCCTGGGCCTGGTCGCCGACGGCGAGCAGTTGCCCAGCGAGCTGGAGCTGGCCGGCGCGCTGAACGTGTCGACCGTGACGCTTCGCGAGGCTCTCGCATTGCTGCGCCAGCGCGGGCTCGTGGAGACCCGGCGCGGGCGCGGCGGCGGTTCGTTCGTGCGGGCGCCGGTGGACGCCTCGGTGGAGCGGCTGCGCACGGTGTTGCGCGAGACCGGCGTGCACGAGCTGCGCGAGATCGGTGATCACCTGCTCGCGGTCACCGCCACCGCCGCCCGGCTCGCCGCGTCCCGGGCCTCGGCCGACCAGATCGAGCGGCTCACGGAGCTCGTCGACCAGCTGGCCGTCGCCGAGACGGTCGGCGAGCGAAGACGGGCGGACGGCCGGTTCCACATCGAGATCGCGGCCGCCGCCCAGTCGACCCGGCTGACCCGCCAGGAGATCGACCTGCAGGGCGAGATCGGCGAGCTGCTGTGGATCCCGTTCGGCGAGGCGATCGAGCGCGCCGAGCGGGTCGAACGGCACCGGGCGGTCCTCGCGGCCATCGCGAACGGTGACGGCGACCTCGCGCGCCGGCTCATCGAGGAGCATGTGGAGCTGGCCATCTCGCGGTTGATCGAGTTCCACCTACAACTCAGCCAGCATGAGCCTTAGAGTGAGCGAGGACGCCTACCGTGGAGCTGCCGTGAGTCCGTATGCCGGTGTCGCCGCCACGACGGTGGAGGGCCTGCTGCGGGACACCTTCGCCGGCATCGAGACGTTGCGCACCTTGACGATCGACGTGCACCGCCGCGCCGTGGCCGAGGGACGCGCGCCGACCACGACGGACCTGTCGACGATCCGCCCCACTGTCCTGGATCACCTCTCCGCCCACGCCCGGCTCGCCGGCACCGGGGTGATCGCCGCGCCGGGCATGCTCGCCGACCAGCCGCGCTGGCTCGAGTGGTGGCGTCGCCCGCCGGCCGGTTCGATACGCCATGACGCTCCGCTACCGCTCGCGGTCGACCTGGACACCGGCAACATCGGCAGCTACGACTACCCGCTCGCGCCGTGGTTCGAGGTGCCGTGCCGAACCGGCCGGCGCGTGGTGGTCGGCCCGTACGTGGACTACGCCGGCACCGACGAGTACATCCTGACCTTCGCCGCGCCGATCAGCTCGGACGCGGGCTTCTTCGGGGTCGCCGCCGCGGACATCCGCGCGAACGACCTCGAGCGCGCGATGCGGCCGATGCTCGACGCCGAGGGGCCCGCGACGTTGCTCGTCAACGCCACCGGCCGGGTGCTCGCGTCGAACACCCCGGCGACGATCGTCGGCTCGATGGTCCGCCCGGACCACGGCGACCGCCAGGAGCTGCTGCCCGGCGAGGACTGGGCCGACTGCGTCGGACTGCCGTGGTCGCTCGTGCGGTACCAGCCGACCGGGCGGGGCTAGTCGGTCGTCTCCGCCCGGGGTTCCCCGGCGGCTCGGGGTTTCTTGGCGGCGTCGGCGCAGCTCGCGGCCACCAAGAACACGAAGCCGACCGGGATGAACACCCACCAGGCGCCGAGGAACACGGTCAGCAGGATCGCGCCCGGGATGCCGAGGACGAAGGTCAGCCCGGCGACGGCTTCGAGCGCCTTGCTGGCCTCGGTCTCGACGAGCTCGTTCTTCTTCCTGCGCGAGCCGGTCGGGTCGGTGACGAGCTGACCCGCCTTCTGGATCAGCGGGGCGGGCGGGGTCGCCGAGCTGAGGTCGGGGTGTGGTGCGGGGAGGTCGCCGAACAGCGCCTCCAGCTCCCCGCGCGTGCGGGCCGCCGCGGCACGCGCGCAGCGCTCGTCGAACTCGTCCAGCTCGAGCCGGCCGGTGGACAGGTGCTCCCCGAGCGTCGAGACGGCCTCGTTCCGCTCGGCGTTGCTGATCCGGATCTCGGCGTCGCTGGCCTTCTCCATGGAGAAATTGTATGGGCGCGACAGCCCGTTTCGACCCCGCGTGAGCGGCCCGGTCGTACCGCGCCACGGGTCAGTCGCCGGAGAGGAGCCTCGGGGCGTGGCGGACCGGGTTCGCGGTCTCGAACTCGGCGGCGTACGCCAGCACCGTGGCGTCCTGCCAGCGGCCGGCGAAGAAGGAGACGCCGATCGGGAGCTCACCGGCGTAGCCGGCCGGCACGGCGATGTTCGGGTAGCCCGAGACCGCGGCCGGGGCGGAGGACTCCAGCAGGAAGCCCTCGTCGCCGTCACCGTAGGTCGTCTGCCAGGCCGGGCCGTTGGTGGGCGAGACGATCGCGTCCAGGTCGTGCTCGGCCATCGTCTCGTCGATCGACCGGCGGGCCAGCGACGTGGCGGTCGCCCGCTGCAGCAGGTACTCCGGGTCGTCGGTGCCCGGCGCGGTCAGCGCCTGCTCGAGGAGCTCCTGCCCGAACTTGCTCAGCTCCACCGGGTCGCGACGGTTGAACTCCACGATCTCGGCGATGGTCCTCGGCACCCCGCGCCGCCCCTTCAGGTAGGCGGGCAGGTCTCGGGCGAACTCGGTGACCAGGGCGGGCAGCTCGGCCGCGCCGATCTCGTCCCGGTAGGGCATGTCGACGTCGACCACGATCGCGCCCCGGGCGCGCAGCGTGGCGACCGACTCCTCGACGACCCGGTCCACGTCGGCGTCGAGGCCGGCCTGCCGCCAGACGCCGATCCGCGCGCCGTGCAACGCATCGGGCGACAGCAGTGCCGCGTAGTCGCGGGGCTGGTCCGCCGGGTACTCGCCGGTGGCCGGGTCCGCCGGGTCACGACTCTGCAGTGCGGACAGCGTGATCGCCGCGTCCACCACGTGCCGGGCCATCGGCCCGGCGGTGTCCTGCTCGGCGGAGATCGGCACGATCCCGGTGCGGCTGACCAGCCCGAGCGACGGCTTGTGCCCCACCACGCCGTTCGCGCCGGCCGGGCACACGATCGAGCCGTCGGTCTCGGTGCCGATCGCCACCTGCGCCAGCGACGCCGCCACGCCCGCGCCGGACCCGGACGACGAACCGCACGGGTTGCGGTCGAGCACGTAGGGGTTGTTGGTCTGCCCGCCGACGCCGGACCAGCCGGACGTGCCGTTGGTGGAGCGGAAGTTCGCCCACTCGGACAGGTTGGTCTTGCCCAGGATCACCGCGCCCGCCGCCCGCAGCCGGCGGACCAGCCAGGCGTCGTTCGCCGGCGGCTTGGCCCGCATCGCCCGCGAGCCGGCGGTCGTGGCCTGCCCCTTGGTGTCCACGTTGTCCTTGAGCAGCACCGGGATGCCGTCGAGCGGGCCGAGGGTGTCGCCGCGGTCGCGCCGCCGGTCGCTGGCCGCCGCCTGCGCCACCGCCGTCCGGTCCACCGCGAGCACCGCGTGGATCTTGCCGTCGAGTGCGCGGATCCGCGCCAGATAGGCCTTGGTCAGCCGCACCGAGCTGAGCCGGCCGCGATCCATCGACGCCTGCAGCTCGGGGATGGTGGCCGCGTCCAGGGCCACCCCCGTCCGGTCCTCCCCCACGCCCGACGCGCTGGCCGGCACCGGCCCGACCGCGAGCGCGAGCAACACCAGGATCGAGACCACCCGCAGAATCCGCACACCGCACCTAATCGCGTGCGCCGGGACGCCGTCAACCGAGCGCCGTTCGCGAGCCCTCCAGCTCCCCGAACAGGTCGCCGAGATCGCCGGCTCGGTCCAGCACGTCGTCCGCGGTGAACGTCAGCTGGTCGGGCCGCCGGCAGGCGCGGACCTCGTCCCAGGTCACCGGGGTGGACACGGTGGGCCGGTCGCGACCGCGCAGCGAGTACGGGGCGATCGTCGTCTTCGCCGGGTTGTTCTGGCTCCAGTCGATGAACACCTTGCCCCGCCGCAGGTTCTTGGCCATCTTCGCGACCGCCAGCTCGGGCGTCTCCTCCGCCAGCCGCTCGGCCAGGCCCTTGGCGTACGCGGACGGGCGCTCGCGACCGCGCGTCCGGATGCCCGCGTAGAGCTGCATGCCCTTGCTGCCGCTGGTCTTCGCGACCGGGGTGAGGCCGTCGCCGGCGAGGATGTCGTAGAGCCGCTCGGCGATCCGGCAGCACTCGACGACCGTGGTGTCCGGGCCGGGATCGAGGTCGAACACGAGCCGGTCCGGGGGCCGTGCGCCACCGTCCGGTTTGACTGTCCACTGTGGAACGTGCAGCTCGAGCGCGGCCAGGTTCGCCGCCCACACCAGCGTCGGCAGGTCGTCGATCACGACGTGGTCGATGTGGTCGCCGTGGCCGCCGCGCGAGCCGGAGCTGGGCAGCCGCACGGTGCGCACCCACTCCGGCGCGTGTGACGGGACGTTCTTCTCGAAGAACGCCTCGCCGCGCACGCCGTCCGGGTACCGGATGAACGTCACCGGACGGGCGGCCAGGTGCGGCAGCAGCACGGGTGCGACCCGGCTGTAGTAGTTGATCACCTCGCCCTTGCTGAACCCGTCCGGGTACAGCTCCTTGTCCAGGTTGGACAGCGACAGCTGCCGCTCCCCCACCCGCACCGCGACCCGCTTGCCCACAGCCCGCTCGCCCGCAGCCACGTCCGCACCTCCCGCGCGCCGGCCGAGTGTCGGTTCCGGCGCGGTGATCTCGTCGGGTACCCGGTCGGGCCGCAGGCCACGCCAGGCCGCGTGCCGCAGCCGCCGGTCGCTCCGGGTGAACTGGCGGTACACGACCTCGCCCACGAGCACCGGCTGGACCCAGCGCACGTGCCGGGCGTCCTCCCGCGACAGCTCGGTGGCGAACGGGCTGGCGTCGCGCTCGATCGTGTCCAGCCGCGCCCGCAGGTCGTGCAGCGCCCGTTCGGTGAACCCGGTGCCGACGTCGCCGAGGTAGACGAGGTCGCCGCTGCCGGGGTCGTGCGCGCCCAGCAGCAGCCCGCCGACCATCCCGTCGCGGCGGCCCTTGCCCGGGCGCCAGCCGCAGACGATGACCTCCTGGGTCTGGATCAGCGGGTGCTTCTGCCACTCCAGGGTGCGCCGGCCCGGGTAGTACCGCGACGCCAGCCGCTTCGCGATGAGGCCCTCGTAGCCGGCCTCGGCGGCGCGGGCCAGCAGGTCCTCCGGCGTCAGGCCGTCGGCCGCGAGGTCGGCGTGGGTGTACGCGGGCACGACCGAGATCGGCTCGGCGAGGTCGAGCTCGGCGAGCCGGCGCCGGCGCTGCTCGTAGGACTCGCCGGTCAGGTCCGCGTCGCCGAGCCGGAGCAGGTCGAACACCAGGAAACGCACGGGCAGCTCGGCGACCGACAGGCGCTGCTGGTAGCGGCCGCGACGCTCCTGCATCAGCGCGAACTCCGGCTGGCCGAACTCGTTCAGCACGACCAGCTCGCCGTCGAGCACCGCGGCGAGCCCGCCCAGCGCGTCGCCGAGCCCGTCGGCGACCGAGGCGAACTCCGCGGTGATATCGATGTCGTTTCGGCTGGTCAGCGCCATCGCGCCGGTAGCGGACACACGCATGACGGCCCGGTAGCCGTCGTACTTGTACTCGTAGCCGAACCGGGGATCGTCGGGCAGCCGGCCCCGGCCGGGCGAGGCCAGCATCGGCGCCACCGGCCGTGGGAGACCGCGCGCGGCGGCCGAGGCCGTCATGACCGCACCCGGACATTTAGCCGATGTTGAGCCATTCGGGTGGTTGACGGGGTAGCGTTCCAATTGGGACGGGCGTGGTGGGAGCGCCCGCCGGGGAGACGGGGGACCGCCATGGCGGACCAAAGCGTGATGGACACACCCATCTTCGATGCGCTGCTCGCCGAGCTCGGCCTCGAAGTGACGACTACTGACGAGCGCACACCGACATCGAACAGCACCGCCCGGCCGGACGCCAACCCGGTGCCGAAGGCCGGCTGACCAGGTCGGTCCCGACAAGACGAGCCCGCTAGTCGCGGGCGTCGGTGCTTGCCGCGCGGGTCAGGGCCGCCACCGTGCGCTCCAGGTCCGCCTGGACCTCGCCGCCCTCGGCGACGCGCACGCTGTGCAGCGAGACCGTGATGCGGCTGCGGTCCGGCGCGACCTCCTCGACCCGCAGCTCGCCGCGGTAGTCGTCGGGGCCCTCGGCGCCCCACTCGAGGCGGCGCGCCTGCTCGTCCGGGCGCACCCAGGCCTCCCCCTCGACGTGCTGGCCGTGCACGTCCGCCTCGACATGCACGGTCTCGCCGCCCTCGGGCTCGGCCGTGGTCATCTGCGGGAAGTACCGGGGCAGGTTGCGCGGATCGGCGAGGAAGCGGAACAGCGTGTCGGCCGCGAGGTTCGCCTCGGCGGAGTGCGTGTAGGTCGTCATGGCTCCCGCGTACCCCCTTCGGCGTAGCACAATCCGTCGCATGCCGGTACGGGAGTTGGTGGGACGGGCAAGCGAGCTGGCCGAGCTCGCCCGGGCGCTCGACACCGCCCGGGCCGGGCGGGGCTCGGTCGTGCTGGTCGGCGGGCCGGCCGGGATCGGCAAGAGTCGCCTCGTCGACGAGCTAGCCGACCTGGCCGGCGCGGCCGGCGTCCCGGTGCTGCGCGGCCGGGCGATGGCGGAGGAGGGCACGCCGGCGCTGTGGCCCTGGTGGCAGGCGCTGCGGCCGTACCCGGACCTGGCCGACGCCCTCGACGTGCACACCGGCCCGGCGGCCACGCTGACACCCGAGGTGCCGCGAGGCGAGCGGCTGCGCGCGTTCGAGCTGCTGCTGGCGGCGCTCGCCGAACGGGCGGCGGGCTCGGGGCTCGCCGTCGTCCTCGAGGACCTGCACTGGGCGGACGAGTCGTCGCTGCGGATGCTGGGGCTCAGCGCGGGGCGCGCCGGGCTCCTGGTCGTCGCCACCTACCGCGACGACGAGCAGACCGACGCCCTGCGCGCCACGCTCACCCAGCTGCGGCGGGACGGCTCGACGGCGGCGATCACGCTGCACCCGTGGGACGCCGCGGAGCTCGCGTCCGTCGTGGACGGTGCCGCCCACCCCTCCTGGCTGCCGCTGCTGGCCCGCGCCTCCGGCGGCAACCCGCTCTACGTGCAGGAGATGCTCGGCGCGCTGACCGACGCCGGCCTCGCCGACCGCCCCGCGCCGGAGTCCGCCGAGTGGCCGCTGGGCGTGCCCGAGCAGCTGCGCGGGATCGTCGCCGAACGCCTCGCCCGGCTGCCCGAGCCGGTCCGCGAGGTCGTCCGCGCGTGCGCGGTGATCGGCGCCGACTGGTCCGTGCCGGCGGTCGCCCTCCTGTGCGAGACCACGCCCGAGGCCGTGCTCGACCACGTCGACGCCGCGGCCGGGCTGCTCGTCCCCGGCCACGAGCTGGTCCGCGAGGCCGTCTACGCCACCGTCCCGACCGGGCGTGCGGTGGCCTGGCACCGCCGGCTCGCCGAGGCGATCGAGGCCGGCGAGCTGCCCGGCGAGGCGGTGACCCACCGGCTGCGGTCGATCACCGACGACGCCGGCCGCGACGCCGCCGTCGAGGCGTGCCGCACGGGCGCCGCGCTCGCGATGGGTCGGCTCGCCTTCGACCGCGCCGCCGGACTGCTCGACGCCGCGCTCGACGTGCTGGCCGGCCAAGAGCACCCGGACCGCCTCGTCCGCCGCTGCGAACTGCTGCTCGACGCGGCCGACGCCGACTACTCCGCCGGGCTCGTCGAGGCCGCCACCCGTCGCTGCCAGGCCGCGGCCGAGCTGGCGAGCCGCGCCGACCGTTCCGACCTGCTCGCCCGCGCCGCGCTCGTGGTGCGCGGGGTCGGCGGCCCGGTGTCCGCGCCGATCATGGTCCTGTGCGACCGCGCGCTGGCGGCGTTGCCGGAGTCGGCGCGGGCATGGCGCGCCCGGGTCCTGGCTCAGCGCGCGCTCGCCGTGGCCGACGCGCTGCGCCCGGCCGACGCCGACGAGCCCAGCCGGGAGGCCCTCGCGCTGGCCGAACAGACCGGTGACCCGCTCGCGATGGCCGACGCGCTGCGCGCCCGCCAGCAGGTGCTCAGCCACCCCGACGGGGTGACCGAGCGCCTCGAAGTGGTCCGCCGGATGCTGGAGCTCGGCGCCGCGGGGCCGCCGGACGGCGAGCTGTGGGCCCGGCTGTGGCGCATCGACGCCGCGCTGCAGCTCGGTGCGCTGTCCACTGTGGACGAGGAGCTGGCCAGGATCGGGCTGCTCGCCGATCGGCTGGGCTGGCCGATCGCGCACTGGCACCTGCACAAGCTGCGCACGGCCCGCGCGCTGCTGCTCGGCCACTTCGCGGAGGCCCAGCGGGAGACCGAGGAGATGCTGCGGGCGGCGGTGCGGACCGAGGACGCGTCCGCGCAGGCGCTGGTGCTCGCGCTGCGGTTCGAGCTGTGCGAGCTGCGGGGCGGCCACGCCGAGCTCGTCGACGCCGCCCAGATGTTCGCCGAGCTCTCCACCGAGCTGCTGGTCGCCCAGTCCTACGTCGGACTGTTCCTGCTCCACGCCGGCGACACCGACGGCGCGTGGCGATGCCACGGCCGGATCCGCCCGGCGCTGGCGGAGCAGCATCGCGACGCGCGGTGGCTGCCGACACTCGCGAACGCGGGCGTTCTCGCGGCCGGGCTGGGCGATCTCGACGTCGTCCGGCACTGCTACGACGAGCTGCTGCCGTGCGCCGGCTACTACCTCGCGTCCGGCTCGGGCACGCTGTTGTGCAGCGGCTCGGTCTCCCGCCTGCTCGGCACGATGGCGGTCGCGCTCGACCGGCCGGCCGACGCGGAGCGCCACCTCACCGAGGCGATCGCCATGGACGACCGGATCGGCGCGCTGCCCTACCGGACGCTCGCCGAGATCGAGCTGGCCGGCGTGCTGGCGGACGCCGACCCGGCCCGGGCCGGCACGCTGACGAGGAACGCGGCGACCTCGGCCCGGCGGCTCGGCATGGCGCCGGCGCTGCGGACGGCCGACGAGGTGCTGCGGCGGGTCGACCGCGCCCGCCGGGAGGCGGTGCCACTCACCGCGCGCGAGCGCGACGTCCTGGCCCGGCTGGCCCGCGGCGCGTCGAACCGCGAGATCGCCGAGGAGCTGGTGCTCTCCGAGCGCACCGTGGAGACCCACGTGCGCAACGTGCTGGCCAAGGTCGGCGTGGCCAACCGCGCCCAGGCCGCCGTCTGGGCGGTCGAACAGGGAATCGCGGCTCAGTAGCCGACTTCAGTAGCCGGGTTCGGTACTTCCCCGGATCCCGGACGCCTCCGCGGCGGCCAGTCTTGAGCCACCGAACGACATGGAGGTGAGCGCGATGTACGCGCGAATGGGAAGAACCGAAGACGGCACCGACAACGCGGCCGAGCTGTTCACGTTGCACCGGCTGGCGGGGTCCGACGAGATCGTGCTGAGCCTGTGGGAGACCGTCGAGCAGGCCGCCGCGGACCCGACCGCGGAGTGGTACCTCCTCGTCTCCGACCGGTCCGGCGGTTCCCGGGGCGAGGAGCCGAAGGTCGCCGCGCTGATGACCTTCGACGGGCCGGTGAGCGAGCCGGTGCGCGCGGCCGCGGAGCGGGCGGGCAACGAGCGGATCGGGCCGCGCATGGCGACCCACGAGGGCTCCGTGCGGACCTTCGGCCTGTGGCAGCCGGAACGGCGTGTCCTGCGGGTGATCCTGCTCGCCACGTCGGTCGAGGCGCTCGAGGACGCCCAGCGGGTGGTCATGTCCATGGAGCTGCTGCCGGACGAGGACCCGGCCCTGCTGCCCGGCCCGGACCACGTCGACCTGTACCGCGTCTTCGCCACGGCGGCCGTGAAATGAGCGCGCCGGCCATCCTGGAGCTGCCGGTTCGCGGCGCCTACCGCGTCGCCCCCACGCGCAGCGAGGCCAGGTTCCGCGCGCGCGGGCTGTTCGGGCACACCGTGCGCGGGACGATCCCCATCCGCTCCGGCTCGGTGACCATCCGGGACGGGCGGGCGGAGGTGACCGCCGAGCTCGACCTGGCAGCCGTCGCCACCGGTAACCGCCGGCGCGACAAGGACCTGCGCTCGCCGCGGCTGCTCGACGTGGCGCGGTTCCCGTCGATCACCTACACGGGCACGTTCGCCCAGGAGCGTTCCTCCGTGCGCGGCACGCTGACCGTGCACGGCGAGAGCGTGTCGACCACGCTGGACGTCCGCGAGGTGCACCGGCACCCGGGCGGTGTCGACGTCGTCGCGACCACCCGGGTGGACCGCCGCGAGTTCGGGGTCACCGCCGCGCCGTGGGTGATCCAGTCCTACATCGACGTCGAGCTGGCCGTCGCCTTCGTCCCCTACGAGGACTGAGGCCGGCGGCGGCTGAGGATGATCAGCAGGAGGACGCCGGCGGCGAGGAACACGCCGCCGGCGATCCACAGCACCACCGGCCAGAAGGTGAGCAGCTCGAGGCGGCCGGCGTTGTCGGTGGCCTGCTTGACGTTGTTGGCGACGGTCTCGTCGTCGAGGTTCATCGTGCCCTCGTAGACCGTGGTGCCCTCCCCCGGACTCTGGCCGGGCACCAACAGTTCCTGCCGGCCCTCGTCCGATACCGAGATCAGCACGCCGGTCGCCGGCTCGACCCACATGGTCCGCCGGGCCTCGTAGTACCGGTCCACGGTCACCGAGTTGTCGTCCACGCCGACCAGCGAGCCCGGCACCTCCTGCGTCTCGACCTTCGAGGGCTCGGACTCGGCGACGAAGCGGTACACGTCGACACCCTCGAGGGTCTCCTCGCCCTCGAAGCGCGCCTCGATCGCCTGTTCCAGCGTGGTGTCGTAGTACTCGTAGGTCCGCTTCTCGGTGCCGAACGGGAACTTGAAGCTCAGTCCGGGCTGCTGGACGATGTACGCGTCAGCGGTGACGCGCTTGCCCTCTTCCTTCGAGATGTACTGGCCCTCGCACGGCGCCACCGCCTCGCCGGTGAACCGGTCCAGGCACAGCTCCCGCAGCGACGCGTCCACGAGGATCCCGCTCTCGTCGTCGACCGTCCGCCGCGCCTCGACCCACGCCGCGACGTCGCCGCCCTCGACGACCTCCGGCTGGGTGAGGTCGCCGCTGACGTAGGTCGTCGACGTGAGGCTCAGGCCGTGCCGGATCTGCGGCGTCGGCACGTCGTCGACCTCGTCGATCACCACCGACGTGACGCCGTCGCCCCGTGCCACCGAGACGTTGTCCACGTTCAGCGGGATCTTCGCCAGCCGCGGGTAGGCGTAGAACCGCAGCAGCAGCCCGAGCGCGATCGCGAACACCCCCAGCCCGATGAGGACGTAGCTGACGACACGACGCATGGCTCACCTGCTTCCGGACGGCATTATCCGGCAGTCCGCCGACAGACCGATGATCGTCTCGGCAGGTGGGGCGGGAATACCGCCGAACGCCGTAGCGGTGCCGTCACCCGTCGTGCGCGGATGTGGTCTCCTCCGTTGCGTCCAGCCTGTCGGGGGCGTGCAGTGGCAGGCGGACCTGGAAGCGGGTGTCGCCGGGCTCGGAGTACACCTGCAGGTCGCCGCCGTGCCGGTTGGTGATCACCCGCCACGAGACGTCCAGGCCGAGGCCGGTGCCGCGGCCGACACCCTTGGTGGTGAAGAACGGCTCGAACACCCGGCGGCGCAGCTCCTCCGGCACGCCGGGCCCGGTGTCGACCACCTCGACGAGCGCGCTGTCGCCGTCGCGGCCGGTGCGGATCGTCAGCGTGCCCACGTCTCCCATCGCGTCCAGCGCGTTGTCGATGAGGTTCGTCCACACCTGGTTGAGCTCGGCCGGGTAGGCCGGCACCCGCGGCAGCGTCCGGTCG
This sequence comes from Actinophytocola sp., assembly GCF_050699915.1. GTDB lineage: Bacteria > Actinomycetota > Actinomycetes > Mycobacteriales > Pseudonocardiaceae > Actinophytocola. The sequence continues at coordinate 21,304 of NZ_JBOHGA010000013.1, forward strand.
AAGTCCTTCACCACCCGCACGCCGGGCGGGATCTTGCCGGCCATCATGATCAGCGTGGCCTTCAGCCCCTCGTGCAGGTCGGTCTCCTGGTGCGGGGAGCGGTCCAGCTGCGAGTACATCTTGGCGGCGTTCACCAGCTTGGAGATCCGCGTGGTGCTGTCCTTGATCTCCGACAGCAGGTTCTCGGTCTCGACCGTGTACGCGAGCCAGCGCAGCGCCGGCTCGAAGAACCCGGGCTCGACCGCCTCCGCGATGTCGTCGAGGTCGCCGGTCGTGAGGCCGGCCCCCACGAACACCGGTGCGAGGTCCCAGCCGCCGGGCACCTCGCGCTCGTCGAGCCACTCCCCCAGCTCGTCCTCGAGGTCGGACTCCTGCATGGGCGTGAGCGGCTCCGCGGTGGCGATCCGGCCGACGAACTTCTCCTGCAGGATCGTCAGCTCGTGCAGCTGCTCGCCGTCGAACCGGCCGTCGGCCAGCATGGCCAGCTTGTGCCGCATGCCGGCGAAGCGCTCACGCAGCGTCTCCGACGCCCGGACCGCGGCGGCCGCCGGGTTGTTGAGCTCGTGGGTGAGTCCCGCGGTCAGCTTGCCGAGTGCCAGCAGCCGCTCCCGCTGGGCGATCAGCTCCTGGGTGTTGCGGAAGCCGACGAACATGCCGTCCAGCAGGTGCACCGCCATCGAGAACCACTGGCGGAACTTCGCGGCGAACTCGGCCACCGGCAGCGCGAGGAACTCGCAGTCGGTGACAGCGCGGACGGTCGCCGGATACTGCTGGTCGACCTGGTCGCCGAGGTAGAACTGGATGGCCCCGGAGTAGACGCCGCGCTGGTCGGTCCGCGTGGTCTCGACCTCGTCGCCGCGCACCGTCCGCACCATGCTCAACGTCCCGGACAGCAGCACGAAGAAGTACTCCGCCGGCTCGCCCTCGACCGACACGGCCGCCCCGCTCGGATAGGCGACCAGCTCGCCGGTGTCGGCGATCCAGTCCAGCTGCGCGTCGGTGAGGTCGGCGAACAGGAACAGCTCGCGCAGCTGTGCGCGCGTCAGGTGGTTGGTGCTCAACGCTCCTCCAGGTACCGATGCACGAGCGTCACGGCCATCGCGCCCTCGCCGACCGCGGAGGCCACCCGCTTCACCGACTGGGCGCGGACGTCGCCGGCCACGAACACGCCCGGCACGCTCGACTCGAGGTAGTACGGGTCGCGGCCGAGCACCCACCCGGGTGGGCGGCGACCGCCGTCGACGAGCAGGTCCGGCCCGGTCCACACGAACCCGCGCTCGTCCCGCTCGACCACACCGTCGAGCCACTCGGTCTTGGGCAGCGCGCCGATGAAGATGAACAGGTGGCTCGTGTCCACCTTCTCCGACGTGCCGTCGGACTGGTCCAGCCGCAGCCCTTCCAGGTGATCGTCGCCGTGCGCCTCGCCGACCGTCGTGCGCGTGCGGACATGGATGTTGTCGATGGTCTCGAGCTGCTGGATCAGGTAGTGCGACATGGACGACCGCAGCGACTCGCCGCGCACCACCAGCGTCACCGACCGCGCGTGCCTGGAGAAGAACACCGCCGCCTGGCCCGCCGAGTTCGCGCCGCCGACGATGTAGACGTCCCGGTTCGCGCACTCGGGCGCCTCGGTCATCGCCGACCCGTAGTACACGCCCCGCCCGGTCAGCTCGGCGCACCCGGTCGCGGCCAGGCTCCGGTACGACACGCCGGTCGCGAGGATCACCGCGTGCGCGGCGATGGTGCTGCCGTCGCCGAACCGCACCGCCCGCGCCGAGCCCTGCACCTCCAGCGCCGTCACGTCGCGTGCGGTGAGCATCTCGGCGCCGAACTTGATCGCCTGCCGCCGGGCCCGGTCGGTGAGCTGTGCGCCGGACACGCCGTCCGGGAAGCCGAGGTAGTTCTCGATGCGGGAGCTCTGCCCGGCCTGCCCGCCCGCGGCCTGCCGTTCGACGAGCAGCGTGCGCAGCCCCTCGGAGGCGCCGTACACCGCGGAGCCGAGTCCGGCCGGGCCGCCGCCGACGACGATCAGGTCGTAGAAGTCGGTGGCCGGGTCGACGGTGAGGCCGACCGCCGCCGCGATCTCCGCGTCCGTCGGTGCGAGCAGCGTGCGGCCGTCCGTGGTGATCACCACCGGTATCTCCGTCGGGTCCGCGGCGGCCGCGTCGAGCAGTCGCCGGCCCTCGGGCTCGTCGATGCTGTAGTACCGGTACGGCACGGCGTTGCGGGCGAGGAAGTCCCGTGCCTGGTACGTCGGCGCGGACCAGCGGTGGCCGACGATCTTGATCTCCTCGACCGCGGAGTCTGCGGAGCCGCGCCACATCTCGATCAGCGCGTCGACGACCGGGTAGAGCTTCTCCTCCGGCGGGTCCCATGGCTTGAGCAGGTAGTGGTCGACGTCGACCAGGTTGATCGCCTGGATCGCGGCGTCGGTGTCCGCGTAGGCGGTGAGCAGCGCGCGGCGCGCACGCGGGAACAGGTCCATGGCCTGCTCGAGGAACTCGATGCCGTTCATCTCCGGCATGCGGTAGTCGGCGAGCATCGCGGCCACCGGGTCGCCGCGCAGCTTGAGCTCCTTCAGCGCGTCGAGCGCCTCCTTGCCGGAGGACGCCCGCACCACGCGGTGCGCCTCGCCGTAGCGGCGGCGCAGGTCCCGGGCCACGGCGCGGGACACCCCGGGATCGTCGTCGACGGTGAGCAGGACCGGCTTGCCCATCACCACCTCACACCGCGGCCTGGTCGACGAAGCACCAGCGCCAGTCCTCGCCCGGCTCGAACGACCGCATCACCGGGTGCCGGGACTGCTCGTAGTGCGCGGTCGCATGCCGGTTCGGCGAGGAGTCACAGCAGCCGACGTGCCCGCACGTCAGGCACTCACGCAGGTGCACCCAGTGCCCGCCCGTCGCGAGGCAGTCCGTGCACCCTTCGGTCGAGCTCGCTGTCACGTCCTGGATCTGGTCGACGTGCGTACATCCATCCATGCCCCAATCTTGCACCTGAAACGCGCGAGACGGGGGCGCCGACTCAGCCGCGCGGCCGGCCGACGTCCGGCCGGCGGTAGTCGCACACGCCGGTCGGGAAGATCAGCTCCAGCCGGGTCCGCTCCGCGGCGGTCGGGCGCCACGAGCCGTAGACGCCGCGGGCGAGCGCCGTGCGGACCGGCTGCAGCGCGCACTTGTAGTGCTGCTCGTCGAACGGTCCACCCGCGACCGTGCGGGACGTCCCGCCGATGGCGAAGCGCTGCGTGCACGGGCCGGCCGGGCCGCGGTCGAGGATGCCGCGCCACGCGTCGCGGCCGCGGTGGATCAGCGTGCCGTCCGTCGCGAAGCAGCTGTCCACCGCCTCCGCGGGCTTGTTGCCCGCCACGCCGCGCGCCGGGTGGGCACGCAGGTTCGCCACCCACTGGTCCATCACCGCGAGCGCCATCGGCGTCTGGTCGAACGCCCGGGCCGGCCGCGCGTCGGTGAACCACACGACCTGGTTCGAGGCGTTGCCCTGGCGTTCGACGATCCGCTGCCGGGCGGCGAACGACTGCCGGGCGTTGTGCATGTCCAGCTCGGCGTCGAGGTAGTGGCGCCAGTCGATGACCGGGATGTCGATGCGGCCGTCGAACACAAGCCCGGACCGGTACGCCGCCCGCATCGCCTCGACGCTGCCCTCGGTGCGCGGGGCCACGCCGTCGGCACCCGGCGGGCTGATGTTCCGCGCGCTCCACACGTCGATGTCGCCGGGGCAGGCCGCCTGGATGAACGGGCAGCCCTCCTGCACCGCCTGGCTCGGGTCCTTCCAGCCGCCGACCGTGGCGTTGAGGTCGAGGAACTCCGCGGGCGGGAGGTTCCCGTCGACGAGCGCCTCGAGTCCGTACTGGACACCCACGTTGTCCCAGGTGGACCGGGCGAACCCGGTCACCGGGTCGCGGCCGTACACGTTCACCGCGTCGTTCCAGTGCGTCCACTCCACCCGCGCCTGCTCCTCGGGCGTGATGCCCGGCGCGGTGCCGAACTTCGGGTTGAGCGCCAGCGGCGAGAGCCCGCGCCAGCCGTTGACGCACTCGGTCGAGCCGGGCGTCGCGAGCCACGGCGTCAGCGGCTGGTACTGGTTCGCCGCGGTGTCCGACGACGCGAGCCCCTCCAGCTGCGAGCGGTTGGACCACTGGCGCCACTTCGAGGTCGGGTCGGCGCGCACCTTCAGGTCCATCCAGCGCTCGAGCAGCTCGCAGTCGCCGACGTGGATCGTCTGCGTGACCATGTCGGGATAGGAGTACTGCGGGACCGCGGCGTCCAGCAGGCCCTCGTGGTTCTGCCCGTAGACGTACTGCTGGATGCCGCCGCCGGAGCCGCCCAGGCCGACCGTGTACCGCGGGTCGCCGTACTCGGTCACGAATCGGGACTTGACCATGAGCGCGGTCTCGCCGCCCAGCACGAGGTTGTAGTGCGTGTTCGTCTTCGTGCCGGTCGACCAGGCGATCGCGTAGCCCTGCCCGAGGCCGTAGGCGTAGCGGGACTCGTTCTGGTTGTTCGAGCCCTGGTAGTGGCCGACCGCCACGCCGCCGCCGAAGTAGTAGATCAGCTTGCGGTTCCAGTTCGGCAGGTTCGCCGGCCCGCTCGCGGTCGGGTCGAGCACCGCGATCGTGTAGACGAAGCGGTTGATCGTGCCGCGTTCCCAGCGGATCACGAAGTCGACCGTGTCGCCCTCGCTCGTGGTGGTCGTCGTCATGTCGGGCGGGCGGGGCGCGGCCGGGTCGTACGGCTTCCAGGTGTTGTCGGCGGCCCGGTAGTAGTGGCCGACCCGGGTCTCGAGCGAGCAGTCGTCGTCGAGGAACGGCTCGGCGAGGTCGAAGCCGGCGAGGTGCTGTGGAGTGGAGCAGAAGAAGTCCGGCTGCCGCGGGCCGGAGAACATCGGCCCGGTGACCGGGTGGTTGACCAGCCGCAGGGTGGCCCGGTCGCGGCCGGGCACCCGCGCCCGCACGGTGCTCTCGCCGAGCGGCAGCCCGGTCAGCACGCCTTCGAGCGCGTGCGGAGCCTGGTCGTCGGGGACGAACGAGGAGCTGACGTCCTCGCCGTTCACGGCCACGGTCGCCGCGTCCAGCGGTACCGACCGCGGCACGACCACCCGTACCCGGGCCGACCCGCCACTGACGTAGCGCGCGGGTCCGGACAGCATCTCCAGCCGGAGCTTGTCATGCCCGCCGTTCCCGCTGGGCGGTGCCGCCGCGGCGACGGATCCGGCCAGTGAGCCGGCCACCAGGCCGGCGACGACCATCGCGGTAATGGTGATCCGACGCTTCATCGCGCCCTCCCGGACTCGCGCCACCCCAGCTGCGAGTGCCCGGCGACGTGCCCGGGTCACCGCCCCGGAAAACGCTAGGCCCGGCACGCGGCCACCGTCAACGCGGCCGTTCGGCGCATTCTCGACGACTGGCGCGGCCGTGCCCCACCCATGAGGTGCCTCTCGGGCCTGCTCGCGGGCTCCCTAGCATGACCGCGTGAGTACGACGTTGACGCAGGACACGCCTTCGGACTCGACGCCGGAGACGACCGCCACCGACACGCCGGAGCCGGCCGCCCGCCGGTTCCTCTCGAGCCGGTGGCTGCCCCGCCTCGTCGCGCTGCTCGCGGTGGTGCCGGTGCTCACGACGCTGCGGGACGTCGCCAACTCCGGCCGCCTGCAGCACCTGGACTACCTGTTCCAGCTGACCCGCATCACCAACCCGGACGGCTCGTTCCGGGCCTTCGACCTGCGGAACTACCTGTCGAACGAGCACATCCTCGGGCTGCCGTCGGTGCTGTACTGGATCAACATCAAGCTGTTCGAGGGCGACAACCGCACGCTCGGCGTGTTCGTCGTGGCCGTGGCGGTGGCCACGATCGTCGCGCTCGGCCTCGCGCTGCCGCGGACGCTGCCGCCGCTGGTGCGGGCCGGCCTCGTGGTGGCCGCCTCGGCGCTGATGTTCAGCCCGCACGGGCTGTGGAACTACACGCGGGCGATGAGCGGCACGGCGTGGCTCACCGCGAACCTGATCGTGGTCGTGGCGTTCGTGCTGGCGCTGCGCGGCAAGTGGTGGCCGGCGTGGGTGCTCGCGCTGGTGGGGAGCTTCTCCTACGCAACGGCGTTCGCGGCGTGGCCGGTGCTGGCGGCGATCGCGATCGCCCGGCGGGAGCCGTTGTGGAAGCGGCTGTTGCCGCTGGTCGTCGGCGGTTCGGTGGTCTTGCTGTGGATGACCTACCGGCCGTCCGCGCCGCTGGCCGGGAAGCCGACGAGTGACCCGGCCGGGATGCTGTACTACTTCCTCGCCATCGTCGGCAAGCTGTGGTCGGTCGACAGCGGCGCGGTGGCGGCGATCGCCGGCGTGGTCGTGCTCGGTGTCTACCTCGTGCTCGCGTCGAGCCCGGTCGCCCGGGACAGGTCGATGTGGTTCTGGTGGGCGCTCGCCGCCCACGGGCTGCTCGGCGCCGGGATGATCACCGCCGCTCGGGTCGACTACGGCGGCGAGATCGGCATGGACACGTCCCGGTACACGTCGGTGTCGGTGCTGCTGGCGCTCCCCGCGCTGGTGATGCTGGCGGTCGTGGTGCACCGGCGCCTGCCCGCGCGCGCCTACCAGCTCGCGGGCGCGATCGTCATGGTCGGGATGCTGGGCTTCGCACTCGGCGGGACCGCCGGCAAGGAGGAGCGGGCGAAGAACGAGGAGCACTTCGTCGAGGCGGTCGCCATCCGTGCCGGGTACAGCGACGCGTACCGCCGCTACCCGGCCGCGCGCGACCTGGTGCCGCGGCTTCGGTCGATGGGCCACTACCCGTTCACCGACGACTTCACCCTCGGCTGCGGCGGACCCGAGCTGGGCTCGAAGCTCGACGTCGACGCGATGACGGCCCTGCCGCCGGCGGACGGCAACAAGGTGCCGGACCACCCGGCGGGCGCCGTGGAGTGGACCGAGCCGGCCGACCCGGACCCGTTCTTCGACGGCAGGCGAGTCCCGATCTTTCACGGCTGGGCCGCGGACAACACCGACCCGGTCCGCTGCGTGGTGATCGTCGACCGCGAGGGCACGGTGGTCGGCGGCGGCGTGAGCGGCCAGCAACGCCCGGACATCGCGTTCCGCTACGCGGGCATCATCCCGAACTCGGGCTTCGCGGTGATCGGCCCCATCGACGAGGAGAGTCGGATCGTCGTGATCCACGAGAGCGAAACGATGCGGTGGCTCCCGGCCCAGATCCCCACGGAGGCCAGGCCGGGCTGACGGCTCAGAGGCGGTCCGGGCCTACGCGGACGATGCGCTTGCCCACGTTCTCGCCTGCCAGCAGCCCCATCAGGGCGCGCGGGGCGTTGTCCAGGCCCTCGACCACGTCGAGCAGCTCGATCAGCGAGCCGTTGCGGACCCACTCCGCCAGGCTGGCCAGGCCCTCCGCGTAGCGCTTGGCGTAGTCGAACACCAGGAAGCCCTCCATGCGCAGCCGCTTGGTCACCACCAGGCCGGGCACGCCGTCCGGCCCCGCCGCCGGAGCGGCGGTGTCGTACTGGGACACCACGCCGCAGCAGACGATCCGGCCGTGGGTGTTCATCCGGCGCAGCGCGGCATCCAGCACCGGGCCGCCGACGTTGTCGAAGTACACGTCGACCCCGTTCGGGCACGCCTCTCGCAGATCGTCGGCGAAGGTGGGGCTGCGGTGGTCGATCGCGGCGTCGAAGCCGAGCCGTGACGTGAGCACCTCGTTCTTCGCCGCCGAGCCGGTCACACCGACCACCCGGCAGCCGTGGATGCGTGCGAGCTGCCCGACGACACTTCCCGTCGCGCCGGCCGCCGCGGACACCAGGACCGTCTCCCCCGCCGCCGGTCGCCCGACGTCGAACAGTCCGAAGTAGGCGGTCAGTCCGGTCATCCCGAACACGCCGAGGTGATGGGTCAGGTCGCCGACGACCTCGACCGGCGCCACCCGCTTCGCCGGCAGTACCGCGTACTGCTGCCAGCCGCCGTCCGCGGTCACGTAGCCGCCGACCGGGATCCCGGCGCCGTTCTCCGCGACGACCTCCCCGAGGACCAACCCGGCCATCACGTCGCCGGGCCGCACCTGCTCGCGGTAGGTCCGCCCCTGCAGCCACGCACGGTTCGCCGGGTCGATCGACAGCAGCACCGAGCGGACCAGCACCTCGCCCGGCCCCGGCTCACCGGCCACCCCGTCCTCGGCGCGGAAGTGCGACTCGGACAGCTCCCCCTCAGGCGTCGCGGCCACCATGATCCGGCGGTTGGTCAGCTCGGCCATCGGTCATCACTCCTCGCTGTGGAACGGGCAGCACGAAGCTACCCGGTGGCTCGGAGGTGTGCGGCCGGGTGGACCTGTAGTACGCCGCGGTAGCTGGGTACGGTTTCTCCTGTTCGTAGGCTCAAACCACGCGAGGAGCAATCGATGGAAGCAAAACGCCGTGCCGTACTGATCGGCGGTCTTGCCGCGGCTGCGTCGGTAGTCGGCGCAGCCGGAGCCAGGGCATTTCCGCTGGGCGACGTTGCCGGACGGCACGGCAGCCCACCGTCTGGCCTGGACGGTGAGATCCGCTTCGACCAGGCGACACGCGACGCCGCCGCCGACGACTTCGGGCACATCGTGCACAGAACGCCCAGAGGCGTGCTGTTACCGGGGTCCGCCGACGACGTCGCGAAGACGATCCGCTGGACGAGAGCTGTCCGCGGGTCGTTCGCCCCGCAGGGCCAGAGCCACTCGCTGTGGGGCCGCTCGCAGACCCGCGACGGTCTCGTGGCGGACATGTCGACCCTGCGCACGATCCACAGCGTGCAGAGCGACCGGGTAGTCGTGGACGCCGGCGCCAAGTGGAGCGAGGTGCTGGCCGCGACCCTGCCGCAGGGCAAGACCCCGCCGGTGCTGACCGACTACCTCGAGCTCTCGGTCGGCGGCACGCTGGTCGTCGGCGGCGTGGGCGGCACGACCTCGCGCTACGGCCTGCAGAGCGACACGGTGCTCGAGATGGACGTAGTCACCGGCCGGGGCGACAAGGTCACCTGCTCGCCGAACCGGAACTCGGACCTGTTCAACGCGGTCCGGGCGGGCCTCGGCCAGGTCGCCGTGATCACCCGGGCGACGATCAAGCTCGTCGACGCGCCCACATCCGTGCGCCGGTACCAGCTCTCCTACCCCGACCTCGCGACGATGCTCCGCGACGCGCGGCTGGTCTCCGCCGACGACCGGTTCGACGTGGTGCAGGGCGCGGTCGCGCCGCTGCCCACCGGCGGGTTCGGCTTCCGGCTGGACGCGGTGAAGTACTTCACCACCACACCGCCGGACGACGCCGCCATGACCGCGGGGCTGTCGGACAACCAGGCCATGCGCCAAACCACCACGCTGGCCTACCTCGCCTATGTCAGCAGGCTCGCCGCGCTGGAGGCGGCGCTGCGGGCGAACGGCCAGTGGTTCTTCCCGCACCCGTGGCTGACGACGTTCATCGGCGACTCCCGGGTCGAGGCGGTCGTCGACGACGAGCTGTCCCGGATCAACCCGCCGGCGGACCTGGGTCAGTTCGGCCAGCTCGTGGTCTCCCCCATCAAGCGGAGCGCGATCAAGAGCCCACTTTTCCAGCTGCCGTCCGACGGTCTGTGCTACGCGTTCAACTTCCTCCGCATCCCCACCACCGACGACACGGCCAACGCCAACCGGCTCGTGGACGCCAACAAGGCGAGCTACGGCAGGATCCGGGCCGCCGGCGGCACGCTGTACCCGGTGAGCGCCATGCCGCTGGACCGCGGCGGCTGGCGCCAGCACTTCGGGTCCGACTACGGCCGGCTCGCGAGCGCCAAGCACCGGTACGACCCCAGTGAGGTCCTCACGCCGGGCTACGAGGTCTTCTAAGTCCACAGTGGACTCAACCCCCTCCGGGCGCGAAATTCGATCGCCAGCGCCGGTGTGGTCCGGCAGCATGGACGGACCGCGCTCGGAGGGGGTGACCCGCGGTGCCTGGACGCAAGTCGGCGGTTCTGCTGGCGCTGCGCTACTACCGGCGAGAGCTGGCCAGCCGCAAGCGGGTCGCCGTGCCCGCGCTGCTGCTGCCGGCGCTCGGCAACATCTGCCTGTTCTATCTCCCGCCGCTCGTCGTCGCCGACCTGGCCGGCCGGCTCGCGGACGGCGCCGAGGTCGGCGTCGCCACCGTGCTGCCGGCCGTGCTCACGTTCGCCGGGCTCATGCTGTTCGCCGAAGCCATGTGGCGGGTCGGCGTGCACTGTCTGAATAGGACAGATGGGCGCGGGATGGAGCACCTCTACGTGCTCGGCATGAACGAGCTGCTGGCGAAGGACGCCACGTTCTTCCACGACAACTTCGCCGGCGCGCTCACCAAGCGGGTGATCGGCTTCGCCCGGCGCTTCGAGGAGTTCGTCGACACGATGGCGTTCTCGGTGATCGCCAGCATCGTGCCGCTGGCGTTCGCTTCGGTCGTGCTCTGGCGCTACGACCCGCTCCTCGTGGTCGCGCTGCTGACGCTGATCGTGTTCACCGGATGCGTCGTCGCGCCGCTCATTCGGCGCCGGCAGGCACTGGTCAACCAGCGGGAGGCGGCCGTCGCGAGGGTAGCCGGCCACGTCGCGGACAGCCTCACGAACATGGCTACCGTCCGCGCGTTCGCCGCCGAGCACCGGGAGGCCGCCGAGCACCGGACCCGCGTCGCCGAGCAGCGGCGGCTCGCGATCCGGTCCTGGGACTACGCGAACCTGCGCATCGACACGGTCGTCGCGCCGATGTCGGTGCTCACCAACGCCCTCGGGCTGCTGCTCGCCATCGGACTGGGCGGCGGCCGGCTCGGCGTCGAGGCGATCGTGGTCACCTTCGCGTACTTCTCCAGTGCGACCCGGATCATGTTCGAGTTCAACCAGGTCTACCGGAGACTCGAGAGCTCGCTGACCGAGGCGGCCCAGTTCACCGAGCTGCTGCTGGAGGAGCCGACCGTGCTCGACCCCGACTCGCCCGAGCCGCTGCGGCCGGCGGCCGCGGACGTCCGGTTCGAGCGGGTCGGGTTCGCGCACGCGGGCGCGCCGGTGCTGTTCGCCGGCCTGGATCTCGTCGTCCCGAGCGGCACCAAGGTCGGGCTCGTCGGCCGTTCCGGCGGCGGCAAGACCACGATCACGCAGCTGCTGCTGCGGATGATGGACATCCAGTCGGGCACGATCCGCGTGGGCGGCCAGGACATCTCCCGGCTGCGCCAGGCGGACCTGCGCAGCCTGATCGCGTACGTGCCGCAGGAGCCGGCCATGTTCCACCGGACGCTGCGGGAGAACATCGCGTTCGCCCGGCCGGCCGCCACCGACGCCGAGATCGTCGCCGCGGCCGCGGCGGCGCACGTCACCGAGTTCGCCGAGACCCTGCCGGAAGGGTTCGACACGCTCGTCGGCGAGCGCGGGGTGAAGCTCTCCGGCGGGCAGCGTCAGCGGGTCGCGCTCGCCCGCGCGATCCTGCGCGACGCGCCGATCCTGCTGTTGGACGAGGCCACCAGCGCGCTGGACTCGGAGAGCGAGATCCTCGTCCAGCAGGCCCTGTGGCGGATCATGGAGGGTCGGACCGCGCTCGTGGTGGCACACCGGCTGAGCACGGTCGCCCGCATGGACCAGCTCGTCGTCCTCGACCACGGCGAGATCGTCGAGCAGGGCAGCCACGAGGAGCTGCTCCGCCTCGACGGCGCCTACGCCCGGCTCTGGCGGCACCAGTCGGGCGGGTTCCTCGACGAGGCCGTCGAGGAAGCCGAGGCCGCGGCCCGCTGAACGGTCAGCCGACCGTCAGCAGGGCCTGGACCGGAAGGTGGTCGGACGGAAACCGGCGGTCGCGGGCGAAGGTGTTGATGCCGGCGCACTCCACGACCGCTCCCCTGGTCAGGATCCAGTCGATCCGGGGACCGTCCGGCACAGGCCGGCGGTAACCGTGCCAGGTCGCGTACAGCGAGGTGGCGTGCTTGCGCGCGGCCGGCCAGGTGTCGGTCAGGCCGGCGCCGTCCACCAGCACCTCGTACGCGTCCGACTGCTCCGCCGGGGCGTTGAAGTCGCCGGTGACGATCACCGGGTGCTCGGGCGGTAGCGCGGCGACCCGGTCGCGGAGCAGCTCCGCGCTGCGCAGCCGCGAGTTCTTCGACATGTGGTCGAAGTGGGTGTTGAGGACCGTGAGCTCGGCGCCGGTGCCGCGGTCGGCGAAGCGGGCCCAGGTGACCATGCGGATGTTCCGGTTGCCCCACGACCGCGAGCCCGCCACGTCCGGGGTGTCCGACAGCCAGAAGTCGCCGGACTCCACCGGGTCGAGCCGGCGCGTGTCGAAGAAGATCGCGCAGTGCTCGTCGCGGGTGCCGCCCGCCCGACCCTGCCCGATCCGGTGGTAGTGGCCGGGCAGGTCGGCGGCGATGTCGAGCAGCTGGCCGTGCAGCCCCTCCTGGGTGCCGAGCACGGTCGGCTGCTCGACATCGAGCAGCTCGGCCAGCACCGGCCGCCGCCGCGGCCAGGCGTTCGGCCCGATTCGCATGGCGAACTTCAGGTTGAACGACATGACATGCAGCGAGTCGCCCGGCGCCGGGCCGATCATGGGAGCCGTCACGGCGCGACCCTACGGCCCGCCGGTCGTTGCCCTAGAGCCGAATGGCCTTCTTGTTCATGAACTCCTCGATGCCGGCCGGGCCGAGCTCGCGGCCGATGCCGGATCGCTTGACGCCGCCGAACGGCAGGTCTGCCTGCGAACCACCGGCGCTGTTGAGATAGACCATGCCGGCCTCGATCCGCTCGGCCACCCGGCGGTTGCGGGCCGCGTCGGTGCCCCACACGCTCGCGCCGAGTCCGAACGGGCTGTCGTTGGCGATCGCCACCGCCTCGTCGTCGTCCGCCGCGCGGAAGACCACGATCACCGGACCGAAGATCTCCTCGCGGTAGGCGTCCATCTCCGGCGTCACGTCGGTCAGCACCGTCGCCTCGAGGAAGGCGCCCGGGCCGTCGACCCGACTGCCGCCGGCCCGCAGCGTCGCGCCCTGCTCGACCGCCTTCGCCACCTGCGCGGCCACCTCGTCGGCGGCGGACGCGGACGACAGCGGGCCGAACTTCACCTTGGGGTCGGCCGGGTCGCCGGGCACGAACTGGTCGGGCACGAGCTTCGCGAGCCGGTCCACGAAGGCGTCGTAGATGTCGGCCAGCACGATCATCCGTTTCGGCGCGTTGCAGGACTGGCCGCAGTTGCGCATCCGGGAAGTGGCGGTGGCCTTGACAGTCTCGTCGATGTCGTCGGTGTCCAGCACGACCAGCGGGTCCGACCCGCCGAGCTCGAGCACCGTGCGCTTCAGGTTCCGGCCCGCCTCGGCCGCCACGGCGATGCCCGCCTGCTCGCTGCCGGTGAGCGACACCCCGACGACGCGGTCGTCGGCGATGACCGACGGGATCTGCTTGCTGGACGCGAAGACGTTCACGTACACGTCGTCGGGCACCCCGGCGTCGCGCAGCACCTGCTCGAAGGCGCCGGCCGACCGCGGGCAGATCGAGGCGTGCTTGAGCAGGATCGTGTTGCCCAGTACCAGGTTCGGCGCCACGAACCGGGCGACCTGGTAGCACGGGAAGTTCCACGGCATGACGCCGAGCAGCGGGCCGATCGGCTGCTTGACGATGACCGCCTCGCCGCCCTTGACCGACATCGGCTCGTCGGCCAGCAGCGTCGGGGCGTTGTCCGCGTAGTAGTTGAAGATGTCGACGACGATGCCGACCTCGCCGCGCCCCTCGTTGATCCGCTTGCCCATCTCCAGCGTCATGATCTCGGCCAGCTCGTCGGCCCGCTCGGCGAACAGCTCCGCCGCGCGCGACACGATCTTCGCGCGCTCCGCGACCGGGCGTTGCCGCCACGACGCGTACCCGCGGTGCACGCGGTCGACGGCCGCCCGGACCTCGTCGTCGGTCGCGTTGGGGATCTCTTCGATCAGGTCGCCTGTCGCCGGGTTGGTGAGTGTGTACATGGGGGCGTGAGCCTCCGTTTCTCTACGACACCGTGCCTGGTCCAGGGGCCCACTCTAGTGCATACCGTATACACGGCACAGGCCCGCGTTTCCGGGTGGCGGTTCAGGGTACGAGTCAGGGGTCTCACCGAGGTCGGGAGACATGCGCGAAGGGATGGTGGAGACATGACCACGATGACGATGAGCAGGCCCCGGACCGGCAAGGTGATCGCGGGCGTGTGCGCCGGGCTGGCGGACCGCTACGGCTGGAGCGCGGGCAAGGTGCGCCTGGTGTTCGTGCTGTCCTGCCTGCTGCCCGGCCCGCAGTTCGTGCTCTACCTGGTGCTCTGGGCGTTGATGCCGAAGCGTCCGTGACACCCGTTCTGGCTCACACAACTCACACGCCGTAGCGGTACGCGCCGCGACCCGGTGCCGGTGGGCGGCTGCCCGCGGCCGGGCGCGGCCGGCGCGGATGCGCGCTCGGATAGGCCGCCGGCCCGCGCACCTGGCGCCAGGACACGGACAGCTCGACCGGCTCGCCGCCGGCGCTCGACGCCACCGCCGCGGCCGATTCGGCGCGGGCCGGCCGACGCCGGTCGCCGACCAGGCAGGCCAGCGCGATCATGCTGATCGCGAGCCAGAGGTTCAACAGGTCGTCGGTCGTGCTGAGCTCGATCGGCGCGGCCGCGCCGAAGTGCCACAGGAAGAACACGACGCCGCCGACGAGCAGGAATACCCGACCGCCGCGGGGACTGCGTGCCGCCGCGAGCCCGATCAGCCCGAGCGCGAGATGGACGGCCTCGGTCGCGGCGATCGGTGCGCCGAGCCGATCCGAGGACACCCCGAGGACCCCCGCCACCACGAACAGCCCGGCGATGACCTCGACCGCCAGCCGGCCCGGATTCCAACGTGCCATGCGGGCATGATCCACTATTCGCGCACGATCGCGGTGGACCGACACGGGATCTCTCCCGATCTGGTTACCGAGTGTGTGGGGACTCACCAGCTTCGGCCGCCCTTGTTGTGCCACGATTTCCGTGTCGAAGGGAATCCATGAGCGCCTCGGGAACCGTGCCCGCCGTCCAGGTCGTCGACACCGACCGTTATCCCTTGTCAGATCCGGATGACCCGGCCTGGCACGCCGTCGTCGCCCGTACCCGCGACGAGCTGGCCGAGCTCGGCTGCTGCGTCCTCCCCGACTTCATCAGGCCGTCGCTGCGCGAGGCGCTCGAGCGCGAGTGCGCGGAGATCGCACCGATGGCCCACACCACGGTCGAGCGGGTCAACGCGTACAACATCGCGGTCGACACCCCGCTGCCCGAAGGCCACCCGGCCCGGGTGGTCATGGAGCGCGGCAACGCCTTCGTCGCCCGCGACCACGTCCCCGTGGACGCGATCATCCAGCAGCTCTACACCAGCCCGCTGTTCGTGCGTTTCGTCGCCGACTGCTTCGCGCTGCCGGAGCTGCACCAGCTCGCCGACCCACTGTCGGGCCTGTGCCTGAACGTGGTCGGGCCGGGCCGGGCACACCCGTGGCACTTCGACACCAACGAGTTCACCGTCAGCATGCTCACCCGCCAGGCCGACGAGGGCGGCGTGTTCGAGTACTGCCCGAACATCCGCTCGGCCGAGGCGGAGAACTTCGCCGACGTCGCCGACGTGCTGGCCGGCCGCGGCGAGCACCTGGTCCGCCGGCTCGAGCTGCGCCCCGGCGACCTGCAGCTGTTCCGCGGCCGCTTCTCACTGCACCGCGTCAGCACGGTTCGGGGCGAACGCGCCCGACACACTGCCATCTTCGCCTACAGCAAGCGCCCCGGTGTGGTCGGCAGCGCCGAGCGGACCCGCCAGCTCTTCGGCCGCGTCCTGCCCGAGCACCACGCCGCGGACGCCGTCCGGGGCGACCAGCTCCTCGACTAGACGGGACCGGCCTGTGCACCTGGATTCGACCGGCAAGCTCTCCTTGGACCACATCTACGCCGAACCGGATCCCCGGGCCTACTTCCGCACGCTGCGCGCGTTCGACTACCACCTGCCGCAGCTGGCCAAGCCGTACCTCGCGAAGCTGATCGACGAGCGCGGCACGCCGACCGTGCTCGACGTGGGCTGCTCCTACGGCGTCAACGCCGCGCTGTACCGGTGCGACACGACCATGGACGCCCTCTACGCGCACTACGCGACCGAGGAGGCCACCCGGCTCGACCGGGCCGGGCTCATCGAGCGCGACCGGGCGCTCGTCCGCTCCCGCGACGTGCGGTTCGTCGGGCTGGACGTGTCGGCACCGGCGCTGGAGTACGCGCACGCCGCCGGCTTCCTCGACGAGGCGATCCACGCGGACCTCGAACAGGACGCGCCGACGGAGCAGCAGAGCGCGGTGCTCGCCGAGGCGGACCTGGTGATCTCGACCGGCTGCATCGGCTACGTCACCGAGCGGACGATCGGCCGGCTCGCCGACCTGCCCGGCGGGCGGCGCCCGTCGATGGCGCACTTCGTGCTGCGGATGTTCTCCTACGAACCGGTCGCCGACGCCCTCGCCGGCCTCGGCTACGACACCGTCGCCGTCGCCGGGGTGTTTCGGCAGCGCCGGTTCGCGTCGACGGAGGAGCGGGAACGGATCCTGGACGCCCTGCGCACCGCCGGGGTCGAACCACACGAGCTCGAGACCGAGGGCTGGCTGTGTGCCGAGCTCTTCCTCTCCCAGCCAACCGAAACCGTCGAGACCCGAGGACAGGCGTGACCACCAGCTCCCACACGTTCGCCAACGAGGACCAGCTCCCCCGCGTCCCCGTGCCGACCCTGACGCAGACCTGCCAGCGGTTCCTCGAGTGGTCCGCGCCGTTGCTCACCGACGAGCAGCGGGCGACGACCGAGCGGGCGGTGGCGGAGTTCCTCGCACCGGAGAGCCCCGCGCACGAGCTGCAGGCCGCGCTGGAGAGCTACGACCGCCGGGCCGGGGTGGCGAGCTGGCTGGACGACTTCTGGGCGTACCGCTACCTCGGCCGGCGCGACCGGATCGCGCTCAACGCCAACTTCTTCTTCCTGTTCCGCGACTCCGGCGAGGACCAGGTCGCGCGCGCGGCCGGGCTCGTCGGCGCGGCCGTGGACTACAAGCTGCGGCTCGACGACGAGGAGATCCCGCAGGTCGAGCTGCGCGGGCGGCCGCAGTCGATGGTGCAGAACAAGTTCCTGTTCTCCAGCACCCGGATTCCCGGCGCCGTGCAGGACACCGTCCGCGCGCCCTACAGCGCGGACCACCCCGGGCCGGCGAGCGCGAGCCACATCGTGGTCTTCCACCGCAGCACGCCGTACCGGCTCGACGTGCTCGACCCGGACGGCCGGCTCTACGACCACGAGGACCTCGCCGGCGCGCTGCGGACGATCATGAAGACCGGCGCGGCGCTGGACGACCCGAGCGCCGCGCCCGGCCACCTCACCACGATGGCCCGCGCGGACTGGGCGGCGTCGCGGCAGGCGCTGCTCGACGGCGGACCCGGCAACGCCGCGGCGCTCGAGGAGATCGAGACCGCGCTGTTCTGCCTGTGCCTCGAGGACGTCTCCCCCGCCGGCACGCAGGAGGCGTGCGACCAGCTGTTGCACGGCGACAGCGGGAACCGGTGGTTCGACAAGTCGTTCTCGCTGATCGTGTTCGCCGACGGCACCGCGGGGATCAACGTCGAGCACTGCAAGCTGGACGGGACCACGATCCTCAGCTTCGTCGACGCGCTGCTCGGCGCTTCGCCGGTCCGACCCACCACCCGTGGGCTGCCCGAGATCACGCCGGTGGAGCTCGCGCTCGACGACGCGCTGCGGGGCACCGCCCGCGCCGCCGCGGAGTCGTTCGCCGACTACGCCCGCGCGACCGCGACCCGCACGGTGTCCTTCGCGGACTTCGGGTCGACCCGGGCCAAGCAGCTCGGCATGTCACCGGACGCGTTCGTGCAGCTGGCGTACCAGCTGGCGCACCGCCGCGCGAAGGGGATGACCGGCGCCACCTACGAGTCGATCGCCACCCGCCAGTACCGGCACGGCCGCACCGAGGCGATGCGCGTCGTGACGCCCGAGGCGCTGACCTTCGTGTCCATTATGGACGATCCGGCCGCCGACCGCGCGGCCCGCCGGGCGGCCTTCGAGGCGGCGGCCGCGGCGCACGTCGCGCGGGCCAAGGAGTGCCAGGCCGGCGACGCACCCGAGCAGCACCTGTGGGAGCTGCAGCTGATGGCGCAGCGCACCGGCATCGCCGAGCCGACGGCGTTGTACGAGAGTCCCGGCTGGCTCGTCATGCGCGACGACTACCTGAGCACGAGCTCGGCGCCGTCGAGGAACATCCAGTTCTTCGGGTTCGGGTCGACGAGCCCGCAGTGCATCGGAGTGGCCTACGTGCTGCTGCCCGACCACCTGAACCTCTACCTGAGTACGCCGTCGCACGTGGCCGGGCAGATGCACGACTTCGCCCGCGAGCTGACCGCCGCGATGGCGGAGCTGCAGGCGTTGTTGACGTAGTCGCCGCGCTGGACACCCGCGCTGGTCACCGCGAGATCGCGTCGATGGCCGCGATCTCGTCCGGGGTGAGCGCGAAGGTCGACGCCGCGAGGTTCGCCCGCCGGTGGTCCGGGTCGGCGGACCTCGGGATGACTACGACGTCGTGGTGCAGATGCCAGCGCAGCACGACCTGCGCCGGCGACACGCCGTGCGCTTCGGCGACCGCCGCGAGCGTCGGGTCGGCCAGGTCGGTGCGGCGCAGCGGGCCGTAGCCCATCACGACGACGTCCCGTTCCCGGCTCGCCGCCAGGGTTTCCGGGTCGTGCCGCCGCGGGCTCCACGGCACCTGGTTCACCGCCGGCACCGCGCCGGTCGCGGCGATGAGCTCGTCGACCTGGGCGAGGGAGTAGTTGCTGACGCCGACCGCGCGCGCCTTTCCGGACTCGCGCGCGGCCAGCAGCGCCTGCCAGGTCGGCACCGCCGCGGCTCCTCCGGGCGGCCAGTGGATCAGCCAGAGATCGACGTAGTCCAGGCCCAGCGCGCTCAGGCTGGCGTCGAGCACGGCCGACTCCCGGCCCGCCTCCTCCGGCGGCAGCTTGGTGGTGACGAAGACCGCCGACCGGTCGAGGCCGCTGTCCCGCACCGCCCGCCCCACCTCCGCCTCGTTGCGATAGCTGGTGGCGGTGTCGATCATCCGGTAGCCGGCGTCGAGTGCGTCTCGCACGCTCGCGTACCCGGAGGCGCCGAGCAGACCCGCGGTGCCGAGGCCGATCACCGGCAGCTGGACATCGTGCGGCAGTCGAACGGAAGGAATCTCCAACACGGCGGCCATTCTGCCCGACCGCTCGGTTGACTGACCGGTCAACTACTCACTAGCCTCGTGCCACATGCAGACACGGGACCGGATCGTCCGGTCCGCGGCCAGGTTGTTCCTCACCCGCAGCTACCAGTCCGTCGGTGTCGGGGATCTGTGTGCGGTGGCCGACGTCCGGAAGGGCAGCTTCTACCACTTCTTCCCGTCCAAGGCCGCTCTCGCGAAGGCCGTCGTCGACCTGCACGCGGACGAGCTCGCGCGCCGCCTCGCCGCGTCCACCGTCGACGGCCCGGCCGACCGGCTCCTCGCGGTCGCCGACGCGGTGACCATGATCCAGACGGCCTTCGAGAAGCAGTTCGGCCGGATCGTGGGCTGCCCGTTCGGCAACCTCGCCGCCGAACTGTCCACAACGGACGACGAGCTGCGTGCGCACGTGGCCGCCGTGTTCGCGCGCTGGGAGGCGCGGCTCGCCAAGGCCTGCCGGGACGCAGCCGCACACGGCGTATTGCGCGACGGCGTCGAGCCCGACCGTCTCGCCCACCTGATCCTGGCCCAGATCCAGGGACTGATCCTGCTCGCGAAGGTCTCCGGCGCACCGGCCGCCGAGATCGCCACCGATCTGCGCTCGATGATCACGACCCACCTCCGGGAGGACGCTTGAAGGTCGACTTCCACTTCGATCCGATGTGCCCGTTCGCGTACCAGACCTCGCTGTGGCTGAGAAACGTCCGCGACGAGGTCGGCGTTACCGTGGACTGGCGCTTCTTCAGCCTCGAGGAGGTCAACCGCTTCGAGGGCAAGAAGCATCCGTGGGAACGGCCGTGGTCCTATGGCTGGTCGCTGATGCGGATCGGCGCGCTGCTGCGCCGCCGCGGCATGGACGTGCTGGACTCCTGGTACGCGGCGGTCGGCCGGGAGCTGCACGAGCTCGGCGGCAAACCGCACGACCCGGAGGTCGCCCGCCGCCTGCTGGGCGACCTCGGCCTCGCGCCCGGCCTGCTCGACGAGGCACTGGCCGACGAGACGACGCACGACGAGATCCGGGCCGACCACCAGCGGGTGGTCGACGCGGGCGGGTACGGCGTGCCGACGCTGTTCTTCCCGGACGAGCAGTGCCTGTTCGGGCCGGTCCTCGTCGACCCGCCGGCCGGGGCGGACGCCGTGCGGCTGTGGCAGGTCGTGTCCGGCATGGCCGAGCTCCCGCACGTCTACGAGCTGCAGCGACCCAAGGCACCGGCCGACCAGGCGCTCATCGCGAAGCGGCTCGAGCCCTACGTACGAGGCCGGGACTGGGTGAGTGTCAACCGTGGAGAGATCATCGACCTCGGGAGTGTCTCTTGATCGCGAAGGATGCCGTCGTCCCCGTTCTCGTCGCCGAGTGGGCCGCGATCGACGAGCTGCTCGGCTCGCTGCGCCCGGACCAGTGGGCGATGCCGACAGCGTTGCCGGGATGGTCCGTGCAGGACAACGTCTCGCACATGATCGGCACCGAGTGCGCGCTCAGCGGGCAGGAGCCGCCGCCCTACGAGTTCGACGTGCGCGAGCTTCCGCACGTGCGCAACGACATCGGCGCGGCGAACGAGCTGTGGGTGCGGGGGCTGCGTAGCCAGAGCCCGGCCCGGATGCTGGCGCGCTTCCGCGAGATCACCGCCACCCGGGGCGAGGTGCTGGCGGCCATGACACAGGAGGAGTTCGACGCTCCCTCGTGGACACCGGCCGGCGAGGGCACGTTCGGCCGGTTCATGCGGATCCGGCTGTTCGACTGCTGGATGCACGAGCAGGACATCCGCGAGGCGACCGGCATTCCCGGCAACGACGACGGCGCGTGCGCGGAGCTCGCGCTGGCCGAGGTGAGCGGGGCGCTCGGCTACCTCGTCGGGAAGAAGGCCGGCGCGCCGGACGGTGCCGGTGTCACCATCGAGCTGACCGGCCCGGTGCACGCGACCCGGCACGTCGCGGTCGACGGCCGCGCCGCGGTCGTCGAAGCACTGCCCGCTCCCCCGACGGTGACCATGCGCCTGTCGTCGAACCTGTTCGCGCGGCTGGCGGGCGGCCGGGTGCCGGTCGCCGACCGGCTGGACGAGATCGCCTTCGAAGGCGACACCGAGTTGGGCCGGCGCGTCGCGCGCGCGCTGCCGTTCACGATCTGAGCCGTTGTCGATCTGACCGGCGGCCGTTCGTGTAGTTGGCATGAGCGAGATTCGAACCCTGGTCACCGGGCGCGGCCTGGTGGAGTCGCCGCGCTGGCACGGCGACCGGTTGTACTTCTCCGACTGGTCGGCGGGCGAGGTGCTCGCCGTCGACCCGGGTGGCCACACCGAGGTCGTCGCGCGGGTGCGGTCGCTGCCGCTGTGCACCGCGTGGCGGCCCGACGGGCGGCTGTTGATCGTGTCGTCGGCCGACGGGCTGCTGCTGCGCCGCGAGCCGGACGGTTCGCTGGCCACCGAGGCCGAGCTCGGCCCGCTGGCCTGGAACGACATCGTGGTCGACGGCCGCGGCAACGCCTACGTCGACAGCGTGAGCTTCGACGGCTCCGCGCCGGGGACCGTGCACCTGGTGACCCCGGCCGGCGCGGTGCGCGAGGTGACGAGCGAGCTCACCTTCCCCAACGGCATGGCGGCCACGCCGGACAACGGCACGCTGATCGTCGCGGACTCGTACGCGCACGCCTTGGTGGCGTTCGACATCGAGGCCGACGGCGACCTGGCGAACCGGCGGGTCTGGGCCGACCTCGGCGACGGCACCCCGGACGGCATCTGCGTCGACGCGGCGGGCGCGGTCTGGTACGCGGACGTGCCGAACGCGCGGTGTGTGCGCGTCGCCGAGGGCGGCGCGGTGCTGCGGACGGTCGACCTCGACCGCGGCGGTTTCGCGTGCGTGCTGGGCGGCACGACGTTGTTCGTCACCGCGGCGCAGTGGCGCGGCATGACCGAGGAGGAGATGGTGACGCCGGGCTCCGGTCAGGTGCTGGCGATCGAGGTGGACGTGCCCGGCGCCGGGTGGCCGTAGCCCGGTCACCGACCGCGGAAGACGGACTCCATGACGATCGTGAGGTCCCGGATCAGCTCGTCCACCAGCCACCGGACGTCGCGGGCGTCGTAGCCACGGCGCAGGTGCGGTGCCTGCAGGAGGGCGAGCTTCCTGATGTCCTCGGGGAGATCGCCCGGCACCAGCCGGCCTCGGGCACCGACCATGACGGGCACGAGGTGGACGCCATACGTCAGCGCGATGGCGATCTCACGGCGCACCCAGTCGGCGGGGTCGTGCAACAGGCGCAGCGCGTAGGGGTCGTCCCATCGCTCGCCGATGACCGAGACCATCACCTTGCACCGTGCGGCCCGGTCGACCAGCTCGCCGGGAAACTCCGTGCCGGCGGGCATCCTCGCGTCCCGGAAGACAGAGCCTGGCCCGAGCCGGCGGGTGAGCTCCGCCTCGATGTCGGCTGCCGCCCTCTCGTCCGGATACCGGTAGTTGACGAACACCAACGGCTCTCCCCACCGCGGTCCCGCCTCCTGCCAGCCAGGTGCCGCTCGCGTCGGTTCCGGCGGACCGGGTCCGTTGAACACGGCACCCACATTCTGCGCGCTGCCGTAGTTGATGTTGTCTCCGACATGAAATCCGCTCATCGGACGGTGCTGCCTACGTTCTGGGCGGTACCAAAGTTGATGTTGTCACCGGCGTGGATGTTCTCGACCTTCATCTGAAACTCCGCGTGCGGATTGTTGATGGCATCCGTGATTCGCCCAGCGATTTCGAACACCACCTCAGATCTGTCACTGACCAGGCCCCGGTGCGATCCCGCCGCGGTCTCGATGTTGAGCTCGTAGAGCACGATCTTCAGCAGTTCGACCAACCGCATCGTCTTCACCACGAGCCAGGCGAGCACGACGACATCGACAACGACCACCGCGGCGGTCGGGGCCACGCTCGACACGATGCCCGCGAACAGAACCCACAACAGTACGGAGAAGACATACTTCTTGATGGCCGCCCCACGGTCGGGCTCGATCTTGAGCGTCTTCGTCCGGGTTATGTTGAGCACCGGATAGGCCTCCGAGCCGAACCAGAGAATTCGCTGGCTGATTCGGACGTCGACGGTCTCGTGCTTGAGCGCCATACAGACAGATCTCCATTCATGACCGAAAATGATTTCCACGGCACGGTCTCGAGCGGGCCGGCCGGCGCGCGGATATTACCCCAAGCCGAACGACGCGCCAGAGGCAACGGTCAATCAGGAAGTAATTGTCACAAAAATGTCAACTATCAACCGGAACGTCCAAAGTGGATTGTCCGGGGTTACATGTTCTGTGCGCCCTTCTTGATCGCCGAGCGGATGCGGGAGTAGGTGCCGCAGCGGCAGATGTTGCGCAGCTGGTCGAGGTCCGCGTCGGTGATCTCGCGGCCCTCGGCCTGTACCTTCCGCACCAGGGCGACCGCGGCCATGATCTGGCCCGGCTGGCAGTAGCCGCACTGCGAGACGTCCTCCGCCAACCACGCTTCCTGCATGGGGTGCAGCTCGCGGTCGACGGTGGCTGGTAGGCCCTCGATCGTGGTGATCTCGTCGGTCTCCTTGATCTGGGAGACCGGCACCGAGCACGGGCTGAACGCCTTGCCGTTGATGTGCGAGGTACACGACTTGCAGACGTTGAGCCCGCAGCCGTACTTCGGGCCGGTTACGCCGAGGATGTCCCGCAGGACCCACAGCAGCCGAACGTCGTCGGCGACGTCCACGGTCACCGGGCGGCCATTGAGGACGAAGGTGTGTCGAGGCACGGAGGTCTCCTCAGAACGCGGTCTCGAGACCGTCGGTCGGCGACTGCGGGGTGGACGGCTGCAGCGGGTACGGCTCGAAGGACAGCGTGCCGTGGTTGATCGGGAAGCTCGTCGGCATCGCGCCGGTCGCGCGGGCGTAGGCACACGCGACCGCGGCGAAGCACGGCGCCACGGCGAGCTCGCCCGCCCCGCTCGGCTGGCCGGTCGTCGGCGGCATCACGACGACCTGCACCTCGGGCGGAGTGTTCCACTGCCGCGTGTAGAAGTAGTTGTCCCAGCTGCCTTCCAGCGGGATGCCGTCCTCGATGTGCAGGCTCGATGTGAGCGCCAGCGCGATCGCGTCGTTGAGGCCGCCGATCATCTGCGCCTCCAAGCCGCGCGGGTTCAGCGCGAGGCCGGCGTCGACGACGATCGTCGCCTTGTAGACCCGCGGGCCGGTGACTCCGTCCCGGATCGGCCGGTTCACCGTCTCCGGCGTGCAGTCGATCTCCACGAGCGTGGCGACCGCGCCGCGGTACTCGGAGTGCAGACCGATTCCCTGCGCCTTGCCCTTCGGCAGCGGCCTCCCCCACTGTCCCACCTGGACGGCCTTGTCCAACACCGCGCGCAGCCGCTCGTCCCGCAGGAACGAGCGGCGGAACGCCACCGGGTCCTTGCCCAGCTTCTTCGCCAGCTGGTCGACCACGAGCTCGCGCGCGCACGCGACGTTGGGCGAGTAGATGTTGCGCATGCTGCCGGTGTTGAACCGCAGCGGGACCTCGTTGAGCAGCTGGGTGACGACGCCGAAGTTGTAGGGCACGTTCTGCGTCAGCAGGAAGATCGACTCCGCGAAGCTGAGGTTGCCGGCGATCGGCAGCTCGGCCGCGAAGGAGGTGAGCATCTCGCCGAGGCCGTGGCCGAAGTCGGTCTCCGAGCTGACGTGCCGCTGCTCGTAGGTCAGCACGTTGCCCAACAGATGTGTGGCCCGGACCCGAGAGATCGACATCGGGTGCGTGCGGCCCTGCCGGAAGTCGTCGGTGCGCGACCAGGACAGCTTGACCGGCTTGCCCATCTTCTGCGAGATCTCCGCGGCCTCGGCGGCCACGTCGTGGAACAGGTGGCGGCCGAACGACCCGCCGCCGGTGACCACGTGCACGACGACCTTGTCCGCCGGCAGCCCGAGCTGGCGGGCGATGTCCTGCTTCGCGTCGATCGGCACCTTGAGCGTCGACCAGATCTCCGCGCGGTCGGCCCGCACGTCGGCGACCGCGTTGTCCGGCTCGAGCGGGGCGTTGCTGGCGAACGCGAAGGTGAACTCGGCGTCGACCGACAGCGCGCCGAGCGGCGGCACCGCGAGCGGCAGCTGCGCCCTCTTCAGCTTGGTGTGCACCGTCGAGTCGGACTCGCCGGCCACGGTGCCCGGATTCCAGTCGACGTCCAGCGCTCGCAGCCCGTCGATGCACTGGCCGAACGTGTCGGCCCGGACCGCGACGCCGTAGGTGATCGCCGCGACGTCGGTGACGCCGGGCATGGCCCGCACGGCGTCCGCGTTGCGTACCGTCCGCACCGTGCCGTTGATCGTCGGCGGCCGGCGCACCATGCACGGTTTGGCGTCGGGCACCTGCAGGTCCATGCCGAACTTCTTGCGCCCGGTGACGATGTCGAGCGCGTCGATCCGGTTGCGCGGCGTGCCGAGCACCCGGAACTGCGGCGCGGCCTTCAGCTCGGCGGACGCCCGCTCGGTTCGTGGGCTGGCCGCCGCCTTCGCGAGCGAGCCGTAGGTGGCGCTGCGTCCGCTGGGGTGGCGCAGTACGCCGTCGCGGGTGCCGACCTCCGCGGCCGGCACGCGCCACGACGCCGCGGCGGTGCGCACCAGCTGCGAGCGCGCGATGGCCGCCGCGGTCCGCACCGGGGTGTAGATGCTGCGCACCGTGTTGGAGCCGCCGGTGAGCTGGTTCATCAGCAGCTCCGGGCGGGCATCGGCGAGCGAGACGCGGACCTTGTCCAGCGGCAGGTCCAGCTCCTCGGCGATCATCATGGCGACCACGGTCGTGATGCCCTGGCCGACCTCGGTGCGGTGCAGTGCGAACGACGCGGTCCCGTCCTCGTGGACCTGCACGGCGATCAGACCCGAGGTGGGCAGCGCGGCCAGGTTCTGCAGGTCGCCCAGGTCGAAGATGTCCGACGGCTGCGGCAGCGTCGGGACGGCGGCCTCGGCGGTGTCCGAGCCCCCGACCAGCGTCGCGCCCGCGGCGAGCGTCGGCGCGGCGATCAGGTAGCCGAGGAACGTGCGGCGACTCGAACGGTTCTCTGCCATGGGGGCGGTCCTCTCACCCTCGCGGCGTGCGGGCACGCTCTGTGGCTGTCTGGTGGCGGTGCGGGAGCAGTCAGCCGGAGTGTGTCACGCGTCATACGTCGTCAGAAGGAGCGCCACGCCTACGTTTGGGCGTCCTCAGCTGTGCCGTGTGCACAGTTGGATGCCGTCAGTAGTCGCCTCGTGGGCGGCGGAACCACCGCATCGTGCCCGGGAGGAACATGCAGACCGTCGCCATCAGGGTCAGTGCCGTGTAGGCGAGCAGGCCCGCGGTGACCGGGGTGCGCAGGTCCTCGAGCATGGGGTGGGTCAGCGACGACGTGACCAGCGCGGTGTAGGCCACGCCGACCACCGCGGCCAGTGTGAGCACGACCCGGGCCCAGCCGCGGCCGGCGCGCATCGCGCCGGCGAGCGCCAGGCCCACGACCCCCAGCAGCACGCCGGTGCCCAGCACGACCAGCACGGACGCCGAGGCCACCTGGTCGATGGTCGCCTGCGTGGCGTCCGGGTCGCGTTCACCCGCGAGCCGGGCGAACTCCGTGCGCATCGGGTCGGTCCGCGTCGACGTCACCGCCACGATCGCGGCGATCAGCAGGCTGCCGGCCAGCCAGCACCAGAACGACACGGAGATCGCCCGCGGCCGCGGGACCTCCTCGAGGGCGGCCATCGGCGGCGTCGACAGCCGGGCCGTGCTCGGCCGCGGCGGCGGGGCACCGAGCTCGCTCACGACGACCCCTCGCAGGCTCGGTGCCGCGGCTCGCGGTCGCCCTGTGACATTGATTCGCTCGCAAGCTCGCTCATCACACGCTCCCGGTCGGCGGGTCGGCCGGCGGATCGCCCGCCGGCTCGTCAGCGGTCGGCTCGCCGCCCGTGGGCTCCCCTCCGGTGGGCTCCCCTCCGGTCGGCTCACCACCGGTCGGTTCCCCGCCCGTGGGCTCGCCACCGGTCGGCTCACCACCGGTCGGCTCACCACCCGTGGGCTCACCGCCGGTCGGCTCCCCACCCGTGGGTTCGCTCGTGGGCTCGCCGCCGGTCGGGCCGACTGTCGGCTCGCCGGTCGGTTCCTCCACCGGTGTCTCGCCGGGACCGCCGCCGTCGTCGCCGCCGGTGTTCGGGGCGGGTGGCGGCTTGGCGCCGTCGATCAGCGCGCCGCGGTCCTTGGCCTTCGTCGGCGTGGGGGCGATCGATGCCGGCGACGCCTCGGTGGGCTCGGCGTCCGAGCGCTCCGGGCCCGGCTCGGTCGTCTCCGTGTACGGCTTGCCGGTCCACGGGTCGACGCCGTCCTCCGGCGCCGCGCCGCCACCTTCGCCGCCGACCCGCGGTGCGGCGATGCCCTCCTGCGCGGGGACGTCCGCGAACGGCCGCACGTCGGTGCCCACGATGCCGGCCAGGCCGATCATCGCGGCGGCGAACGCGACCACCCCGACGACGGTGTACACGGCGCGCCGCCGCGGCCGGGCCGGCTCATCGTCGTCGGGCTCCGCGCCGACCGGCAGCATCGCCAGCGGCCTGCGGGCTGCCGGCACGAGCTCCTTGCGCGGCACGACGCACTGGGCCGCGCCGATCGCGACGACCGCCTTCGGGTCGGAGTCGACCGTGACCGGCAGGTCGAGCTCCGCCTCCACCCGTTGCGCCACGAGCGGGATCCGCGACGAGCCGCCGACGAGCAGTACCGCGGACAGGTCGGCCGGCGTCAGCCCGGCCGAGTAGATCGCCCGGCCCATGGCGTCCACCGTGGCGTCGACCGCGGGCGCGATCAGCTGCTCGAACTCCGCACGCACCAGGCGAACCCGAGTGCTCACGCCCGGCAGCATCACCGGGATCGTGACCTCGGTGTCCGACGACAGTGCCTTCTTCGCCTCGGTGCACTCCCGCCGCAGCGTCGCCGCCCCGGTGATCACCATCGGGTCGGCGAAGTCCAGCTCCGCCCAGACGTGGCCGAGGTACGCGCGCACCTGCTCGAAGACGGCCTCGTCGAAGTCGATCCCGCCGAGCGACTCGATGCCCTCCGGCCGGCCGGCGAGCTCGAACCCGCCGCCCTCCAGCTGGCGCACGATGGTCGCGTCGAAGGTGCCGCCGCCCAGGTCGTAGACGCCGATGGCGGCCCCGGGCTCGACGTGCTTGGAGGCGGTGTACGCCACCGCGGCGGCCTCGGGCTCGGTGACCAGCGTGACCGGGCAGTCGTCCTCGCCGACGCCGGCGAAGATCAGGGCGTCGGACAGCAGCATCCGCTTGTGCGGTCCCCAGGACGCGGGGTAGGTCACCCCGATCCCCGCGGGCGGGCCCCCTTCCCGCTCGCACGCGCGGTCGACCACCCAGCGGATGAACCACGCGGCGAGCGTGTGCGCGCCGATGGGCTCCCCGTCGACGAGCACCGGCGTCTGGTCACCGATGCGCCGCTTGACCTCCCGAACCACCCGGTCGGGGTCGG
Source organism: Actinophytocola sp. (assembly GCF_050699915.1). Classification (GTDB taxonomy): domain Bacteria; phylum Actinomycetota; class Actinomycetes; order Mycobacteriales; family Pseudonocardiaceae; genus Actinophytocola. Next base: position 50,035 of record NZ_JBOHGA010000013.1, read on the forward strand.
TCACCGCGCGCCGCACGGCGGCGTCGCCGACGATCAGCGAGCCCTCCGGCGCCACGAACACGACCGAGGGCGTGGACGGCCCGTTCTCCCCCAACGGGAGGAGTTCGGCTGATTGCTCTCCGTCACGAAGGACGGCGGCTGCGGTGAACGTCGTGCCGAAGTCGATCCCCAGCCAGTAACTCATGCCCGCCTCCAAGCGAAACGCTCGCATGTGAAGACGTCGCACGACCGCCAAACGTTACGAAATATCCTCCTAGGACGAAAAATGACGTAGCGGAAGGAATACTTGTGATCGCTCGTCTGCTGCCCGCCGCGGTGGCCATGTCCTGTCTCGTGGTGCTCGCCGGGTGTTCGTCCGACGAGCCCGAGGCGCCGTCGGTGCCCCCGATCGAGTCGCCGAAGGGCCTCGTCGGGCTCGACCCGTGCACGCTCGTCGACGGCGACGAGCGGCAGACCTTCGGGCTCGGACCCGGGGTGCCCGGCACCGACGAACTCGGCGCGAACTGCCGCTGGAACGGGCGAAAACCAATGAAGGTGCAGCTCACGTCATACACGAGCGGCGCTGGCCTGTCCGACCTGACCGACGAGGTCGACCCGGCGGCGAGCCGGGTCCGGCTGGAGGGCTACCCGGCGCTGGAGACCTTCACGACCGGTGGCGCGTTCTGCCGCTACGACGTCGGCGTCGCCCGGGAGCAGGCGATCGTGGCGACGATGGACGGCGGGCGGCCGGACTCGTGCACCGCGCTGCAGAAACTACTCACCGCTGTCCTCGCGCGACTTCCCGCATCGAACTAGGGGTGTTATCGATGCATCGGCGAATTAGGGGCGAATCCCCTAACGGGCCCGTCCGGACCAGCCGGCGATCCCCGGTGCCGCCGCCGCCGGGTTGCGGGCGGAACCCCGATTACCGTCCGTGGCAGGCGTCCTAGTTTCGTAGCCAGGCCGGGCGGAGGCCCGTCGGGGACCGGAATCACTAGACCGCCCCACTCTGAGGGAGCACGACAAGCATGGGTGACTTCAACTTCCAGCAGTACGTCGCACCGGTCCAGGACGTCGACGGCAACGCGGCCGGCGGTGCCGGCGGTGCCGGCGGCCACAGCGGCAGCCTCGCGTTCGGCTACGCCGACGCGGACGCCGACGGCGGCAAGGCCGAGGGCGGCGACGCCGAGGGGGGCAACGGCGGCGACGGCGACGGCGGCAAGGGCGGCAGCGCGTTCTCGGTCGGCGACGGCGGCCACGGCGGGCTGTTCGGCGACGGCGGCAAGGGCCTCGGCTTCTCCTTCGCCGGCGACGGTGGCGAGGGCGACGGCGGCGACGGTGGCGAGGCCGACGGCGGCAACGCCGATGCGGATGCCGACGCGGACGCCGACAACGACACCTCCTCCGGCCCGTCGAGCGCGAACGGCGGCGCGGGCGGCAACGGCGGCCCGGTGACCCAGACGTCGAGCCAGTCCACCAGCGTGTCGAACTCGTTCGAGAACGTGGGCAACGACTACAACGACTACACCTACATCAAGGACTCGTTCAACGAGGACAACGACGGCGTCGACAACAGCCACGGCCACATCACCGACAGCGTCGTGGCCGGCGACGACATCAAGGACTCGCTGAACACCCACGAGTCGGTGAACATCAACGACTCCTACAACGAGGTCTACAAGGAAACGAACATCGACGCGTCGCACGACACCACGTACGACCACTCGTTCAACGGCAACAAGTTCGACAACGACGGTCTGGACCTCGACATCGACGACGTCGAGCTGGACATCCACTGAGCACCACGCGGGCAAGCCGCCGGAGCGGAGAGGCTGGAGGTGATTGGCTGTGACGACAACGGCCGTCTCCTCGCTCATCGAGTTCCTGCTGGCGTTGCTCGGCGACGAGGAGCTGCAGGCGGATTTCCAGGACGACCCTGAGGGAACGCTCGCGAAGTACGGGCTGGACAGCACGTGCGGGCTGGACATCAGGGACGTGCAGCCGATGGTCGCCGACCACGTGGGTGTGCAGGCCACAGGAGGCCTGCCGCAGTTCGTGGACAGCGAGAGCGCGGTGCCGGAGATCTCCGTGATCACCAAGCACTACGTGGTGCACCACGGTCCGGACGTCAACAACTACAACTACTACTACGTCGACGACGAGGACATCATCATCACCGTCGACGACCGCGACACCGTCAACATCCACGCCGATGGCGACCTGACGATCACGGACTCGTTCAACGAGGACAACGACATCGTCGTCATCGACGACTCGTTCAACCAGGACAACGACGGCGTCGACAACAAGGGTGGCTCGATCGACGACAGCACCGTCGCGGGCGATGACATCGAGTCCTCGCTCAACGACGAGTCGAACACCACGGTGTCCGACTCGCACAACACGACGGAGACCGAGACGAACATCGACGCGTCCACGGACACGACGGTCGACGACTCGTACAACGACAACACCTCCGACAACGACCTCGTCGACACCGACGTGAGTGTCGAAAGTGTGTCGGGCCATCTGGATGCGGCACCCATCGCGGTCAACGAGCCGGCCGGCTTGTGGCCGACGGAGGACGCCGACGCGGCGGTCGGACTCGACCCCGCGGACGCGCTCTCCGGGTAACCCGCCACCGTCGTCCGCCCGTGGTGTCCAGTGCCCCGGACACCACGGGCGGACCATGTGGCGAGATCTCCTCGAGGAGGAACGGATGCGGCGGTCGGAGCCACTCGCGGCGCTCGAACAGGCCCTGCGGGCGATCGAGCCGTACGGGCGGACCGACCTCGAGGAGAGGTTGCGGCAGTCGAGCTACCGGCTGCGCACCGACCGCGTGCGGGTGCTGGTGGTCGGGGAGTTCAAGCAGGGCAAGAGCCTGCTGGTGAACGGGCTGGTGCGGGCGCCGGTCTGCCCGGTGTTCGACGACGTGGCGACCTCGGTGCCGACCGTGGTCCGGTACGCGGAGAAGCCGACCGCCGCCCTGGTCCGCGTGCTCGAGCCGGCGGAGGACGGCGACCCGGAGAAGGCGAAGACCGAGCGGGTCGAGCTGCCGATCGAGGAGCTGGCCCAGCACATCGCCGAGACCGGCAACCCGGGCAACCGGGAAGGCTGGCGGCAGGCGGAGATCGGCCTGCCGCGGGCGCTGCTCTCCGGTGGCCTGGAGATCGTGGACACGCCGGGCGTCGGCGGGCTGAACTCCGTGCACGGCGCCGCGACGATGGCCGAGCTGCCCGCCGCGGACGCGGTGCTCTTCGTGTCCGACGCCTCCCAGGAGTACACCGCGCCGGAGCTCGAGTTCCTCCGGCAGGCCACCAAGATGTGCCCCAATGTCCTCTGTGTACTCAGCAAGGCGGACCTGTACCCCGAGTGGGAGCGCATCGCCGACCTCGACCGCGGCCACCTCGCTGCGGAGAACATCGACGCCGACCTGCTGGTGGTGTCCTCGGCGCTGCGGGTGCACGCGATCCGCGGCGGCGACGACGTCGCGGACGCCGAGTCCGGCTTCCCGGTGCTGATCTCCTACCTGCGGGAACGGGTCGTCAGCCAGGCCGACCTGCTCGCCCGGCGCTCGACCGCGCACGACATCGTCGCGGTGTCCGAGCAGCTCGCCACCGCGCTGCTCGCCGAGCGGACCAGCTACACCGACCCGGAGCAGGCCGAGCTGGTGATCCGGGAGCTCACCGAGGCCAAGGCGCACGCGTCGGCGTTGAAGGAGCGCTCGGCCCGCTGGCAGCACACGCTCAGCGACGGTGTCGCGGACCTCAACGCCGACATCGACTACGACCTGCGCGACCGGATGCGCGACATCGTCCGCGAGGCCGAGGAGGAGGTCAACAAGAGCGGCGACCCCCGCAAGATCTGGGACCAGCTCTCCTCGTGGGTGGAGCAGGAGGTGGGCGCGGCGGTGTCGGCGAACTTCCTGTGGACGGCGCAACGCGCGCGCTGGCTCGCCGCACAGGTCGCCGAGCACTTCGCCGGCGGCCAGGCGCTGCTGCCCAAGATCCACACCCGGACCGAGGACCCGCTCGCCGCGGTGCAGGCGATGGAGCTGCGGTCGGGTGAGCCGTTCGGCGTCGGTCAGAAGGCGCTGTCTGGCCTGCGCGGCGGGTACGTCGGCGTGCTGATGTTCGGCATGCTCGGCACGATCGTCGGGCTCTCGCTGATCAACCCGTTCTCGATCGGCGCGGGCCTGCTGCTGGGTGCGAAGGGCCTGACCGACGACCGGCGGCGGATCTACGCCAAGCGGCAGAACGACGCGAAGTCCGCCATCCGCCGCTACGCCGACGACGTGATCTTCCAGGCGGGCAAGGAGTCCCGCGAACTGCTTCGCCGGGTGCAGCGCGACCTGCGCGACTACTACATCGACCGGGCCGAGGAGACGAACCGGTCACTGAAGGACTCGCTGACCGCGGCCGAGCAGTCGGCACGCAAGTCGCAGGATGAGCAACGCCGCCGGCTCGCCGAGATCCCCAAGGAGCTGGCGCGGTTGGAGTCGCTACACAAGCGGGCCATGAAGCTCATGCCGGGCGAGGTGGCCGAACCGCGCGAGCCCAAGCTGATCGAGGCCGCCAAGTGAGCGAGAGCGGAGACGCGTCCTGCGAGGACAACTCCCGACCTCGCCGGCACCTGCAACGCGAGCGGTCGCGTTTGGAGCCGGCTCGTCGCGAGTCGTCCTCGGTCAGGACTGACGAGCGCGCGCAGGCGCGCCAGCGCCGAGCACGTGAGGAGGGAAGACGGCGGGTAGCGGCGGAGCGGAGCGAACCATCCAACACAGTGAACCAAGGCGTGCCTTCGTCACACAGTCTCACCGCCGCCGTTCGAGGGGTGCTGCGCCGGGCAGTCCGGGTCTACGCCGACGATCCGGACGTCGCCGCCGAGCTGCGCACCCAGCTCGACCGGCTGGACGAGCCGCTGCGGGTGGCGATCGCCGGCAAGGTGAAGGCCGGCAAGTCGACCCTCCTCAATGGACTGGTCGGCGAGCTGATCGCGCCCACCGACGCGGGCGAGTGCACGAAGGTGGTCACCTGGTACCGCAACGGGCCGACGCCGAGGGTGGTGTCCTATCCGGACGAAGGCGAGCCCCGGCCGCTGCCGATCCGCCGCGACGACGGCGCACTCGCGGTCGAGCTGCGCGGGATGCCGGCCGAGCGGCTGCGCCGGATCGTGGTGGACTGGCCGTCGCGGAGCCTGCACGGCGTCACGCTGATCGACACGCCCGGCATCGGGTCGATGTCGGCGCGGAACTCGCGGCGGACGCTGGCCATGCTGACCCCCGACGACGACTCCCCCGCCGAGGCCGACGCGGTGATCTACCTGATGCGCCACCTGCACGCCACGGACGCGGAGTTCCTGGAGTCGTTCCGGGACCAGGGGGTCGCGCGGGCCAGCTCGGTGAACACGATCGCGGTGATCTCCCGCGCGGACGAGGTGGGCGGCGGTCGGATCGACGCGATGCTGTCCGCCCGCCGGATCGCCCGCCGCTACCGCACGGAACCCGCGCTGCGCGGCCTGTGCCAGACGGTCATCCCGGTGGCCGGCCTGCTCGCGGCGACCGGGCGGACGCTGCGGCAGGTGGAGTTCGACACGCTCGCCACGCTGGCCGCGGCGCCGCGCGAGGACATGGACGACGTGCTGCTCTCGACGCACCGGTTCCTGCGCTCGGACAGGGTGGCCGCGCTGGCGGCGCTGTCCTACGAGCGGCGCAAGGACCTGCTCGAGCGGTTCGGGATCTTCGGCCTCCGGCTGTCGATGATGTACATCCGGCAGGGCCGCGACTCCTCACCGGCGCTCGCGGCGGAGCTGGTGAACAGCAGCGGGCTGCACGAGCTGCAGGAGGTGCTGGCGGTGCAGTTCGCGCAGCGCCGGGACCTGCTGAAGGCACGCAGCGGACTGCTGGCGCTGGAGCGGGTGCTCATCGCCGGCCCCGGCGCCGCCGACCCCGACGAGGTCGCGAAGCTCACCGCCGAGGTCGAGCGCATCGGCTCGGGCGCACACGAGTTCGTCGAGCTGCGCGTGCTGTCCGCGCTCCGCAGCGGCGACGTCGCGCTGCCGGCGGACGAGTCGGTGGCCGCACAGCGGCTCCTCGGCGGCGACGGCGTGGCGCCCGCGCAACGGCTCGCGCTCCCGAGGAACGCCTCGGACGGCGCCGTGCGCGCGGCCGCCCTGCACGAGCTGGACC
>NZ_JBOHGA010000014.1:0-54695 GCF_050699915.1 Actinophytocola sp.
CTACCGGCGCGGCACTCGCCCTGCTGGCCACCGGCGTGCTCGGCGAGACGCGGCCGACCGTGGTGGTGGCCGCGGCGATCACCGTGCTGCTGTCCGGCCTGTCGGTGGTCTCCGTGGTGCAGGACGCGATCACCGGCTACAACGTCACCGCGGCCGGCCGCACCATGGAGGTGTCGCTGATGACCGCCGGCCTGATCGCCGGCGTCGTGCTCGCGCTGAACGCGGCCGTCGAGCTGGGCATGCCCCCACAGGGGTTGGCCGACCCGCTCGCCCCGTCCGTGCAGCGGCTGCCTCTGCAGACCGTGGCCGGTGGCGCCGCGGCCGGCCTGTTCGCCCTGGCCAGCTATGCCACTCCGCGCTCGGTGCTGGTCGCGGCGGTGGCCGGTGCCGCGGGCGCGGGCGGCTACAGCGCGCTGGCGCTGGGCGGGGTCGGCCCGATCGCCGCCTCCGCGGTCGCCGCCACCGTGATCGGGTTCGCCGGTGGCCTGATCTCCCGCCGGCTGCGGATCCCGCCGCTGGTCGTCGCCGTGTCCGGGATGGTGCCGCTGCTGCCCGGCCTGCTCACCTACCGGGCGCTGTACGAGCTCGCCGTGGTGCGCACGATCACCGGGCTGCCCACGCTGATGGTCGCCGCGTCGGTGGCGCTCGCCCTCGCCGCAGGCGTGGTGCTGGGGGAGTACCTCGCCCAGCCCGTCCGCTACGGGCTCGGCCGGCTGGAGCGCCGCCTGGCCGGCCCGCGGATGGCCGGCCCGCTGCGCCCGACGCGGCGGCGCCTCGACTGAGACCGTCTGCGACACGGGGACCTCGTGTGACACGGGACTTTCCATCACCCACGCCGCGAGGGACGCGACTACTGTCGGGTACGAGTTGGGGTTGAGAGGGAGGCACGCCCGGCGTGAGCCAAGACAGCGCGACCGAAGGCAGCACCGAACTTTCCAGCAGTGGCGGCGCCGATTTCATCGTCGTGGCCAACCGGCTGCCGGTGGACCTGGAGCGGCTGCCCGACGGGACCAAGCGGTGGAAGCACAGCCCCGGGGGTCTGGTCAGCGCGCTCGCCCCGTTCCTGCGCTCGCACAGCGGCGCCTGGGTCGGCTGGCCCGGTGTGCCCGACGTCGAGGTCGACACGTTCGCCGACGACGGCATCTGGCTGCACCCGGTGCGGCTGACCTCCGACGAGGTGCGCGACTACTACGAGGGCTTCTCCAACGCCACGCTGTGGCCGCTCTACCACGACGTCGTCGAGACCCCGGTGTTCGACCGCGGCTGGTGGGACAGCTACGTCAAGGTCAACCGAAGGTTCGCCGACGCCTGTGCCCAGATCGCCGCCGAGGGCGCGATCGTGTGGGTGCAGGACTACCAGCTCCAGCTCGTCCCGGCCATGCTCCGCGACCAGAGGCCCGACCTGCGCATCGGCTTCTTCCTGCACATCCCGTTCCCCCCGACCGAGCTGTTCATGCAGCTTCCGTGGCGCGCCGAGATCATCCGCGGGCTGCTCGGCGCGGACCTCGTCGGCTTCCACCGCCCCGGCGGCGCCCAGAACTACCTGTGGCTCGCCCGGCGACTCATCGGCCTCGAGCCCAGCCGCGGCGCGGTCGGCGTGCGCACCCGGCCCGGCGTCGTCCAGGTCGGCGACCGACCGGTGCGGGTCGGCGCGTTCCCCATCTCGATCGACTCCTCCGGCCTGGACACCATGGCCCGCAGCCGCGAGTGCATCCAGCGCGCCAAGCAGATCCGCGCCGACCTGGGCAACCCGAAGAAGATCATCCTCGGCGTCGACCGGCTCGACTACACCAAGGGCATCGACCTGCGCCTGTACGCGCTGCAGGAGCTCCTCACCGAGGGCCGGGTCGACCCGGCCGACGTGGCGATGATCCAGCTCGCCACCCCGAGCCGGGAGCGGGTCGAGCACTACCAGCGGATGCGCGGCGACATCGAGCAGGTCGTCAGCCGCATCAACGGCGAGTTCGCCCGCGTCGGCCGGCCGATCGTGCACTACCTGCACCAGTCCATCGACCGCCGGGAGCTCGTGGCGTTCTTCTCCGCCGCCGACGTGATGCTGGTGACGCCGGTCCGGGACGGGATGAACCTGGTCTGCAAGGAGTACGTCGCCTGCCGCCACGACCTCGGCGGCGCGCTGGTGCTCAGCGAGTTCGCCGGCGCCGCGGCGGAGCTGACGAGCGCGTTCCTGGTCAACCCCCACGACCTCGACGGGGTCAAGACCGCCATGCGCTCGGCGCTGGAGATCGACCCGGCCGAGGGCCGGCGGCGGATGCGCGCGCTGCGCCGCCAGGTGCTCACCCACGACGTCGACCGCTGGGCCCGCTCGTTCCTCGACGCCCTGCACCCCGCCACCCAGGAGGCGCTCACCTGATCTCCCGGGTCGCGACCCAGAGTCCGGGACGGGCGATACAGTTCGGCTCTGCCGCCGTGTGCCAGCCTGAGAGACGCCGAGTGGCACACACCCCTTTGCGAGAGAGTCGAACGTCCGTGATCGTTGAACCCCTGCGCACGAGCACGAGGTCCGCGCCATGACCGCCGAGGCCCTCCCCGCTGAGCTGGCGCGCGCGATCGTCCAGATCGCCCGAACGCCCCGCCTGCTGGTCGCCTGCGACTACGACGGCACGCTCGCGCCGATCGTGCCCAACCCCGAGCAGGCCCGGCCGATGACCGAGTCGGTCGGCGCCCTGCGCTCGCTCGCCGGCCTGCACGAGACCACCACGGCGGTCATCTCCGGGCGGGCGCTGCGCGATCTCGCGACGCTCTCCCGCCTGCCGTCGGAGGTGCACCTGGTCGGCAGCCACGGCTCGGAGTTCGACATCGGCTTCGTGCACGCGCTCGACGACCGGGCCCGCAACCTCCACCGTCGGCTGGAGATCGAGCTGGAGCGGCTGACCGGCACCGACGAGGGGATCTTCCTCGAGGTCAAGCCGGCCAGCATCGCCGTGCACACCCGCCGCGCCGAGCCCGACATCGCCCGGCGCGTGCAGGACGCGGTCCGCACGGGGCCCTGCACGTGGGATGGCGTGCAGGTCACCGAGGGCAAGCAGGTCATCGAGCTCGCCGTCGTGCAGACCGACAAGGGCCGTGCGCTGGACGTGCTGCGCCACCAGGTCGGCGCCACCGCGGCGGTGTTCGTGGGCGACGACGTCACCGACGAGAAGGCCTTCGCCCGCCTGTCCGGGCCGGACCTGGGCGTCAAGGTCGGGCCGGGCGAGACGCTCGCCGGGTTCCGCATCGCCGACCCGACCGAGGTCGGCATGGTGCTCGCGTTCGTGTTGGAGGAGCGGCGAAACTGGCTCTACGGAGAGCAGGCCCCGCCGATCGAGCGGCTGACCATGCTCGCGAGCGAGCGGTCGGTCGCGCTGCTCACCCCGGAGGCCCGGCTGACCTGGCTCTGCCACCCCGAGCCGGACTCCGCGGCGGTGTTCGCCGACCTGCTCGGCGGCGCGTCGGCCGGCCACTTCTCGATCACCCCGGAGCGCGGCGGGCTGCCGCTTGGCCAGCGCTACCTGCCGGGCACGATGACCGCGGAGACCCGCTGGTCGGGCCTGCTGGTCACGGACTACCTGGACCATGACGTGCGCGACCACCGCACGGACCTCGTGCGGGTCGTGTCCGGCACGGCGCAGGCGGTCGTCGAGTTCGCGCCGCGGCCGGAGTTCGCCCAGGTGCAGGTGCGGTTGGTCCCGTCCGACGATGGTCTGCGCGTGCTCGGCACCTCCGACCCGGTCACCCTGCGCGCCCCCGGCGTCGACTGGGAGATCACCTCGGACGGCATGCACGACACGGCCCGCGCGATCATCACGCCCACGCCAGAGCGGTCGGTCGTGCTGGAGCTGCGGTGCGGGACCAACGACCTGGCGCCGCACCAGATTCCCGAGCGCGACCGGGCCGCCCGCGCGGCGGCGCACTGGACCGACTGGCTCGACGGCCTCTCGCTGCCGCCGGTGGAGAAGGACCTGGTGGCCCGCTCCGCGTTGACGCTGCGCGGCCTGTGCCACGGGGACACCGGCGCGATCATGGCGGCGGCCACCACGTCGCTGCCCGAGGAGCTCGGCGGCATCCGCAACTGGGACTACCGCTACTGCTGGCTGCGCGACGGCGCGATGACCGCGAAGGCGCTGGTCTCGGTCGGCTCGACCGACGAGGCGGAGGGTTTCCTGCGCTGGCTGCACGGCGTGCTCGCGACACTGCCCGGCCCGGAGCTGCTGCACCCGCTGTACACGATCGCCGGCACCACACTGCCCGCCGAGGCCGTGATCGACACGCTGCCCGGGTACGCCGGCTCGCGGCCGGTGCGCGTCGGCAACCTGGCGAACCAGCAGGTGCAGCTGGACGTCTTCGGCCCGGTCGTGGACCTCGTGGCCGCGCTGTCGGAGGCCCGGGGCAAGCTGACCGACGACGACTGGCGGATGGTCTGCGCGATGGCCGAGGCGGTGGCGCGACGCTGGCACGAGCCCGACCACGGCATCTGGGAGGAGCGGCACCGGCCGCGCCACCACGTGTACTCGAAGGTCATGTGCTGGCTGACGATCGACCGGGCCGTCAAGCTGGCGGAGCTCTACGGCCGCGAGCCCGAGCCGAGCTGGCCGGGCCTGCGCGACCAGATCGCGACGGATGTGCTGACCAACGGGTGGAACGACGACATCCGCTCGTACACCACGGCCTACGACGGCACCGACCTCGACGCGGCGACGCTGCTGATCGGCATGGTCGGCCTGCTGGACCCGAGCGACGAGCGCTTCCACGCCACGGTCACCGCCACCGAGGCCGAGCTGCGCAGCGGCTCCACGGTGTACCGCTACCACCGAGACGACGGCCTGCCGGGCAACGAGGGCGGCTTCCACCTGTGCGCGGCGTGGATGATCGAGGCCTACCTGCTCACCGGCCGCCGCACGGAGGCGGAGGACCTGTTCGCGCAGATCGTCGACGCGGCCGGGCCCACGGGCCTGCTCCCGGAGGAGTACGACCCGGTGGCGGAGCGCTCGCTGGGCAACCACCCGCAGGCGTACTCGCACCTGGGCCTGATCCGCTGCGCGCAGTTGTTGTCTGGCTGACCGCGTGAACGCGTCCGGGCGCATCGGGTAAGACTTGATGTGAGGACGATGACCCAACAGTCGCAGGACGAGCCACCGGTCGACCGGGATCGCCCCTACCTGGGCGGGCCGGAGCCGGCGGTCGAGTTCGGCCGGCTGTTCGACGCCCATGCCCGCCCGCTGCACCACTACCTGGCCAGGCGCGTCGGCGCGGACGCCGCGCACGACCTGGTGAGCGAGACCTTCCTGGTGGCGCTCAACCAGCGGCACTCCTACGACCCGCGGCGCGGCGTGGTGCGCGCCTGGCTCTACGGGATCGCCACCAACCTGCTGCGCCGCCACGTCCGCCAGGAGGTCCGCGGACTGCGGGCGGTCGCCCGCTCGGCAGGCCGGGCGACGGGCCAGGACGCGAGTCACGACAACCGGGTCGCCGAGCGCGTCGACGCGGCCGCCATGGCCGCCCGGCTCGCCGGCGCGCTCGCCCAACTGTCCGAAGCGGACCGGGACGTGCTGCTGCTGACGTCGTGGGCTGGCTTGGACTCGAACGAGGTCGCCGACGCCCTCGGCATCCCGGTCGGTACCGTCCGATCGCGACTGCACCGGGTGCGCAAGTGGTTGCGCGCCAATGCTTCGAACACCGCGGCCGGGGAGGTCGACGATGCCTGACAACGTGCACGAGATCTGGTCCGACGACCAGCTGGACGCCGCGCTCGCCACCCTGCGGTCCGATGTGGACACCGAGGTTCGGTCACTGCACGGTGCCCGCGAAGAGCTCCTGGCCGCGGCCGGTGCCGCGGAGCGAGTCTCGCCGGAACCGGCACCCCGGCCACGACGCCGGTGGGCGATCGTGGCCGCCGCGGCCGCGGCGGTGGTCGTCGTCGCGAGCGTGGTGGTGGCCGTCCTCGCGCGGTCCGGTGAGCCGGCGATCAACGAACCGGCCGAACCAGGCGACCCGGTGGACCGGATCCACGCGACCGACGTGCCGCTGCGCCCCGGCCAGTTCCGCTACGTCAACGAGCGGCAGTGGTTCTCGACCACGTTCGACTCGAAGTACGAGTGGAAGTCGGAGTACCGCTACCAGGTCTGGGTGCCGGCACAGGAGCGGCAGGTGTGGATGGAGCGCCGCGAGACGACCGGCCGCAGCGTGCTGCTGAGCGGCTCGGAGAAGCAGGCCCACGCCGAGGGAATGGTGCCGCCGGGGCGGACCGTCGAGACGTTCCGTGCCGCGTGCGGCGACTACTTCGCCGACGACCGCAGGCGGTGCGAGTTCATCCCGAGCCTCCGCCATGCGAACGAGGAGTTCATGGCGTCGTTGCCGCGGGATCCCGACGAGCTGCTCGCCATGGTGCGCGAGATCACCGCCGGCGCCGAGAAGTTCACCCCCGACTCGCTGGACTTCCAGATCCTGACCGGGTTCCTGGATGAGCGGACGGTGCCCGCCGACCTGCGGATGGCGTGCTACCGCGCGCTCGCGAAAATACGGACGATCGAGATCACCGAGAACGTGCCCAACCTCGACGGCGCCACTGGCACGTCGTTCGCCGTGCGCGACCAGTGGGTCCGGCGCGAGATCATCGTCGACCCGGGGACGGGCCAGATCATCGGCGAGCGGGAGGTCGCGGTGGGTGGGCGCGACGACGGGATCAAGCGGGGCACGGTGTTGGTGGACTCCTCGCTGGAATGGGCGGTCGTGGACCGGATGGGGGCGCGGCCGGCCGGCTGACCGGGGGTCGCTGGGCCCGTGCACGCCGTGCGCGGGCCCTTCCTCATTTCCGGCGCTCCCGCTTGCCGCGCGCGATCTCGGTGGCCAGGGCGTCCAGGTGCGGGGTCCAGAGTCGGCGGAAGTGGACCTCGATCCACTTGTCGGCTTCGCGCAGCGGCGTCGGGTCCACGGCGTAGAGGCGCCGGGTGCCCTCGGCGCGGACCGACGCGAAACCGTTCTCGCGGAGTACCTTCAGGTGCTGGGAGACCGCGGGCTGGGTGATGCCGAACTCCTCCTGCACGACCGAGGAGACCTCGCCCGCCGCCCGCTCGCCGCCCGCCAGCAGCTCCAGGATGCGGCGGCGGACAGGGTCGCCGAGGACGTCGAAGGCGTGCACCGGTCCACAATAACAGTGGAACCTTATATAAGGAGGCCCGTTGCGAGTCGTCGTCCTCGCCGACACACACGCGCCGCGCCGGTGGCGGTCGTGCCCGCCCCGGGTGTCCGACGAGCTGCGCGGCGCCGACATGATCCTGCACGCCGGGGACGTGTGCGTGCCCGCCGTGCTCGACGAGCTGGCGGAGTTCGCGCCCGTGCATGCCGTGAGCGGCAACAACGACGGTCCCGAGGTGGCGGCGTGGGGCGCGCCGGAGACGCTGGAGCTCGACCTCGACGGCCTGCGGGTCGCCATGATCCACGACAGCGGCGACAAGGTCGGCCGCACGCGGCGGATGCGTCGTCGCTTCCCGTCCGCCGACCTCGTGGTGTTCGGCCACTCGCACATCCCGCTCGACGAGACGGGCGACGGCGTGCGGATCTTCAACCCCGGCTCGCCGACCGACCGCCGCCGCCAGCCCCACGGCACGGTCGGCGTGCTCGAGATCGCCGGCGGCGAGCTGCGGTCGGCGCGGATCGTGCCGGTCACCTAGCTGTGTTGACTCTAGAAGGCGAACACCACGCCGGTCTCGGAGAGCAGCGTGCACGGGTTGGGGTACTGGCGCTGCCAGCGCACTCGCTCGCCGTTCCAGCGGCCCCGCGCGGAGGCGGTGACCGGGCGGTACTCCATGGTGCAGGCGATCATCTCGGGCGAGCCGGGCAGCTGGTCGAAGTCGCCGCCCGCGCGGGCCACCTCGCGGCAGGCGCTGCGCGGGGTCGGGTGGGAGCCGCCCGCCGGTCGGCATTCGAGGCGCACGGTGGTGCTCGCGCCGCGCGGTCCCTCGACGGTGAGGCTCAGCCGGGACGACGGTCGATGGTCGGCGGTCGCGGTGCCGGCCAGCACGGTCGAGAACAGGGTGACGGCGGCCAGCAGCACGCCGCCCAGCCGGAAGGAAGTCATGCCTCCACAGTGGACCTCTAAGTCGACGGAGGGCAGACCGACTGAAGGGTAACGCCCGATCGTGTTCGCTCCGCCGAAACCGGTTGGCGCAGCGTGACATCCTTGCGGCATGCGGATTCGTGAGGCTACCAGCGAAGACTGGGCGCAGATCTGGCCGTTCCTGCGGGAGATCGTCGCGGCCGGCGACACCTATACGTGGGACCGGGACGTCACGCAGGGGCGCGCCCGCGAGCTGTGGATGGCGACGCCGCCGGGCCGGACCGTGGTCGCGGTCGACGGCGACACGGTGCTCGGCACCGCGAAGATGGGCCCGAACCACATGGGGCCGGCGGCGCACATCGCGGGCGCGAGCTTCATGGTGTCGCCGGAGCACGGGGGTCGTGGGATAGGCCGCGCGCTCGGCGAGCACGTGCTCGAGCAGGCGCGCGCGGACGGCTTCCGGGCGATGCAGTTCAACGCGGTGGTGGAGACGAACACGCGCGCGGTCGCGCTGTGGCGGTCTCTGGGTTTCGAGGTGATGGCGACGATGCCCGAGGGCTTCGAGCACGCGACGAAGGGTTTCGTGGGGCTGCACATCATGTACCGGAAACTGTAGGCATGAGGATTTCTGTTGCGGCGGACGAGCGGGTGGGCGTCGCCGAGGCGATCGTGGTGGAGCTGCGCGGCCGGGGCCACGAGCCGGTCCTGCACGGCGCGCTGAACGACGAGGAGCGCGACGACTGGGCGTGGGCGAGCGAGGCGGCCGCGCGGGACGTCGCCGAGGGCCGCGCCGAGCAGGCGATCGTGGCCTGCTGGACCGGCACGGGCGCGTCGATCGCGGCGAACAAGGTGCGCGGCGTGCGAGCGGCCCTGTGCGCCGACGCCGAGACCGCTCGCGGCGCCCGCCGCTGGAACGACGCGAACGTGCTGGCTCTCTCGCTGCGGCTGACCAGCACCCCGCTGCTGACCGAGATCCTGGACGGCTGGTTCGCGGGCGAACCGAGTCCGGACGACACGGACGTGGCCAACATCCGCCACGTGGACGAGATCCGTTAGCGGGCAGAGATCCGGGCGGGGTTGTCGGATCGGGACGGTGGTGTTCGTAGCGGGGGTGAGGCCGTCCACGAGGAGTCGGCACCAAGTAGGGAAAGCGCGAACATGAAGCTGACGACCATTACCGGCGCGCCGACGCGTTCCTGCTCGGCCGGCGGACCTACGAGCTGTTCGCCGGCTCGTGGGGGTCCTTGACGGAACAGGATGTCCCTACCTGACCCGCCGCCGCGACCAACTGCGGTAAGTCAGTTCTTCGGCTGCACCTCGTGCGGACGGTACGGCGCCTCCAACATCGCCCGCTCTTCGACGGTCAACGACAGCTCAGCCGCGGCAACGGCGTCGTCGACATGGTGCGGCTTCGTCGCGCCGATGATCGGGGCCGTCACCGCCGGGTTGCCCAGCAGCCACGCCAACGCGACCCGCGCCGGCGCCACCCCCCGAGAAGAAGCCACCGCGCGGACCGCGTCGACCACGTCAAAGTCCTCCTCCGAGTACAGCTCGTCCGCGAACGCGTCGCTGCCCGCCCGCGTCGTGCTCCGCACCCCACCCCGATCCCGGTTGCCGGCCAGTATGCCGCGCGCCAGCGGGCTCCACGGCACCAGCCCGACACCTTCGTCGAGGCACAGCGGCACCATCTCCCGCTCCTCCTCGCGGTACAGCAGGTTGTAGTAGTTCTGCATCGACACGAACGGCGTCCACCCGTGCGCCCGCGCCGCGTACTGCGCCTTCGCGAACCGCCACGCCGGCATCGTCGACGCGCCGAGGTAGCGCGCCTTCCCCGACTGCACAACATCGTGCAGCGCCCGCATCGTCTCCTCGACCGGCGTGCCCTCGTCCCAGCGGTGGATCTGGTACAGGTCGACGTAGTCGGTGCCGAGCCGGCGCAGCGAACCGTCGATCGCGGACATCACGTGCTTGCGCGAGAGCCCGCGGTCGTTCGGGCCGGGCCCGGTCGGGAAGAAGCACTTGGTCGCCAGGACGTAGTCGTCCCGGTTCGCGAACAGCTTGCCCAGCAGCCGGCCGGTGATCTCCTCGGTCAGGCCGGCGGAGTACATGTCGGCCGTGTCGAAGAAGTTCACGCCGGCGTCGACCGCGCGCCGCACGATCGGTTCAGCCTGCTCCTCGGTGAGGAACCAGTCCCGCCGCTGCGGGTCGCCGTAGCTCATCATGCCCAGGCAGATCGGCGACACCTGCAACCCGGAGCGGCCCAGCCGCACGTAGTCCACGCGTCGGTTATACCCCGGTGATCAGCTCGCGCGGGAGACCAGATCGCGCGCCGCGGCCCGCGCGTGGTCCAGCGCGTCCGCCTGGCCGCCGACCGACCAGGCGATGATCGCCCCCTCGTGCACGAGGTGCAGCCGCGCACCGAGCTCCGCCGACCCCGCCAGCCGCTCGTACAGCGACCGCATCCACTGCTTCTCCGCCCGCACGACCCCGATCGCCGGATGGTCGGCGCGGCCGATCTCCGCGTGGGCGTTGACGAACGCGCACCCATGCGTGTTGTCGCGCAGCCACGACTCCAGCGCGTCCAGCACCCGCTCCGGGTCGCGGCCGTGCTCGTCGAGCCACCGCTCGACGAACTCGCACCACCGCTCGAACCGCCGCCGCAGGTACAGCGCGACCAGCTGGTCCTTCGAGCCGAACCGGTCGTAGAGCGTCTTCTTCGTGGTGCCGGCGGTCTCGGCGATCAGGTCGACGCCCACGGCGTGGATGCCGCGCGTGTAGAACAGCTCGCCGGCCGCCGTGAGCAGGCGTTCCGCGGCCGGAGTCAGGGTCGTCATGACGCACCTCCACTGACAGTATACCGACCGGTGTGTTTACCTCGTCTCATGACAGCTCTCGTCGCCGCGGCCGGCCTGGTCGTCATGTGGAGCTCGGGGTTCGTCGGAGCCCGGCTGGGCACCGCCGAGGCGCCCGCGGACACGCTGCTCGCGTGGCGCTACCTCGCCGCCGCGGCGATCCTCGTCGCGATCGTGGTGGTGCGCCGCCCGCGGTGGCGCCGAGCCGACCTTCCCCGCCAGGCGCTGCTCGGCCTGCTCTGCCAGTGCCTCTACCTGGCCGGCGTCGTCACCGGCGTCGGGCTCGGCGTGCCGGCCGGGGTGGCGGCGCTGATCGCGGTACTGCAGCCGCTGGTCGTCGGCGCGCTGGCCGGCCCGGTGCTCGGCGAGCGGGTCCGCCCGCGGCAGTGGCTCGGGCTCGCCGCCGGCGTCGGTGGGGTCGGCCTGGTCGTCGCCGGGGACGCGGCCGTTGGCGGGCCACCGCTCGGGTACGCCCTGGTCGCGGGCGGCATGCTGGCGCTGTCCGCGGGCACGCTGCTGGAACGGCGCTGGCGGCTCGCGACGCCGCTGCTGGACTCGCTGACGATCCACTGCCTGGTGTCCGCGGCGGTGTTCGTCGCCTCGGCCGCGCTCGCCGGCCGGCTCGCCCCGCCGGCCGGAGCGGGCTTCTGGTGGGCGGTCGCGTGGGTGGTCGTGCTGTCGACGTTCGGCGGCTACGGTTGCTACCTGCTCGCGCTGCGGATCTTCGGCGCGACCGGTGCCAGCACCTTGCTCTACCTCACCCCGCCGACGACGATGCTGTGGGCGCTGTCGATGTTCGGCGAGCGGATCGGCTGGCTCGGCGTCGTCGGGCTGGTCGCGTGCGCGGGCTCGGTCTGGCTGGTGCTGTCGGCGAACGGGAGGCTGCGGTGGACGCGCGGGCGATGGCGGAGCAGCTCTACGAGGCGCGTCGAACCGGCGTTCCCGTCCAGCCGTTCACCGACGCCGACCCCACGCTCGGCGCCGACGAGGGTTACCTGATCCAGCAGGAGCTGGTGCGGTTGCTGCTGGCGGACGGCGACCGGATCGTCGGGCACAAGGTCGGGCTGACGTCGCGGCCGATGCAGCGGATGCTCGGCGTGGACTCGCCGGACTTCGCGCCGGTCCTGGAGTCCACTGTGTACTCGGATGGCGCGGAGGTCTCGGCCGGCGCGTTCATCCAGCCGAAGATCGAGGCGGAGATCGTGTTCGTGCTGGGCTCGCGGCTGCAGGGGCCCGGGGTGACGGTGTCGGACGCGCGTGCCGCGGTGGCCGGAGTGGGTGCGTCCGTGGAGATCGTCGACTCGCGCGTCGTCGACTGGCGGATCCGGCTCGCCGACACCATCGCCGACCTGGCCTCGAGCGGCGCCGTGGCGCGGTCTTCGCGCCTGGCCCCGCTGTCCGATGTGGACACTCGACTGGTCGGCATGGTGATGTCCCGGGACGGGGAGCTGGTGGACACCGGCGCCGGCGCGGCCGCCCTCGGCGACCCGGTCGGCGTGGTGGCGTGGCTCGCCAACACGCTGGGCGCGCGCGGAGTCGCGCTGGAAGAAGGCCACCTGATCATGACGGGCGCCCTGCACGCCGCGGTCCCGATGTCCGCCGGCGAGACCTACCTGGCCGAGTTCGACCGCCTGGGCTCGATCACCGTCCGCGTCGTCGACTAGCCGACGAGGGTCTGGCCTCCGGCCCCCGATCACCAGCCTACGCGAGCAGGCCGACGTTTCCACAGAGGTGGATCACCCCTGTGGACAACCTCCCGGCCACGCGGGGCCCCCCGCTTCCCAGTGTATTCAAGGGGTCTGACAGTTTCGAGGCGGTCGAGCGGGGCTGTGGACAGGTGCTACGAGCGGGCGCCGATGTGCAGCGCCAGCATGCTGTTCGCGCCAACGGTCGCCTCGACTCGACCGTCCGCGCCCACCGTCACCGTCGGGCAGCCCGCGCCCGGGTCGCCTTGCGCCACGTCGCAGTAGGTACCCGCCGGCAGGCTCGTCTGGAAGGTCTGCGTCAGTGGGCCTCCCGACCGGTTGAACACCACGAAACCCTTGTCCCCGCGGCCGAAGGCGAGCTGGTCGCCGCCGTTGGTCCACCAGTTCGTCACGGCCGTGCCCCACGTCTCGTTGCGGAAGCCGACCAGGTTGGCCGTCGTGCGCCAGCGGTGCTCGCACTCCCAGCCGCTGCCACAGGACACCGGCGACGTCTGCCCCGACCCGGCCGCCGGCGGGCCCTGCTCCGCGCCGCCGAACGTGAAGCTCGACATTACTTGAGCATGCCCGTACGGCCAGGCCAGCATGAACGCCTCCGCGAGCGCGTAGGTCGAGCCGTCCTTGTAGGTCAGTACGGGCTTTCCGTTGCGTTGCGTGTCGTGGTTGTCGATGAACGCGACCGCGTCGTCGCTCGCCAGCAGCATCGAGTCCGCCACCGCGGCGGCGCGCGGCAGGTTGCCGTCCCGGAAGGCGGCGCTCACCTGCTCCCCGTACCGGAACTCGGTCACGTCGCCGAGGCCGGTGTACTCGGTCGGGCTGATCTCGCCGGGCCCGCCCTCGATGACTTCCTGGTAGATGTACGGGTCCCCGTTCACCATGTCGTACAGGGCCGACAGATCACCGGCGGGCACGTGCTTGGCGGCATCGACCCGGAACCCGTCCACGCCGAGCGAGACCAGGTCGTTCAGGTACCCGGCGACCTTGTCCCGCACGTACTGCGTCTCGGTCTTCAGGTCGGACAGGTCCACGAGCTCGCAGTTCTGGACCTCCCACCGGTCGCCCCAGTTCACGATGTCGTCGTTGCCGTTGCGCCCGCAGTGGTGGAAGTCCCCGTCGCCGAACGGCACCGCCGGGTAGTCGTAGTGCGAGAACGTCGACCCGCCGCTGCCGGGCCCGCCGGACGCACCGCCGGCCATGTGGTTGACCACCGCGTCGACGTAGATCTTCACCCCAGCCGAGTGGCACTCCGCCACCATCGACGCGAACGCGGCACGGTCACCGCGCCGCGTCGTGAGCTGGTAGCTCACCGGCTGGTAGTCCTGGTACCACGGAAGGCCCGGCAGCACGACGTGCTCCTGCGGCGGCGACACCTGTACGCCCGCGAAACCCTTGGGCCCCAGCACATCGCGGCACTCGGACGCGACCGACGCCCACGGCCACTGGAACAGGTGGACGATCACGTCCGTGGCCGGCGCGGCGCGCACGACCGGTGCGGCGGACGGCGACGAGGTGGTGAGCAGGCCGGCCGCCAGCGCGGCGACCGCGGCCAGCGTGACCAGAGCGTGACGACGCATGTGCTGGAACGTAACGTGGCCGAACGCGCGGCCGTAACCGTCAAACGGTGGTAGTGGACGACAGCCGATAACCGGTGACGATCTCCGGATAGATGCGGATCGTCTCGACGCCCTCGGCTGCCACGAGTGGGCGCAGCCGCTGTTCGTACCCGGCGAGCTCGTCCGGGTCGAGCACGCGTCGCGCGACGCCGGTGACCGTCACGGTCCACCCGCCGGCGCCCCCGTTGACCGCCACGAGCTCGTCGGCCTGGTAGGCGACCACGGAACCGGCGCACTCGGCGCCGATGTGCGTGCGCACCACGACCATCCCGTTGTCCACCAGGTGGCACACCGGCACGATCGCCGGTAAGGCACGCATGGTGTAGACGATTCGCCCGATCGAGACCTGGTCCAGCAGTCGCAGGGACTCCGGTCGCGTCAGCTCCGCCAGGACGAGCGGCCCGCAGAGCACCCGGTCACCTCCATGTCCGTCCCCGAGCCGGATTGAGCATGAGGCGCCGGGAGGCGCCGGCGCCAGGGCACAAGTACACCGTGCCAGTCGTGACGTTCGGCTCTGGCGTTACGTCTTGGGCCAAGCTCGACGCAACGTGCTGATCACGCTCCGCAGTGTTGGTAACGCTGCGTCGATACTCGCCGATAGGCCGAATGCCGAGGGCCTTCCTCCACGGAGGCGGGCCCGTCCCATGTTCGCAGGACAGCCGGGGTCGCCCATGCCGGAGCAACACAGTCGGTCGTCGGTTCGCGAGCGCGCGGGCGCTCAGCCGGACGGGCTGATCCTCGACGGCCTCCTGGGCGACCTGCAGAGCAGGCTCGAGGAGATCGTCCGCACCCGGGACCGGCTGCAGGGGTTGCTCGACGCGGTCGTCGCGGTCGGCGCCGGCCTCGAGCTCGAGGGCACGCTGAAGCGGATCGTGCGCACCGCCGTCGAGCTGGTCGACGCCCGGTACGGCGCGCTCGGCGTGCTCAGTACCGAAGACGACGAGCGGCTGGCCGAGTTCGTGCACGTCGGCGTCGACGACGAGACCCAGGCGCTGATGGGCGACCTGCCCGAGGGCCGCGGCCTGCTCGGCGCGGTCATCGAGCACCCGCACCCGGTCCGCGTCGCCGACCTCGCCGAGCACCCGGCGTCGGTCGGCTTCCCACCCAACCACCCGGCGATGCGCAGCTTCCTCGGCGCCCCGATTCGTGTCCGAGACGAGATTTTCGGAAACCTCTACCTGACCGAGAAACTCGGCGGCGGCGAGTTCACGTCCGACGACGAGGTGGTGCTGAAGGGCCTGGCGGCCGCGGCCGGCGTAGCGGTGGAGAACGCCCGGCTGTTCGAAGAGTCGCGGATGCGCGAGCGCTGGCTCGAGGCGTCGCGCGAGGTCAACGCGCTGCTGCTCGGCGGGGCGTCGAGCCAGGACGCGCTCGACATGATCGCCGAGAAGACGCGAGAGCTGTCCCGGTCGGACTGCGCGTTGATCCTGCTCGCGGACGTGACCGGCCACGTGATGGCCCGGGCGGGCGCGGGGGAGCGCGGCATCGACCTGACCGGGGTGCGGATCAACGCGGCCCAGCCGCTGGTGGCGGGCGTTTTCCGGAGCCGGACGTCGGAGATCGTCGCGAACCTGGCGAGCGTGGCGCCCGACGGCTGGCCCGGGGCCGGCGAGTTCGGCCCGGCGGTGGTGGTGCCGTTCGGCGCGGGGAACGTGGTGCGCGGCGTGCTTCTCGCGATGCGCGAGAAGGGGGCGGCGCGGTACGTGCGCAACGAGGTGCCGCTGCTCGCGTCGTTCGCGGACCAGGCGGCGTTCGCGATGGAGCTGGCCGAGAAGCACCGGGCGCAGCGGCAGCTCGACGTGCTGGCCGACCGCGACCGGATCGCCGGTGACCTGCACGATCACGTGATCCAGCGGTTGTTCGCGACGGGGATGGGTCTGCAGGGGACGGTGCGCCGGATCGCCGACCCGCAGGTGCGCGGGCGGGTGGCGCGCGCGGTGGAGCAGCTGGACGAGACGGTGCGGGAGATCCGCACGTCGATCTTCGACCTGCACACGGCCGGCGGCGAGGCCACGGCGAGCCTGCGCAGGAAGCTGCTGGACATCGTCGAGGAGCTGTCGGCGGACGTGTCGCCGTCGGTGCGGATCTCGGGTGCGGTCGACACGCTGGTCGACGAGGAGCTGGCGACACACGCGACGGCGGTCCTGCGCGAGGCGGTCAGCAACGCCTTGCGCCACTCGCAGGCGACGTCGATCGTGGTCACCGTCGAGGCGGCCGAGGACCTGGTGATCGACGTGGCCGACGACGGCGTCGGTGTGCCGGCCGGCGTGGCTCGCTCGGGCCTGCTCGGGATCGACCGCAGAGCGGCGAAACTGGGCGGCTCGCTCCTGGTGGCACCGGGCCTGACTGGCGGCACCCGCCTGACCTGGCGAGTCCCACTGGCCCGAGCCTGACGGTCGTCAGCTCCAGGCCTGCCGGACCGCTGTGTAGTCGATGACGACGATGCCTTCGCGGCGCAGCAGCTCGCGGGTCTCGGGCGAGGTCGGGAACTCGTAGTCGGTGCACGCGCCAGCCGGCGTCGATCGCCCGCGACTCCTCGGAGCCGCAGGCGCAGGGCGTGCGGTGCCGGCGGGCACGGCACCATCAGGCTGCACGAGCTGGCGATGCCCCGATCGATCGAGGTCCAGCACCGCGACGTCGATCGCGTCGTGCATCCCGAAGTCGCAGTTGACGATGAGCACGCGCGCCTCAGGCGGAAAGCCCAACACCTCACTGGACAGAGCCGCTGGCTCAGCACGCTCTCCGGCCACCCGCGAAGTGTGATCGACCACGAAGTGCGCCCGCACCAGCGTTTCCCGCGCACACGCGCGCGTGCAGAACTCGAGTACCGAAAGCCCCCACCCTCTCCGGGGGCACCCCGTCATCCACTCTACCGGCGGGGGCCGACAGGGTAGGGGGTTGACGTGGTTGTTGTGGACAACTCAGCCGGTTGTGGACAACTCTCAGGACTCCGGCGGCTTGCGGGACTTGAGCTCCGCCGCCAGGACCGCGGCCTGCGTGCGGCGTTGCATGCCCAGCTTCGCGAGCAGGTGCGACACGTAGTTCTTGACCGTCTTCTCCGCGAGGAACAGGCGCTCCGCGATCTGGCGGTTCGTCATGCCCTCGCCGATCAGGTCGAACACCGCGCGCTCCTGGTCGGTCAGGTCCGCGAGCGGGCCCTCGCCCTCGCGACCCCGGCGGAGGCGCTTCATCAGCGCCTCTGTCGTCCGAGCGTCGAGCAGCGAGCCGCCCGTGCCGACGGTGCGGATCGCGCTGGCCAGGTCGTTGCCGAGGACCTCCTTCAGCACGAACCCGGACGCGCCGGCCATGATCGCGTTGAGCAGGGCCTCGTCGTCGGAGTACGACGTCAGGATCAGGCAGCGCAGCTCGGGCAGCAGTGAGCGCAGGTCCCGGCACAGCTCGACGCCGTTGCCGTCGGGCATCCGCACGTCGAGCACGGCCACGTCGGCGTCGCTCGTCGGGATGCGGGTCATGGCCTCGGCGACCGACGCCGCTTCGCCGACGATGCTGAGATCGGGATGATCCTCGAAGAGGTCGGCGATGCCGCGCCGGACGATCTCGTGGTCGTCTACGAGGAAGATCCTAATGGTCACCGGGCTATATACCACGAAACGCATTGTGATCGCAACGAAACTGCGAGGGTTGTCACACGGTATATTCCGAATCCGCAGGTGGATCGGGCTCCCTGACCTGGAGGTTCTGATCGCGGGAACGTTCTCTGTTACGTTACTTTGATATGTCCGGAAAGCACGCCAACCGTGCCAACGATGACATAGGGGGAACGTCGGAACGAGAGCTCGAGCAGCCGTCCACAAAGGACGGAGGAGCTATCTGGCGAATCGCACGCGATTCCGGAAAGCTCGACTTGAACTCGTCCTACGCGTACCTCATGTGGTGTCACGATTTCGCCGACACGTCACTCGTCGCTCGGGTAGGCGACGACGTGGTCGGCTTCGTGATCGGCTACCGCAGGCCCACCGCCCCCGACACGGTCGTGGTGTGGCAGATCGCGGTGGATCGCTCCCAGCGCGGCCGGGGCACGGCCGGAGCGCTGCTGGATGCGCTGGTCAGCCGCCTCGCCGAGAACGGCGTGCGGTACATGGAGACCACGATCACCCCTGACAACGCCGCCTCCAACGCGCTGTTCGCGTCGCTGGCGCAGCGGTGGAGCGCGGCGATGGACCGCGCCGGCACGTTCGACGCCGCCGAGTTCCCGGACGAGCACGAGTCCGAGGCGCGCTTCCGCATCGGGCCGTTCGTCGAGGCGCCGGACATCAGATCAATGTCCGCCTAGTCACATTCAGTAAGTGGACGCTTCGGTCACGCGCAAATGCGCGGCCATCGTATGTACCTGCCTTCGAGGAGAATCGTGAACGTATTCGAGACAGTCGAGTCCGAGGTGCGCAGCTACTGCCGAAGTTGGCCGGTCGTCTTCGACCGGGCCTCCGGCGCGTGGCTCTACGGCGAGGACGGCACTCCCTACCTGGACTTCTTCGCCGGGGCGGGCGCGCTCAACTACGGCCACAACAACCCGGTGCTCAAGCGCGCGGTGATCGACTACATCGAGCGCGACGGCGTCACGCACGCTCTGGACATGCAGACCGTCGCGAAGCGTGACTTCCTCGAGACGTTCATGGACCTGGTTGTCCAGCCCCGCGAGCTGGACTACAAGATCATGTTCCCCGGCCCGGCCGGCGCGAACGCGGTCGAGGCGGCGCTCAAGCTCGCCCGCAAGGTGACCGGCCGCGAGTCGGTCATCAACTTCACCAACGCATTCCACGGCATGACCCTCGGCGCGCTCTCGGTCACCGGGAACTCGATGAAGCGCGGCGGCGCCGGCATCCCGCTGGTGCACGCCACCCCGATGCCGTACGACAACTACCTCGACGGCAAGGTCGAGGACTTCCTGTGGTTCGAGCGGCTGCTCGACGACAGCGGCTCGGGTCTCAACGAGCCGGCCGCCGTGATCGTCGAGACCGTGCAGGGCGAGGGCGGCATCAACGTCGCGCGCGACGAGTGGCTGCGCGGTCTCGCCGACCTGTGCCGCCGCCACGACATGCTGCTGATCGTCGACGACGTGCAGATGGGCTGCGGGCGCACCGGCCCGTTCTTCAGCTTCGAGTCGGCCGGCATCACCCCGGACATCGTGTGCCTGTCCAAGTCGATCGGCGGTTTCGGGCTGCCGCTGGCACTCACCCTGCTCCGCCCGGACCTCGACATCTGGGAGCCGGGCGAGCACAACGGCACCTTCCGCGGCATCAACCCGGCGTTCGTCGCGTCGACCGAGGCGCTGCGCACCTACTGGACCGACGACAAGCTCGAGAAGAGCACCCTCGCGAAGGGCGAGCAGATCGGCCGCGTCATGGACGGGATCGTCGAGGCGCTGCCCGCCACGCCGCTGCGGGCCAAGGGCCGCGGTCTCGCCCGAGGGCTCTCCTTCGAGAGCGGTGAGCTCGCGTCGAAGGTGTGCCGTGCCGCGTTCGACCGCGGGCTGCTGATGGAGACCTCCGGCCCCGAGGGCGAGGTCGCGAAGGTCATGCCGCCGCTGACCGTGACCGACGACGAGCTGGCCGACGGGCTGGACCGGCTCACCGCGGCCGTGCGCGACGTCTGCGCCTAGGAGGGGGACGTACATGTTGGTCCGAACGGTGCGGGAGCTGGACGACACCGACCGCGACATCAAGACGCCGAACTGGCGCAGCAGGCGGATCGTGCTGGCCAAGGAGCGCGTCGGCTTCTCGGTCCACGAGACGACGCTGTACGCCGGGACGGTCAACGACTTCTGGTACGCCAACCACATCGAGGCGGTGTTCGTCGTCGAGGGCGAGGGCGAACTGCTCGACAAGGAGACCGGCGAGACGTACCAGCTAGGCCCCGGCAGCCTCTACCTGCTCGACAAGCACGACCACCACCAGCTGCGGCCGCGCACCGAGATGCGGACCGTGTGCGTGTTCAACCCTCCGGTGACCGGCCGCGAGGTGCACGACGAGAACGGCGTCTACCCGCTGATCGCCGAAGAACCCGAGATGGAGGAGACGAGCGCATGACGCTCACCGACACCGGGACCGCCGATCCGTATCCCACAAGGATGTCCGGCGACCCCGAGCTGCTCGACCGCATCGAACCGACCGTCTGGACGACGGGGCCGGCACCGGGTCCGATCGACCCGGCGCGCCTGGCCGCGCACGACAGCCGCGGCTACTCGATTCACCACGACCTGCTGAGCCTGCGCGAGGTCGAGGCCTTCCGCGACGAGCTCGACCGGCTGTCCGCCGACCCGACGGCCGAGGGCGTCGTCACCGAGGCCGGCGAGGTCCGCACGATCTTCGGGGTGCACCGGGGGTCGGCGCTGATCGCGGAGCTGGTGCGGGACCCGCGGGTGTTGGACCGGGCGCGGCAGATTCTCGGCTCCGAGGTGTACGTGCACCAGAGCCGCGCGACGTACCTGCCGGCGTTCGAGGGGCGCGGGCACTACTGGCACTCGGACTTCGAGACGTGGCACGCGGAGGACGGCATGCCGGTGCCGCGCGCGGTGAGCATGTCGATCGCGCTGACCGACCACCATCCGTTCAACGGCGGCCTGATGATGATGCCCGGCTCGCACCGGATGTTCGTGCCGTGCGCGGGCGGGACGCCGCCGGAGCACTACCGGACGGCGATCACGGACCACGAGATCGGCGTGCCGAGCACCGAGCACCTGACCAGCCTGGCCAGCGCGTACGGGATCGAGCAGTTCACCGCGCCGGCGGGCTCGGCCCTGATGTTCGACGCGAACCTGATGCACGGGTCCGGCAACAACATCACGCCCTTCCCGCAACGGCACATCTTCCTGGTGTTCAACAGCGTGGAGAACGCACTCGGGACGCCCTTCGGCGGCGCCCCACCCCGCCCGATCCACATGGCGGACCGCGAGTTCACGCCGCTGACCCGCTGACCCGCTTCGGACGAACGGCCGGCGCGCTCCACTCGCACCGGCCGTTCGTCCACAGCCCACCCGCGACGCCCCGAAACCGTCAGACCCGCCGAATAGACTGGAAAGCGGGGGGCCCCCGCGACTGTGGAAGTTGTCCACAGGGGCAGGGACCCAGTTGGACCGTGCACCCGATGACTCGTTGGTGGGGCGGGATCGTCAGGGGGTGGGCTGGAATCTTGGGGGTTGGAGGCCGGCAGTCCGACGCCAACCGGTGCGTCGTCGGTGGACCGGCCTCGACGTAGCCGATGGTCACCGGCAGGCAGCAGTGCGTTAGGCCATCTGGATGACGCGCGCCCGTTGGAGATCGCTTTCGCGGCGGGTTTGCCCGTACCTTGTGCACATATCAGCCGGGCGAACGGGCACGCCCGGCGATAACTGGGGGTGGTGACCCGTGGCCGACCACGACGGCTCACGAGCCGCCGCGACGGCTGCCGGGCTTCGGTTCTGCCTGCTCGGTCCGGTGCAGGTGCTGGCTCACGGCCGGGACGTGCCGCTCGGCGGGACCGGCATGCGAGGCGTGCTCGCGATGTTGCTTCTCGAACCGAACCAGGTGGTGCCGCTCGACCGGATCGTCGACGTCCTCTGGGCGCACGAGCCGCCGGCCAGCGCGCGCACGATGGTCCAGGGTTACGTCTCGCGCCTGCGCCAACGACTCGCCGAGGCCGCGGCGGGTGTCGACGTCCGGATCGCGACCGCCCCGCCGGGCTACCGGCTCGAGGTCGACGAGGCCCTCATCGACGTCACGATCGCGCGCTCGCTGCTCTCCGAGACCCGCGGCACGTCGGCGGTCCGCCGGGCCGAGCTGCTCCGCCAGGCGCAAGCCCTCTGGCGCGGCACGGCGCTCGCCGACCTCGGCGGCCGGCTCACCGCGCCCGAGCTGACCGAGCTACGCCTCGCCGTCCTCGAGGCGCGCATCGACGCCGACCTCGAGCTCGGCCGCCACCACGAGATCATCGGCGAGCTGACCTCGCTGGTCGTGGAGCAACCGTTTCGCGAGCGGCTCGTCGGCCAGCTCATGCTCGCGCTCTACCGCTCCGGCCGCCGGGCCACCGCGCTCGCCGCCTACCAACGCCTGGCCCACCGCGCCGCCGACGAGCTCGGCATGGACCCCGGCCCGCAGCTGCGCGGCCTGCACCTGCGAGTGCTGCGCGACGACACCACCCTGCTCGAACCTTCGCCGGAACCGGTGATCGCGCCGCGGATCGGCGTGCTGGTCCCCGCGCAGCTGCCGCGCGCGCCGTCCGGGTTCGCCGGCCGCGAGGACGAGCTGGCATGGCTCACCCGCCTGCTGCCCACCGACAAGACGCCCACCGACACCACGCCCGTCGAGCCTGCGATCGCGGTGCTGGCCGGGCCGGCCGGCATGGGCAAGACCGCGCTCGCGGTGCTGTGGGCGCACCGCGTCGCCGACCGGTTCCCGGACGGCCAGCTGTTCGCGAGCCTGCGCGGCTTCGACCCGCAGCACGCGCCCGCCTCGGCCGGCGACGTACTGACCCGATTCCTGCTCGCACTCGGCGTCGGCGTGGAGGACGTGCCGGTCGAGGTCGACGAGCGCGCCGCGCTGTACCGGTCGATCCTGGCCGACCGCCGGGTGCTCGTGGTGCTCGACGACGCGCGGGACTCCGAGCAGATCCGCCCGCTGCTGCCGGCGGCCTCGGCCTCGCTCGTCGTGGTGACCACGCGGGTGCGGCTGGACGCGCTGGTCGCGTGGACCGGTGCGCGCATGCAGGTGCTGGGCACCCTCGCGGCCGGCGCGGCGGAGGCGCTGCTCGAGCACATGGCGGGCACGCCCGCGCAGGGCCGCGACCGGGAGCTGCGGCGCAAGCTCGCCCGGCTGTGCGGGCACCTCCCGCTGGCGCTGCGCATCGCCGGCGCGCGGCTCACCGGCGGTCCACAGTGGACGATCGCGGACCTCGTGGAGGAGCTCGCCGACGAGCGCGGCCGGCTCTCCGCCCTGGACCTCGAGGAGGCCGACACGAGCGTGCGCGCCGCGCTGGACGTGACCTACCGCGGTCTGCGCCCGGAGCTCGCGGAGACGGTGCGGTTGCTGGGCCTGTTCCCCGGCACCATGATCGGCCCGTACCCGGTCGCGGCGCTGTGCGGGGTGGAGGTCGACCAGGCCCGCCGCCGGCTGCGCACGCTCGCCGGGTCCTTCGTGGTCACCGAGACCAGCCGCGACGTGTTCCTCATGCACGACCTCGTCCGGCTGCACGCCCACGAGCTCGCCGAGCAGGAGCTGTCCGACGTGGACAAGGTGGCCGCACGGGCCCGGCTGCGGCGCTACTACCTGGTAGGTGCGGATCTGGCGAAAAGCCAGCTGCGCTCGGGAGTTTCTGACGAACCGCGCGTGAGCGAGGAGTTCCCGGACGCGCCGCGGGTGCCGATTTCCTCGCCGGCGGACGCGGTCGACTGGATCGACCAGGAGTGGGCGAACCTGCTCGCGGTCGTCGAGTCCGGGCTGGAGACCGGGCAGGACCAGGAGATCGTCCGGCTGGCGCGGATGGCGAGCGAGTTCTCCGAGGGCACCCGGGCGCTCGGCCCGGTGGTGATCGGGCGGACGGTTCGCCTGGTCGTTTAGCGAACGTTTAGCAGTCCGGCTCACTCGAATGGCACGCTGCGCGCGGTGCTCGGCGTCCCGGAGCCTGATGCGAGCGCCGGGGCGGCACTACCAACGTGGGGGTGTGCTGCCCGCGAACCGGCCGGCGCGGATGGGGGACTGTGCCGGCCGGTTCTCGCATTTCTCGGCCTTGCTCTAGGTTTCTAGACTGCCGCCGCCCGGCCGTTGTCGGGGTTCTGGTCGGCGAGCGGCTGCAGCTCCGGTCGCTTCGGATGCAGACCGTCGCCCGAGGACTGGCCGCGTAGCAGCCTGCGTGCCCACGGCAACAGGTGCGCGCGGGTCCACGCGAGATCGGCCTGGCGGGACCGGATCCACGGCGTCGGGTCGACCGGCGGCAGCGGCACGCGCCAGTCCTCGGCGACCGGCACGTCGAGCACCTCCGCCGTGCGCAAGGCGATCCGCCGGTGGCCCTCGGTGGAGAAGTGCAGCCGGTCGTCGCTCCACGCGCGCAGGTCGACGAGCACCGGCATCGCCCACAGGTCGACGAGCTTGGCCCCGTGCCGGTCGGCGATCGCCCGCAGGTGCCCGTTGTAGATGGCCACCTTGCCCCGCACGCGGCGCACCACCGGCTGCTTGTTCGGGTCCGGCCCGGTGAACACGACGACCTCGCAACCTGCCTGCCGCAGCGTGACGACGGCCTGCTCGAACACCTCCGCGATCTGGTCGATGTCGCTGCCCGGGACGATCAGGTCGTTGCCGCCGGCGCAGACCGTCACCAGGTCCGGTGCGGCCTGGAGCGCGATCGGTATCTGGTCGTCGACGACCTCCCGCAACAGCTTGCCGCGCACCGCGAGATTGGCGTACCTGAAGTCCGGATCCCGCACGGCGAGCGTCGCGGCGAGGCGGTCGGCCCAGCCCACGTAGGTTCCGTCCGGTCCGAGGTCGCTCAGTCCCTCGGTGAAGCTGTCCCCGATGGCCACCCAGCTCGACAACCCTGGCACGGTTCCCCCTCCCCTCTCCCCATCCCTCTAAACCGTCAGGATGCCGTGTTGTTCCCCACCTACGCCACCGTCGGTTACCAGGGCTCAACCTTCGTGCGGGCATTCCGGACAGACTGCTTCGTGCCGTGATCACCCCGTTACAACAGTCGGGCCCGAACTGGGGCGAAACGGACTCACGAGACCCGCGGTGCGCGCGCGTCCGCAGTCGACTGTCCAATTCGGACCAAGCGGTCGACGACGGCGCCTCGCGCCGCAGCGGCACGTCGACCGCGGTGCGCTCGCCGACGCGTCGCGCATCGGCGTTGTCGACCCTTCCGCTAGTAAGGGCTACCTAACTCGGAGGGCATGAGGCAGGCTGGGCACCGTGACCGACCAGGCGACCGAGAAGCCGCTGCGCGAGCTGCTCGGCGGCCGGCGCGGCGCGGTCGACGCGTCGATCCCGCCGGCCGTCTTCGTGCTCGGCTGGCTCGTCTCCGGCCAGTCGATCGGCTGGGGCGCGCTCGCCGCGGTGGTGGCCGGCGCGCTGGTCGGCGCGATCCGGCTCCGCCGCGGCGGCCGGGTCACCGCCGTGCTCGCGAGCGTCGCCGCGGTCGCCGCCGGCGCGCTCGTCGCCCTCTACACCGGCCGCGCGCAGGACTTCTTCCTCGTCCAGCTGCTGTCCAATGTGGCCAGTGCGCTCGCGTGGGCGGTCAGCATCCTCGTCCGCTGGCCGCTGCTCGGGGTGGTCGTCGGGCTGGTCATCGGGCAGCGGACGCGCTGGCGCCGCGACCCCGACCTCGTGCGCGCGTACGGCCGGGCGAGCTGGGTCTGGGTCGGCCAGTACACGCTGCGAGTGATCGTGTTCGGGCTGTTGTGGTGGTCGGGCTGGGTGGTCGCGCTCGGTGTCGCCCGGATCGCGCTCAGTTGGCCGCTGGTCGCACTTACCGTCGCTGCCAGCGCTTTCGTCCTCAAGCGAGAAATTCCGCAGGACCATCCGGGGCTCCGACACCCTAGGATGCGGACGTGATTGGCTTAACTGGGGCGTTCGCTAGCGAGGTCGGTCGTCGCTACCGGGCGAACTTCGACGTCGCGCATCTCGACCTCGACCCGCTCCTCGCCGTCGTCGCGGACGGCATGGGGGACACCGACGGGAGCGCGCTCGCCGGACGCACCACTGTGGACGCGTTCGTCGAGGGGATCCGGTCCGCTCGGGGGAAGATCGGGCCGGGCACCATCCGGGACGCGGTCGCGGCCGCGCAGGACCAGGTCGCCGAGATCGGCCGGCACGCGGTGGGCCTGGCCGGCTGCACGCTGACCGCGCTGCTCGCCGGCGAGGAGGATGCGCTCTGGGTCGTGCAGCTCGGTGACTCGCGCGTCTACCGCTTCCGCGACGACCTGCTCGAGCTGCTCACCGTCGACCACACGATGGCCTGGCTCGGCGTGGCGCACGGGCTGTACCCGCTCGACTCGCCGCAGGCCGAGGCCGCCCGCTACCACCTGACCCGCTACGTCGGGCACGCCGCCCGCCCGGAGCCGGACGTACTGAGCGTCGTCTCCGCGCCCGGCGACGTGTACCTGCTGTGCAGCGACGGCGTCGCCGACCAGGTGCCCTATCCGCGCATCCGGGAGATCCTGCGCCTGCACATCGAGCCGAGCGCGATGGCCGAGCGCGTGCTGGCCGCCGCGGACGTCGCCGGCGGGCAGGACAACGCCACCGCGATCGTCCTCAGGGTTCCGTTCTAGGCCGGGGCGCTTCCGGGTCGACCTCGAGGGCCGCCAGCCACGCCGCGCCGACGGTCCCGTCCGGCGCGAACGTCACCGGCACCGGCGTGTAGCCGGCGAGCGTCGTGCGCAGCGCCACGCCGACCGGGCTGTCCGGGCCGACCACGCTGCCGGCGAGCACGATCGGCGAGCGCTCGTCCGCGGTCCGGGCGTCCATCGCGAGCCGGGCCAGCAGTTCCGCCGCCTCCTCGACGATGCGCGCCGCCACTGGGTCGGTCGCGGCGTACTCGCTGACCGTCTCGGCGAAGCGGGCCAGCCGGATCGGTGGCTCCGCGTTCGCCGCGGTGATCAGGCGGTTCGCGAGGCGGGCCAGGCCGACCGAGGTGCGCCCGGGCAACGACGCCCGGAGCACCTCCTCGCCCAGCGGGCTCGGTGGTTCGCCGACCTGCAGCCGCCGCAACGTCACCCGCACCGCCTCGCGGCCCATCCAGTACGCCGAGCCCTCGTCGCCGAGCATCCAGCCCAGGCCGCCGACCCAGGAGGTCAGCTGCCGGTCCACGATGCGGGCCGCGATCGAGCCGGTGCCGCCGATCAGCACCACGCCGTCCGGCTCCGCGGTGCCCGAGGCGAACGCCACCTCGGCGTCGCTCACGATCTCGATCCGGCAGTCGACGCCCACCTGCCGCAGAGTCGAGATGTAGCTCTCGACCACCTCCGGGTCGGTGAACTTGCTGACGCCGGCCATGCCCAGTACGCACGCCAGGACCTCGCCGCCGCCGGTGATCGCGTCCCGGACCGCCTCCGCGACCCGCTTGCCCGCGATCTCCGGCGGATGCGAGTTGGGGTTGCCGCCGCCGGCGGACCCGCGCCCGACGACGCTGCCGTCCAACCGAACCGCGAGCGCCCGGGTGGACGTGGCGCCGGCGTCGACCCCGACGACACAGGTCACGAGGGTCCTTCCACAGTGGACATACCGGGTCCGGGCTCGAAAGTCACCCCGTCCGCGTCGAGCGTGCCACCGCAGTCCGCGCAGCGGACCTCGGCGGCGGTGTGCCGGCCGCACTCGGCGTGGCGCAGCAGGGTGAACGGGCCGGCGCCGCCGTCGAGCCACGTGTCGCCCCAGCGGATGATCGCGGCGAGCGCGGGGAAGAAGTCGCGGCCCATCTCGGTCAGCGGGTACTCGTAGCGAGCCGGCCGGTCCTGGTAGCGGACCCGGTCGAGCAGGCCCGCGCCGGTGAGCCGGTCCAGTCGCTCGGTGAGCGTGTTGCGGGCGATGCCGAGCGAGGCCTGGAACCGGTCGAACCGGCGAACCCCGTGGTACGCCTCGCGGAGCACGAGCAGCGTCCACTGGTCGCCCAGCAGGTCCATGGTTCTTGCGACGGAACACGGCCAGCGGGCGAACGACGTCCTTCGCACCTCGGAGAGTGTAGGGCTCTACACCGGTGCGGTCACCGGGTTCGGGTGACCTTGGACAGACCGCGTGGTCGGTCCGGGTCGCCGCCGCGGGCCAGCGACAGCTCCAGCGCGAGCCGCTGCAGTGGCAGGACCTCGATGATCGGCGCGACCTCCTCGGCCGTCGCGGGCACGTCGATCCGCGCGGACGCGGGCATCTCGCCGGCCGCCGACCCGACCGCGAGCACCTCCGCGCCGCGATCGGCGACGGCCGCTACGACGTCGCGCATCGCCTCGCCGCCGTGGCCCTTGCTGGTCACCGCCACGACGCCGGTGCCGGCGTCGATCGCGGCGACCGGGCCGTGCAGCAGGTCGGCGCCGCTGTAGGCGCGGGCGCCGAGGTAGCTGGTCTCGGCGAGCTTGAGCGCCGCCTCGGCCGCGGTGGCCGACGAGTAGCCGCGCCCGGTGGTCACCACGCGCTCGATGTCCCGGTAGCGCGCCGCGGCGGCCGACACCGCGGCGGCCGACCCGTCCAGCGTCGCCGCGGCGAGCTCACCGAGGCCCGCCGCTGCCTCGCCGGAACCGCCGCGCGCCGCGTCGACGAGCAGATAGGTGGTGAGCAGCGTGGCCGTGTAGGTCTTGGTCGCGGCGACCGCGCGTTCCTCGCCCGCGCCGAGGTGCACCGCGTGTTCGGCGACCTCGGCGAGCGGCGAGCCCGGGGTGTTGGTCACCGCCACGGTCAGCGCACCGAGGCGGCGGGCCGCCTTGGTGGCCTCCACCAGGTCGGGCGAGCCGCCGCTCTGGCTGACGGTCACGTACAGCACGCCGGTCAGGTCCGGCTCGGCGCCGTAGAGGGTGGTGGTGGACGGGGAGACGAGTCCGGCCGGAAGTTCGAGAAGTACCTCGATCAGGTACTTCGTGTACAACGCGGCGTGGTCGCTCGAGCCCCGCGCGGCGAGCAGCGCGAACCGCGGCCGGGGTGCCATGAGGCGCTCGGCGACCGCCGCGAGATCGGCCCGCCGCGCGACGATCGCGTCGAACACCGCCGGCTGCTCGGCGATCTCCGCGGCCATCCGCTCGCCCGCAACGGCCATTCGTCCCTCCAGATGCGCCAGCTAGGTCTAGACCAATCATGCTATCGCTGTAGGGTGGTCCGGCGCCACGGGAGTAACGGTATTCCCAATTCCGGAGGGTGTGATCGCGCCGCCGGTGCTTGGGAAGGCATCCTGTAACAGGGAAGTCGTCGTCTGGAGGAGCCATGCTGGAAACGTCGGCCGCGGAAGAGCCCGACACCGGTCGTGCGCTGCGCGAGCCCAAGTACTGGGGGCTCAAGCGGCACCTGTTGGAGCTGCTCAGCTCGCTGCCGCCGGGCTCGCCGATCCCGACCGAACGCTCCCTGGCCGCCGACTTCGACGTGTCCCGTACGACCGTCCGGCAGGCGCTGGCCGACCTGACGGTGGAAGGCCGGCTACTGCGCGTGCAGGGCAAGGGCACCTTCGCCGCGGAACCCAAGGTGGCGCAACGACTCCAGCTGTCGTCGTACACAGAGGACATGCGCGCGCAGGGCCGCGAGCCGTCCTCCCGGCTGCTCGACATCGCGGAGATCCCGGCCGAGGGCGAGCTGTCTTCGCTGTTGGCGGTCCGCGCGGGCGCGAAGATCCTCCGCATGCAGCGGCTCCGCCTGGCCGACGGCGAGCCGATGGCCATCGAGACCTCGCACCTGCCGCTCGGCCGGTTTCGCGGCCTGCGCAAGTACGTCTCCGCGGGCGGCTCGCTGTACCAGGTGCTGCGCGAGCGCTACGACGTCGAGATGGGCCACGCGGAGGAGACGATCGAGACCGCGCTCGCCGGCCCGCACGAGGCGGAGCTGCTCGGCGCGGACGTCGGGATGCCGATGTTGCTGCTTTCGCGGCATTCTTACGACATGACGGAGCGACCGGTGGAGTGGGTGCGTTCGGTGTACCGCGGTGACCGGTACAAGTTCGTCGCGGAGCTGAATCGGCCATGAGGCGGAGCGGCCCGTCGACGCAGCCCTCATGACCACGGCGCAGACGCTGGGGGATGTCCGCTGGGGCAGCCCGGCGGCGCGCGGCGTTCTCGTGGCGACGATCCTCGGCACGGGGATGGCCTTCCTCGACGGCACGGTGGTCAACATCGCGCTGCCGCGCATCGGCGAGGAGTTCGGCGCCTCGGTGTCCGGCCTGCAGTGGATCCTCGACGGGTACCTGCTGTCGCTGGCCGCGCTGATCCTGATCGCCGGTTCGCTGGGCGACCGCTACGGCCGGCGGCGGGTCTACCTGATCGGGGTCGCCTGGTTCGGTGTCTCCTCGGTGCTGTGCGGGCTGGCCCTCTCGACGGAGATGCTGGTCGCGGCGCGGGTGCTGCAGGGGATCGGCGGCGCGCTGCTCACCCCGGGCGCGCTCGCGATCATCCAGTCGTCGTTCGTGCGGTCGGACCGGGCTCGGGCGATCGGCGCGTGGTCGGGGCTCGGCGGGATCGCCGGCGCGGTCGGCCCGCTGGTCGGCGGCGTGCTGGTGCAGGTGTGGTCGTGGCGGCTCGCGTTCCTGATCAACGTGCCGATCGCGCTGCTGTGCGTCTGGTACACCCGGCGGTACGTGCCGGAGTCCTGTGACCAGCAGATGGGCGGGCACCCGGACGTCTTCGGCTCGGTGCTGGGCGCGCTCGGGCTGGCCGGGGTGACCGCGGCGCTGGTCGAGGGGCCGGCGCGGGGGTTCGGCGATCCGCTGGTGTTCGGCTCGGTCGTGGTCGGGGTCGGGTGCCTGGTCGCGTTCGTGCTGGTGCAGCGGCGTGCGCACGATCCCTTGGTGCCGCCGGACCTGTTCGCGAACCGCACGTTCACCGTCGCCAACGCGCTGACGTTCGTGGTTTACGCGGCGCTCGGCGGCGTGATGATGCTGTTCGTCCTGCAGCTGCAGACCTCGCTGGGCTACTCGCCGACGGTGGCCGGGCTGTCCGGGCTGCCGATCTCGGTGCTGATGCTGTTGCTGTCGGCGCGCTCGGGCAAGGCGGCGCAGCGGTTCGGGCCGAAGTGGTTCCTGGTGCTCGGTCCGATGGTGATCGCGGTCGCGATGATCTGGTACACGCAGGTCACGCCGGGTGCGTCGTACTGGTTGGTGGTCCTGCCGGCGACGGTGCTCTTCGGGCTCGGCCTGGTCGCGGTGGTGGCCCCGGTGACCGCGACGGTGCTGGCGTCGGCCGCGGACCGGCACGCGGGCGTGGCGTCCGGGGTGAACAACGCGATCGCCCGGACCGGCGGGCTCCTGGCGGTGGCGGTGCTGCCGGCGGCGGCCGGGCTGAGCGGAGCGGCGTACGCGGACCCGGTGGCGCTGACCGAGGGCTGGCAGATGGCGATGTGGCTGTGTGCCGGCCTGTGTGTGGCGGGTGGGCTAGTGGCACTCGGCGTCCGCAACGACGTGCTGGGCCCGGCCGTCCCCGAACCGCGCGCGACGCCGGAGCCGGCTCCGGCCGAACCGGCCCGCGAGCCGGCGGTTGCCAAGGCGGGTCCGGGCGAGCCGGTACCCGTCGGGCGGACGGGCGAGCCCGCGGACGCGCCCCGCCCTGGGGAGTGCCTGAGCTGCGGAATCGTCGGCCCACCGACCCACATCATCCCTTTCCGGGGTTAATGCGAGGAAGGACGCCTTCCGGACGTTCAACGTCTGCAAGGCGTCCTTCCACGCTCTCAACCCAAGAGGTTTGCCAGGTCGGCGGGCTGGAGGTTGCCGCCCGACACCACGGCCACTGTGCGGCCTCGGGGGAGGTCGGCGGCTCGGTGCAGGTAGGCGGCCGTGGCGACCGCACCACTGGGTTCGGCTACCAGGCGCGCTCGGTGCGCCAGCAGCGCCACCGTCGAGCGGATCTCGTCCTCCGAGACCGTCACGATGCCGTCCAGCAGCTTGCGCAGGTGGGCGAACGTCAGCTCCGACGGCTCGGCCCGCAGGCCGTCGGCGATCGTCCGTGTTCGGTCCGTCGCCGGCCAGTGGACCTGCTGGCCCGCGGCCAGGCTCGCGGCCGCGTCGCCGGCCAGCTCGGGCTCCACGCCGAACACCCTCGCGCCGGGGCACCGCGCCTTGATCGCCGTCGCCACACCCGAGGCCAGGCCGCCGCCGCTGACCGGCACCAACACGAGCTCCACCGAGGGCAGGTCGGCCGCGATCTCCAGGCCGGCCGTGCCCTGGCCGGCGATCACGTCGGGATGGTCGAACGGCGGGATCAGCGTCGCGCCCCGCTCGGCGGCCAGCCGCTCGGCCACGACCTCCCGCTCCGTGATCGGCACGATCACCACCTCGGCGCCGTGCTCGCGGGTGGCCTCGATCTTCATCGCCGGCGTGTTCTCCTCCACCACGATGGTCGCCGGCACCCCGAACCGCTTCGCCACGTAGGCGACCGCCTGCGCATGGTTACCGCTCGAGTAGGCGACCACCCCGCGCGGCCGGACATCCTCCGGGATGCGGGCCATCGCGTTGGCCGCGCCGCGGACCTTGAACGCTCCGATCGGCTGCAGGTTCTCCGGTTTGAGCCACAGTGGACGGTCGGGATCCGCCCAGTGGCAAGGCAATAGCGGTGTGCGCACCGCGGTGTCCGCCACCCGCTCGGCGGCGGCGATGATCTCCTCGACGGTAATCAAGTCCACTCCACGAGTATGCACTGTCCATAGTGGATTGTGGTACTGCTCACGATGAGCCAACCGGGGGAGCAACACGTACGTCGTCCACGTTGGGAACCCACAGAAGCCCCGACCAGATAAGGATCATGAGCGAGAAGCAGGACACCCAGAGCATCCGGTTCAGTCAGGTCTTGTCAGGCGCGCTGGCCGCCATCACTGCTGCCGTCCTCGGCTCGACGATGGGCGTCGCCGGCACCGTCATCGGCGCGGGCCTCGCGAGCATGGTGACCACGGTGGGCGGCGCGCTCTACCTGAGGTCGATCCAACGCACGAGACAGGGCGTGCAGAGCGTCCGGAACCTGGTCGTCGCCCGTGCCGGCGGCACCAGCGTGACGCTCCTCGAGGAGCGACCGGAGACAGCGGCCGAGGCCAAGGCGAGGACCGAGGAACCCGAGACCGACGAACCCGAAACCGATTCCGCGAAGGCGGAGACGGAGACCGAGCCCGCGACGACCGAGCACGCGGAGACCGAGCACGCGGAGACCGAGCAGGCGGAGACCGAGCAGTCGACGCTCGACCAGGCGACGACCAAGCTCGAGTCAGTCGAGGAACCCGACGAGGAGTCGCGGCGCAAGCTGCGCTGGCCCGCGCTGATCGCGGCGAGCGTGCTGGCGTTCATGGTCGGCATGTTGGTGGTCACCGGCGTCGAGGCGATCCGTGGTGAGACGCTGTCCGGAGACAAGGGCACCACGGTCGGCGGCATCGTCCGGACACAGCAGGACGGCGGCCAGGACCGCGACCAGGCGCCGCCGGCGACCCGCGAGTCGACGACGACGCCAACCGATCCGTCGACGGTCACGGTCACCGAGAACCCGCCGACCAGCGAGAACGAGGAGCCCGTTGCGCCGCCGACCGAACCGACCGAGCCCGAGACCACCGCGCCCGAGACCACGACCGGCGGCGAGCCGACCGGCACGGTGACGGTGCCTCCAAACGGACAAACTGGCTAACTGTTAGTAGCGTGACTGCGCTCACAATGGCAACTGTTGTCCCCGAACGGGCGATATCCGAACACAACGTCGAAACATAGTTTCATCAGCGTCATCCATACGGATGGCAAGAAACCGAGATCCCTCTTGCCCCGGGAGCGGATCCATCCCCTTGCCGCTTTCGGGTTCCCTGCTACCCAAGTCGAGGGAGTACCTCTGATGAAACGCACTTCCATCCTGCGCTGGGCAGGCGCAGGCCTGCTCGCCGCCGGTGTGGCCCTGTCCCTGGCCAGCCCGGCGACGGCGGGTGCGGACACCGCCGCCCCCACCCTGGCGGACCTGTCCGCTGCCCAGGTCACGCTGGACAAGTCGGCCGAGACCCGGCCGAGTTCAGTGGCTGGTTGGTACGTCGACAAGACGACCAGATCTCTGGTCGTCGAGGTGCACGGCTCCGACGTCAACGTCGCGAAGTGGGCCTCCAGCGCCGGTGCCGGCGCGGTGAAGATCAAGCACGTGTCCGAGGCGTACAAGCCGGTCTGGAACCTGATCGGCGGCCAGGCGATCACCACCGGCGGCTCGCGCTGCTCGCTGGGCTTCAACGCCCGCTCGGGCAGCACCCGGTACGTCATCACGGCCGGCCACTGCACCAACATCGGCACCAACTGGTCCGGCGTCGGCGGCACGATCGGCACCCGCGCGGGCACGTCGTTCCCGACGAACGACTACGGCATCATCCGCGTGACGTCGGCCTCCGCCGTGTCGACCCCGCTGGTCGACCGCTACTCGTCCGGCAGCGACGTGACGGTCACCGGTCCGCGGTCCGCCTCGACCGGCCTGGGCGTCTGCCGGTCCGGCTCGACCACCGGCTGGCGCTGCGGCAGCGTCACCGCCACGAACCAGACGGTGTGCTACCCCCAGGGCTGCGTCAGCCAGATGATCCGCACCAACGTGTGCGCGGAGCCGGGTGACTCCGGTGGCTCGCTGGTCACCAACCCGGGCTCGGGCACGCGCGTGCAGGCCGTCGGCCTGACCTCCGGTGGCTCCGGCAACTGCAGCTCCGGCGGCACGACGTTCTACCAGCCGGTTCCCGAGGTGTTGAGCCGCTACGGGCTCACCCTGTACACGGGCTGATCTCTCCCCAGTGGGCCTTGTGCCCAGCGGCGGACGGGCCGAACCCTGCCGGCCCGTCCGCCGCTCTTTTCCGTCCCAGGTCAGCGCAGTGCGGCGGCCAGGCGGGAGGCGGCGGTCTGGGGGTCCGCCGCCTCGGTGATCGCGCGTACCACGACCACTCGGGTCGCCCCCGCCCCCAGCACCTCCGGCAGGCGTGCCTCGTCGATGCCGCCGATCGCGAACCACGGGCGGTCCGGACGCTGCTCGGCGGTGGTGCGGACCAGGTCCAGGCCCGGCGCCGGCCGGCCCGGCTTCGTCGGCGTCGGCCAGCACGGACCGGTGCAGAAGTAGTCGACTCCCGGCTCCACCGCGGCCGCGGTGGCCTGCTCGCGGTCGTGCGTCGAGCGGCCGATGACCACGTCGTCGCCGAGGATGCGGCGGGCCAACGGCACGGGCAGGTCGTCCTGGCCGAGGTGCAGGACGTCGGCCTCCGCGGCCAGCGCGACGTCCGCCCGGTCGTTCACCGAGAGCAGCGCGCCGTGCCGTGCGCAGACCTCGGCCAGCGCCGCGAGCGCGGCCAGCTCGTCGCGCGCCTCGATCGACTTCTCCCGCAGCTGCACCACGTCCACGCCGCCGGCCAGCGCCGCGTCGGCGAACTCCGCGAGGTCCGGTCGCAGGCCCGTGCACAGGTACAGCCGCGCGTCCGCGAGGCGCCGGCGGATGGCCGTTGCGTCGAGTCCAGGCACGCCGTCACGCTATCCGGTGCGCTACCGTGGATGGTGGTCCGCACGGGAGTCCGGAGGTACCGGGCTGAGAGGGGATCCGCCGATCCCGACCGTCGTACCTGATCCGGATCATGCCGGCGCAGGGAGCGTGATGTGCTGTGAGTCATCGCATCGTCGTCGTGGGTGGCGGCGTAATCGGGTTGTCGGTCGCGTGGCGGCTGGCCGAGTCGCACGACGTCACGCTGGTCGACCCGGCGCCCGCGCGGGGCGCGTCCTGGGTGGCCGGCGGCATGCTCGCCCCGGTCACCGAGTCCTGGCCGGGCGAGGAGGCGCTGCTCGAGCTCGGCGTCGCCTCCCTGGACCTCTGGCCGGAGTACGCGGCCGAGCTCGACGTCCGGCTGCTGACCGGTGGGACGCTGGTCGCCGCTGTCGACGCCGCGGACGCCGCCCAGCTCGACGTCCTGGCCGACCACCTGGCGTCGCTTGGTCGCGAGGTCGAGCGCCTGACCGGGCGCGAGCTGCGCGGCCGGGAGCCGGCCATCGGCCCAGGGGTCCGAAGTGGACTCGTCGTGCCGGGTGACCTGGCGGTGGACAACCGCGAGCTGCTGCGCAGCCTGGTGACCGCGGCCAGGCGGGCGGGGGTCGTGCTCGACTCGCGGCGCGTCGAGTCGGTCGAGCGGGGGGTGGTGCACGTCGAGGGCGGGACCATCGAGACCGACACGGCGGTGATCGCGGCGGGAGCCTGGAGCGCGGCGCTGCACCCGGCGCTGGACACGCTCGTGCGGCCGGTCAAGGGCGAGATCCTGCGGCTGCGGGGGCGCACGGGCGCTGTGCCGCTGACGCACACGCTCCGTGCGCTGGTCGAGTCCCGGCCGGTGTACCTGGTGCCGCGCCCGGGCGGGGAGCTCGTGCTCGGCGCCACGCAGTATGAGGCCGGGTTCGACACGGAGGTCACGGTCGGCGGCGTACTCGACCTGCTCGCCGACGCCGAGCGGGTCATGCCGGGCATCGCGGAGTTCGGCCTGACCGAGACCGCCGCCGGGCTGCGGGCCGGCAGCCGGGACAACCTGCCGCTGGTCGGCTGGCTGGAGCCGGGCGTGCTGGTCGCCGCCGGGCATCACCGCAACGGCCTGCTGCTCGCCCCGATCACCGCGGCCGCGGTGCGAGCGATGGTCGCCGGCGAGGACCCGCCGGCGCAGGTCCTCGCCGCGGATCCCGCTCGGCACTGTCCTACTCGGAGGTGAGCACGTTGCGGGTGCGGGTCAACGGCACGGCGCGGGAGGTGCCCGACGGCGTCACGGTCGCGGGGCTGCTCGCGTCGCTCGGCACGCCGGCCACGGGCATCGCGGTCGCGGTCGACGGCCAGGTGTGCGCACGCGCCGAGCACGGCCGGACCGTGCTGGCCGACGGCGCCGACGTCGAGATCCTCACCGCCGTCCAAGGAGGCTGAATGACCGACCCCGTTTCGAAGCTCGACCCCGAGGTGGAAGGAACCTTCGCCCATCTTCAAAACGGGGTCGTGGACGATCCGTTCGTCATCGCCGGGCGCGAGTACTCGTCGCGACTGATCACCGGCACCGGTGGCGCCACGAACCTGGCCGTTCTCGAGCGCGCGCTGGTCGCGTCCGGCACCGAGCTGACGACGGTGTCCATCCGCCGCGTCGACGCCGACGGCGGCACGGGTGTGCTGGATCTGTTGGCGCGCCTGGGGATCGACCCGCTGCCGAACACGGCGGGCTGCCGAACCGCGGCCGAGGCGGTGCTGACCGCGCGGCTGGCGAGGGAGGCGCTGGGCACGGACTGGGTCAAGCTGGAGGTGGTCGCCGACGACCGCACGCTGCTGCCGGACCCGGTCGAGCTGCTCGACGCTGCCTACTCGTTGGTCGCCGACGGCTTCACGGTCCTGCCGTACACGAACGACGACCCGGTGCTGGCGCTGCGCCTGGAGGAGGCGGGCTGCGCCGCGGTGATGCCGCTGGGTTCGCCGATCGGGACCGGGCTCGGGATCCGCAACCCGCACAACATCGAGCTGATCGTGGCCCGAGCGGGTGTGCCGGTGGTGCTGGACGCCGGCATCGGCACGGCGTCGGACGCGGCGCTCGCGATGGAGCTCGGCTGCGCGGCGGTCCTGCTGGCCACGTCGGTCACTCGAGCAACGGACCCGGAGAAGATGGCCGCGGCCATGCGCCACGCGGTCAACGGCGGCCGGCTGGCAAGGGCGGCGGGCCGGGTGCCGCAACGCTTCTGGGCCCAGGCCTCGAGCCCGCCCCGCTGACTCCTTGCACATCCGCCCACAACCGCGTACTCGCGCGCGTGCGGAAAGCCAGAAACGCAACGCCCCCACCCGCTCCGGGGCACCCCTCCAAACGCCAGTTTATCGGTTGGGAGCGGCGGGGTGGGGCGGCAAGATCGACTTGTGGATAGGGCGTTCGGGTGTGGACAACTCCGGCGGCTAGGCCGGGTCGGGTTCTCGGTTCGCTCGCAGGGAGGCCAGCTCCGCTCGTTGGGCGGCCATCTCCTCGCGCAGGGCCGTCAACTCGGTCATCAGCTCCGCGTGGTGGTCTCGTTCCACCAGCTGTTCCTTCGCCACGATGGCCTCGGTCACCTGGCGTTCCATCGCGTTGACGATCACCGCGATCAGCAGGTTCAGCACGATGAAGCCGGTCACCACGATGTAGCCCACGAAGAACATCCAGCTCAGCGGGCGCGCGTCCAGCACCTCGTCCGCGACCGGGGGCCAGCCCTGCGTCATCACCTGGAACATCGT
Source organism: Actinophytocola sp. (assembly GCF_050699915.1). Classification (GTDB taxonomy): domain Bacteria; phylum Actinomycetota; class Actinomycetes; order Mycobacteriales; family Pseudonocardiaceae; genus Actinophytocola. Next base: position 38,061 of record NZ_JBOHGA010000014.1, read on the forward strand.
CAGCAGCGACGCGCCCAGGCCGTCGAACTCCTCGGGCGCCACCGCGCCGAACATCTGCACCGCCGCGATCGACGACGTGTACAGCACCAGCATGAGCAGCGCCAGGATCGACAGCAGCCCCGGCACCGCCGTGAACAGAGCGTTCACCACCCGGCGCATCGACGGGATCACCGAGATCAGCCGGAACGTCCGCAGGATGCGCACCGTCCGCAGCATCAGCAGCGTGCCCGACGCCGGCACGATCGACAGGATGATCACGATCAGGTCGAACCAGTTCCACGCCTCGCGGAAGAACGACCGCCCGTGGCCCATGATCTTGATGATCATCTCGACCACGAAGATCACCACGACCGCGATCTCGGTCCCCACCAGCAGGGGATCGAGCGACTTCGACACCGACGACGCCGTGCGCAGGCCGATGGCGATCGCGTTCACCACCAGCACGCCGACGATCAGCCGGCTGAACCACGGCGCGTCCGCGAGCGCTCTCGCCCGCGCCCGAACCGGACTCGCGCCCAGCGAAGCCCCCATCAACGCCCCCTCGTGACCCGGCGCAACGACGCCACCTCCTCGCGCAGCGCCCGGACCTCCGCCAGGATCGTCGCGTCCGAGGACGCCTGCGCGTCCGCGTTGCGCTGCCCGGTCTCGACCAGGTCGTCCGTGACCTGGTCCGCCATCCCGCTCACCACCACCGCGATGAACAGGTTCAGCACCGCGAAGCTCGACACCAGGATGTAGACCACGAAGAAGATCCAGGCCGCCGGCTGGACCGCCATGACCGAGCGCGCGACGTCCGGCCAGCCCTCCCCGGTCATCACCTGGAACAGCGTGAACAACGTGGTGTCCAGGTCCCCGAAGTAACCCGGCGCGATCGGGCCGAACAACCCGGTGGCCAGCACTCCGGCCACGAAGATCACCAGTGTGAGCAGCCCCGCCACCGACGCCATGCCCGGCACCGCCGCCAGCAGCCCGGCGACCACCCGGCGCAACGACGGCACCACCGACACCAGCCGCAGCAGGCGCAACACCCGCAGCGTGCGCAGCACCGAAAGCGACCCGGTCGCCGGCACCAGCGCGACGCCCACCACCAGCGCGTCGAACACGCTCCACGGATCCCGGAAGAACCGCCACCCGGCCGCGTAGAGCCGCAGCGCCAGCTCGACCACGAACACCGCGAGCGCCAGCCGGTCCGCGACGTGCAGCCAGGTGCCGGACAGCCGGTCGGACGTCTCCAGCCCGAGCGTCACCGCGTTCACCAGGATCACGGTGACGACCACCCGCTGGAACGACGCGCTGTCGACCAGCGCGCGGGCCCGCTCCCGGGTGAGCATCGGCTAGGCCGGTTCCGACGCGTCCCGCGAGGCCGCCGTCCGCAGCTCGGCGACCTCGGCGCGCAGCGCCCGCAGCTCGTCCAGGATCTGCCGGTCCGACGCCGCCTGGTCGGCCGCGTGCCGGTCCTCCGCCTCGACGAGGTCGTCGGTGACCTGCTTCTCCATCCCGCTGACGATCACCGCGATGAACAGGTTCAGCACCGCGAAGCTCGACACGAGGATGTAGATCACGAAGAAGATCCAGGCGAACTTCGCCTCTTCCATGACCTCGCGCGCCACGTCCGGCCAGCCCTCGCCGGTCATCGTCTGGAACAGCGTGAACAGCGTGGTGCCCAGGTCGCCGAAGTAGAGCGGCGAGATGTCGCCGAACAGCTTGGTCCCCATCACCCCCGCGACGTAGATGATCAGACCGAGCAGCGCGCCGATCGAGGCCATCCCGGGCACCGCGGCGAGCAGGCCCGACACCACCCGGCGCATGGCCGGCACCGCCGAGATCAGCCGCAAGACGCGCAGCACCCGCAGCGCCCGCAGTACGGAGAACGGCCCGCTGGCCGGCAGCAGCGAGATGCCGACGACGAGGAAGTCGAAGACGTTCCAGGCGTCGGTGAAGAACCGCAGGCGGTAGGCGAACAGCCGCAGCGCGAGCTCGACCACGAAGACGCCGAGCATGACCCTGTCGGCGACGTGCAGCAGGCCGCCGAAGTTGTCCGTCACGTACTTCGACGTCTCGAGGCCGAGCGTCACCGCGTTGGCCACGATGACCCAGATGATGACCAGCTGGAAGCGCCTGTGCTCGACCAGGGCGCGCACCCGGTCACGGGTCATCTCCACCGGCCCCCTCCCGAGTACACCGACCGACGTCAGGGAAGCGTAAACGCCGCCCATCGCTGGTGGGGACGGTTTTGTCGAAGGTGCTATATGTCCGAAATCGGCCTGACCCGCCACAACGGGGACACCGGGCCCACGCCGCCGCCGAGCGGGTAGGCGTGCTGGACCGACCGCGTCACGAACGTCTTGCCGAACCGGACCGCCGCCGGTACGTCCATGCCGCGGGCGAGTGCCGTGGTGATCGACGAGGCCATCGTGTCGCCGCCGCCGTGCGTGTGCTTCGTGTCCACTCGGGCCGCCGGCAGCTCCAGGAAGGTCGAGCCGTCGTAGAGCAGGTCGACGCACTCCGGGTCGTCGTGCAGGTGACCGCCCTTGACCAGCGCCCACCGCGGGCCGAGCGCGAACAGCGCCCGCGCCGCCTCCCGTGCGCCGGCCCGGTCGCGCACCGTGATGCCGGTGAGCAGCCGGACCTCGTCCAGGTTCGGCGTGACGAGCGTGGCGCGCGGGAACAGCTCGGTGCGCAGCGCGTCCAATGCGTCGTCGCGCAGCAGCTGGTCGCCGTGCATCGACGCGGCCACCGGGTCGACGACGAACGGGACCTCGCCGTCGCGTCCGATGTGGACCTTGTCGCACGCCTTGGCCACCGCGGCGATGATCTCAGCGGTGGCCAGCATGCCGGTCTTCGCGGCCTGCACGCCGATGTCCTCGGCGACCGCCTCGATCTGGGCGGCCACCACGTCCGCCGGGAGCACCGACACGCCGCGTACGCCCAGCGAGTTCTGCACGGTGACGGCGGTGACCGCGGTCATCCCGTGTGCCCCGCAGGCGAAGAAGGTGCGCAGGTCGGCCTGGATGCCCGCACCGCCGCCGGAGTCGGACCCGGCGATGGTGAGGACGCGGGGAGGTGTCGTGCTCACGCGTCCGCCACCGGCAGGTAGACCCGGTCGCCGTGGTCGTGGAACCGCTCGGCCATCTCCTCCATGCCGGCCTCGATCGCCTCCACAGTGGACAGTCCGTGCTCCTCGGCGTAGCGACGCACGTCCTGGGTGATCCGCATCGAGCAGAACTTCGGCCCGCACATCGAGCAGAAGTGCGCGGACTTCGCCGGTTCCGCGGGCAGCGTCTCGTCGTGGAACGACCGCGCGGTGTCCGGGTCGAGCGAGAGGTTGAACTGGTCGGTCCAGCGGAACTCGAAGCGCGCCTTGGACAGCGCGTCGTCCCACTCCTGCGCGCGCGGATGGCCCTTGGCGAGGTCGGCGGAGTGCGCGGCGATCTTGTACGTGATCACGCCGGTCTTCACGTCGTCGCGGTCGGGCAGGCCGAGGTGCTCCTTCGGCGTGACGTAGCAGAGCATCGCGGTGCCGGCCCAGCCGATCTGCGCCGCGCCGATGGCCGACGTGATGTGGTCATAGGCCGGCGCGATGTCCGTCGCGAGTGGACCGAGCGTGTAGAACGGCGCCTCGCCGCAGAGCTCCTCCTCGAGGCGGACGTTCTCCGCGATCTTGTGCAGCGGCACGTGACCCGGGCCCTCGATCATCACCTGGACGTCGTGCTCGCGGGCGACGTGGGTGAGCTCGCCGAGCGTGCGCAGCTCGGCGAACTGGGCCTCGTCGTTGGCGTCGGCGATGCTGCCCGGACGCAGCCCGTCGCCGAGGGAGAACGTCACGTCGTAGCGGCGGAGGATCTCGCACAGCTCGACGAAGTTGGTGTACAGGAACGACTCCCGGTGATGCGCTAGACACCAGGCGGCCATGATCGAGCCGCCGCGCGAGACGATCCCGGTGACGCGCCTCGCGGTGAGTGGGACGTACCGCAGCAGCACGCCGGCGTGCACCGTCAGGTAGTCGACGCCCTGCTCGCACTGCTCGATCACGGTGTCCCGGTAGACCTCCCAGGACAGCCGCGCGGGGTCGCCGCCGACCTTCTCCAGCGCCTGGTAGATCGGCACGGTGCCGATCGGCACGGACCCGTTGCGCAGGATCCACTCGCGAGTCTCGTGAATCCGTCTCCCAGTCGACAGATCCATCACGGTGTCCGCGCCCCAGCGAGTCGCCCACACCATCTTCTCCACCTCGTCCTCGATGGAGGACGAGACCGCCGAGTTGCCGATGTTGGCATTGATCTTGACGAGGAACTTCTTGCCGATGATGGTGGGCTCGGACTCGGGATGGTTGCGGTTGACCGGGATCACCGCCCGGCCGCGGGCCACCTCGTCGCGGACGAGCTCCGGTTCGACACCTTCCCGCGTCGCGACGAACGCCATCTCCTTGGTGACGATCCCGGCCTTGGCGTAGGCCAGCTGGGTCACGGCGCCGTTCACCGGTTCCAGCGCCCAGTCCTGCCGCAGCCTCGGCAGTCCAGTGTGGACGTCGATGGTCGCCTCGGGGTCGGTGTACGGGCCGGAGGTGTCGTACAGGTCGACGTGCTCACCGTTCGTCAGGTGCACCCGCCGGAACGGGACGCCGTCGCGGTGGACCTTCGTGGAGCCGGTGATGGGCCCGGTGGTCACGCTCGGCTGAACGGAACGGTCCTCGAGAGCAGTCATGGAAAGCCTCCCTACGCCGGCATTACCCGGTCAGGTTCAGGCGGTCGGCAAGGCCGGGTCCTGCGAACGGACACCACTTGCCCTCTCAGCCCGCTGTGGCGCGAGCTCCCGCTAAAGATGTTGAGTTCTCGTGCCTTCGACCATAGCCACGCCGACGCGGCGATGCCAAGGGCGATGCTGAGGACGCTGCGCCGCTGCGCCAAGTACGGTGCCACCGTGGTGGACGCGCTCGTGCCGGACCGGTCGGTGGACACGCCGACGGTGACGCCGTGCGCGAGCTGCGCCGAGCCGGCCGGCCGCGGCTACCCGTCGTGCCTGGGCTGCGCGGAGGAGGTCGAGGCGCGCTGGCTCGTCGACTGGCGTGACCTGCTGGCCGCCTCCCGGGCCAGCGCGGGCGCGGAGTCCGAACGGGAGCTCGCGACGCAGGTGCTGTCGGCCACGCCGGACGCGTACCCCTGGACGTGCGTCGACTGGTCGCTGCGCCTGCTGCGCTGCGAGGAGTGCGGCGGCGAGCTTGGCGCGGGCGACCCGGTGTGCCTGCGCTGCGCGGCGGCGGACGCGTCCCGGTGGCGGTCGTGGGCCGAGTCGGACCACCTGCTGCGCGCGGCGGCGCTGGCGTTACGCGCGCCGCAGCGTCGCCGGGTGCCGGTGGTGTCGGCGCTGCGGCTGGTGCTGCCGTTCGTGCTCGCGGGCGTGCCGGTGTCCAGAGCCGAGGTCCGCGAGGTCCGCGCCGCCGTGCTGGCCGGCCGGTACACCGAGCTGGCGGCGCTGGACCGTCTGGTCGAGCTGGTGAACCTGCCGCTGCTGCCGTGGCGCCGGACTACGGTCACGCTATGACCGACAGTCCCTGGGAGCCGCCTCTGGCCGGCACCGAGACCGAGCACCTGGTCGGCGCGCTGGAGCGGCTGCGCACGACGTTCCGCTGGAAGGCCGACGACCTGGACGCGGCCGGGCTGGCGACCCGGATCGGTGCCTCGTCGCTGACGCTCGGCGGCCTGCTCAAGCACCTCGCCGTCGTGGAGGACCACACCTTCGCCACCAAGCTGGACGGGAAGCCGCTCGGCCCGCCGTGGCGCGTCGACGAGTGGGACAGCGCCGACTGGCCGTTCACCTCCGCGGCCGCCGACACCCCCGAGGAGCTCTACGCGAGCTGGGACGACGCCGTCGAGCGGTCCCGCGAGCGGCTGGCCGCGGCCCTCGCCGACGGCGGGCTGGACCAGGACGCCGACGTCTCCGGCCCGGACGGCCAGCACGCCAGCCTGCGCCGGCTCGTCTACGACCTGGTCGAGGAGTACGGCCGGCACGCCGGCCACGCCGACCTGCTGCGGGAGGCCGTCGACGGCCGGGTCGGCGAGGATCCGCCACCCGGCTGGCGAGCCGTCTCGGGCTAGCCACCAGACGTTCGCGGCGGACCCCACCGCTCACCATTTCCCTCGGTGCGATCGGAGTACGCCCATGCCCGGATACATCCTCACCGGCACCCCGGGTTCCGGGAAGACGGCCGTGCTGCGTCAGTTGGAGCTCGATGGTCATCGCGTGGTCGAGGAGGCCGCGACGGACACCATCGCCCTCGCCAACGCGTGCGGTGAGGAGGAACCCTGGCGCGAGCCCGCCTTCGTCGACCAGGTCGTGCGACTGCAGCGCCGGCGCCGGGACGCCGCTCGGGTGGCGGGCGACGCCGACGTCTTCTTCGACCGCTCCCCGGTGTGCACGCTGGCGCTCTGCCACTACCTCGGCTTCGCGACGCCGCCCGTGCTCGTGGCGGAGGTCGAACGGGCGGTGGCCGGCGACGAGTACGAGCCGACGGTGTTCTTCGTCCGCAACCTGGGTTTCGTCCGGCACACCGAGGCGAGGCGGATCAGCCTGGCGGACTCGCTGGTCTTCGAGCGGCTCCACGAGCGGACCTACCGTGGGCTCGGCTTCCAGCTCGTCGACGTTCCCGCGGGCCCGCTGCCCGAGCGCGTGGCGCTGGTCCGGCGGGAGGTCGAGCGGCTGGCGGCTAGCCGACCGTGAGCTCCGTCGGGCGGGCGTAGACGTCCACCATCGCGCCGTTGCGCAGCACCGTGACCGCCAGGTTCGTGCCGATCACCTCGGCGAAGAGCTTCCGCTGGATGCCCTGCGCGTCGTGGACCTGCTCGCGGGCCACCGTGAGCACGAGGTCGCCCTTGCGCAGGCCGGCCTGGTCCGCGGGCCCGCCGCCCACGACCTCGAGCACCCGCAGGCCCGCGCGCTGGCCCGTCCGCTCGGCCACCTCGTCCGGCAGCGGAGCCGGGACGCCGACCACGCCGAGGTAGGCCCGCCGCACCCGGCCCTCGACCATCAGCGTGTCGATGATCCGCCGGGTCGTGCGGTTGATGGGGACCGCGAGACCGAGGCCGAAGCCCGCCACCGCGGTGTTGACGCCGACGACCCGCCCGCGCGAGTCGGCGAGCGCGCCGCCGGAGTTGCCCGGGTTGAGCGCCGCGTCCGTCTGGATCACGTCCTCGATCACCCGCGCCGCCTGCCCCTGGCGCACCGGCAGCGACCGGCCCAGCCCGCTCACCACGCCGGCGGTAACCGAGCCGACCATGCCCAGCGGGCTGCCGACCGCCACCACCAGCTGACCGACCACGAGCTCGTCGGCGTCGCCGAGGTCCGCTGGCGGTGGTGCGTCCGAGGCCGCGCGGAGCACCGCGAGATCGGACAGCGGATCGGAGCCGACCACCTCGAACGGCGTCTCCGTACCGTCCGAGAACGTCGCCGTGCCGCGCTTGCCGCCGCCGACCACGTGCGCGTTCGTCAGCAGGTGCCCGGCATCTGTGAACACCACCGCCGAGCCGCTGCCCCGCCGCAGCGACACGCTCGCCACGTGCGGGGTGAGCATCTTCGCCACGGCACTCACCGTTCGGGAGTAGGCGTCGAGCTCGTCCTCGGACACGCGATCACCGCCCCTTGCGCCAGTTGCACCTACTGCAAGTGTGCGCCGGGCGGCGATGTTCCGAGTTCGCCGCGAGCGAACCGGCCGCGGGCCGCTACTCCTCGCCCGGCTCGGTCTCCACGGCTGGGTCCCACGACAGGCCGGGCACGCCCCAGCCGTTGTACTTGAGCATCCGCTTGGACTCCCTGGCGTACCGGCCGGTGAGCCGGTTCAGGTACAGCAGCCCGTCGAGGTGGTCGGTCTCGTGCTGCAGGCAGCGCGCGAGGAAGCCGGTGCCCTCGACCTCGACCGGCTCGCCGGACACGTCCTGGCCGGTCACTTTCGCCCACGCCGCGCGGCCGGTGGGGAAGCGCTCCCCGGGCACGGACAGGCAGCCCTCGAGGTCGTCCTCCGGGTCCGGCATGGTCTCCGGGCGCTCGGAGGTCTCCAGCACCGGGTTGACCAGGACCCCGCGGTGCCGCACGCCGTCGTCGTCCGGGCAGTCGTAGACGAACACGCGCAGGTCGACGCCCACCTGGTTCGCGGCGAGGCCCACGCCGGGTGCGGCGGCCATCGTCTCGAACATGTCGGCCACGAGCGTCTTCAGCTCGTCGTCGAACGTCTCCACCGGGCGCGTCGGCTGGTGCAGCACCGGCTCACCGACGATCACGATCGGGCGTATGGCCATGGCGCCGACCCTAAGCCACGTCCGCGGGAGGAAAGATCGCGCGACTCTCGCCGACATGGCGGGCCGCCACAGTGGGTAGCGTGATGTAATGAGGGAGGCGAATCACAGGCGTGTGATTCGCGAGAAGACCCGTGGCGAGGAGCCAGATGGACGCCGCAGAGCTGCCGGCACAGCCCTCCGATCCGCACGCCCGCGCGGCGGCACCGACCGAGGCCGGCCTCACGGAGCGGGAGCGCGAGATCCTCGCGTTCGAGCGCCAGTGGTGGAAGTACCCCGGTCTCAAGGAGCAGGCGATCCACGAGCTGTTCGGCGTCTCGCCGACGCGCTACTACCAGCTGGTCAACCGCTTGATCGACAAGCGTGAGGCGCTCGAGGCCGATCCGATGCTGGTCAAGCGCCTGCGCCGGCTGCGCAGCGGCCGCCAGCGCGCCCGCTCGGCCCCGCGGCTGGGTCGATGAGCTCACCCGAGTCGCCCAGCCCCACGCGCCCGCTGCGGGTCGCGGGCATGGCGTTGCTCGGGCTCGCGGTGATCGCGCTGGTGATCGGTCTGATCTCGGTCTTCGGCGGCGGCACGGGCAACGGCGACGACAACGCACAGCCACCACCCACGAGGACGTCGCCGAGCGAGCCCGGCTCGTCCGAACAGCGGCCGCCGACGTCGTCCGGGACCTCGACGTCGGAGCCGACGTCTTCCTCGCCGACGGGCGAGCCGACCACGACCACCACCCGGCCGGGCGACTCACCGCCCGCCCCGCCGCCCGGCGGCGACGGCAACGGCGAGCCCGGCAAGACCCAGCCGGTCCGCATCTACAACAACAGCACGGTCGAGGGCCTCGCGTCGCAGGCCGCCGAGGACCTGCGTGCGGTCGGCTGGAACGTCGTCCAGGTCGACAACTACCCGTACGGCACGATCCCGACCACGACCGTCTACTACCGGTCCGGCACCGCCGAGCAGCAGGCCGCCGAGGACATCGCCGGCGACTTCGGCATGCGGGTCGAGGAACGCTTCCGCGGCATCGGCGGCTTCGCGGCCGGCGTGATCGTCATCGTCACCAACGACTACGAGGGCCTCGGCGGCGAGAACGATGGCAAGTAGCACTGGCAAGTAGCACTGGCAAGTAGCTACCGCGCCTTGGCGTACGCCTCGAGCGCGGCCAGCTGCGCCGGGTCCAGCGACGCGCGCACCGTGCCGCGGGCCGTCGCCAGGTGGGCGGCCGTCACGACCGACGCCTCCAGCGACTCGCGCATCGCGGTCAGCGCGGCCTCTCGGATGAGCGCCGCACAGTCCGCCGCCGAGTAGCCGTCCAGCTCCCGGGCCACCTCGGCGAGGTCCACGTCGTCCGCGAGCGGGGTGTTCCGGGCCGTCGCGCGCAGGATCTCCGCCCGCGCCTCGGCGTCCGGCGGCGGCACGTACACCAACCGCTCGAGCCGGCCCGGCCGCAGCAGCGCGGGGTCGATCAGCTCCGGCCGGTTCGTGGCGGCGAGCACGACCACGTCGCGCATCGGCTCCACGCCGTCGAGCTCGGTGAGCAGGGCCGCGACCACCCGGTCGGTCACGCCGGAGTCGGCGGACTGCCCGCGTCGCGGCGCCAGCGCGTCGACCTCGTCGAGGAACACCAGCGCGGGCGCGGCCTCCGCGGCTCGGCGGAACAGCTCCCGCACCGCCCGCTCGGACTCGCCGACCCACTTGTCCATCAGCTCGGCGCCCTTGACCGACAGCACGTTCAGCTTGCCGGTGCCCGCGAGCGCCCGGACCAGGTACGTCTTGCCGCCGCCGGGCGGGCCGTACAACAGCAGCCCGCGCGGCGGGTCGACACCGAGGCGGGCGAACGAGTCCGGGTAGCGCAGCGGCCACAGCACCGCCTCGGTCAGCGCCTGCTTGACCTCGACCATGTCGCCGACGCCGTCCAGCGTCAGCCCGCCGGTCTGCAGGCTGTCCGAAGTGGACAGCGAGATCGGGCGGACGGTCTCCAGCGCGCCGAGCAGGTCCGCCCCGGTGACCACCGGGTCGGTGGCCGCCTTCACCCGCACGGCCGCGCGCACGGCCGCCTCACGGCGCAGGGCGATCAGGTCCGCGGTGACGAACCCCGGCGTCCGCTCGGCCACCTCCCCGAAGTCCACATCGGACTCGACGGGCACGTCCCGGAACAGCACCCGCAGCAGCTCCGTGCGGGTCGTGGCGCCCGGCAGCGGAATCGACAGCGCGCGGTCCAGCAGGTCCACGCCGCGCACCCGCGGGTCGAGCGCCTCCGGGTGGGCGGTGGTCGCCACGATGGCCAGCTTCGGCGTGCGGATCGCGGTCCGCAGCGTGTCGATCACGACGGTGGCCACCGGCGGCGGGTTGCTCGCCGGCAGCAGCGCGTCGAGGTCGGTGATCAGCAGCACCGACGGCCGCTGCGGGGTCTCGTCGGCACCGATCCCGGCGTTGATCCGGGCGATGGCCTCGGACAGCCGGCGCGCGCCCGCGTTGGCCTCCAGCGCGGCGAGCGTCGGCCCGGCCAGTTCGACCACCTCGGCGTCGACCGAGTGCGCGACCGAGTGGACCATCGTGGTCTTGCCGACGCCCTCGGGCCCGGTGACCAGCGCGCCGAGCTGCACCGCCGCGCCCAGCTGCGCCAGCAGCTCCGGGCGGTTGAACGCCAGCTCGAACCACTCGGCCAGCCGGTCCGCGGCCTCGCGCGCGCCGACCAGGTCGGTGACCGGGGGCGGCGGCGCGACCGGCGACGCAGTGTCCATCCCCGCGGCCTCGGCGACCGGCTCCCGCGCGGGGACCGACACCGTGCCGCCGGGGCCGGCGAGCTGAGCCACCGGGGCGGCCTCGCCGGTCCGCGCCCCGTCCCGCCAGCCGACCACAGTGGACGGTTGGACGGCGACCGGACCGGGCGGCTCGGTCGCGGTCACGGTCAGCAGCTCGTTCGTCCAGGTCATGCCGATGGCCCGGGACAGCTTGCCGCGCACGGCGGGCAGGTCCGAGCCCGGCGGCGGCGCCAGGTCCTGCGGGAGCAGCGATACCGCGTCGCCAACCGTCAGCACCTTGCCGATCAGCGCCAGCCGCACGGTCTCCGGCGGCAGCGAGGTCGCCGCGAGCCGCGAGCCGGCGACGGTGACCGTGCGCGCGGCCGCCACGTCCGCCGGCTCCACCACGACCTCCGCGCCCTCGGTCACGCCAACGTTGGACATGGTCACGTCGTCGAGCAGCACCACACCGGGCGCGCCGGCCCCGTCGGCCTCTGCGGCGATCGCGGCGCTCACGCGGGCGCCGGTCAGCCGCACGCAGGCCCAGGCCTCCAGCCCGAGCGCGTCGAGCACCTCGGGATGCAGCCGCACCACGCCGCGGCGGGTGTCCAACGCCGACGGCGAAAGCCGAGCGGTGAGCGTGATCTGTGGTGACATGAGACCCGAGATTACTGCTCGCCGGACCCGGGCCGGGACTGGTTGCGGCGCAGGCCCGTGCGCCGCCAGCCGCGGCCGCGAAGCACCGCGCGGCGCACCCGGCTCGAGTCGGTCGGGAGCAGCACGGTGCCGCCCCGGTGACCGTCGCCCGAGCCGTTGCCCCGGCGGGCCGCCGACACCGCGCGCCGGGCCGCGCCCGCGACCTTGCGCATCGGCGGCCGCAACCCGAGCCGGCGGTTCGACCCGTGCGCCCGGCGGATCGCCCGGCGCTCCTTCGGCGGCACGTCCCACGCCTCGGGGTGGTTGGCGAGCCAGTGGTTGCGCCGCACCGCGTAGGGCACGTGTGCCAGGTAGACCACGAGCGCGCACGCCAGCGCCAGCATCGGGTAGGTGATCACCGCGGCCGCGGCCAGCCCGACGAGCACCAGCAGCGGCGCGACCATGCGGGCCGGCACCCGGACCGTCTTCACCGACAGCGTCGGGATCCGGCTGATCAGCAGCGCGGCGATGGCGACCGTCCAGCCCATCACCACCGGCGTCGTCGACCACCAGCCGTCCTGCCCGACCTGCATCGTCAGGATCAGCGGCAGAAGTGCGAGCAGCCCGCCGGCCGGTGCGGGCACGCCGACGAAGAACTCCTTGGCGTACGGCGGTTGCTCGGTGTCGTCGAGCAAGGTGTTGAACCGGGCCAGCCGCAGGATCGCGCAGACCGCGAAGACGAGCGCGATCACCCAGCCGAGCCGGTTGCCGTCGAACTTCCAGATGTAGAGCACCAGCGCCGGCGAGACGCCGAAGGAGATCGCGTCGGCGAGCGAGTCCAGCTCGGCGCCCATCTTGCTGGTGGCGTCGAGCAGCCGCGCGATCCGGCCGTCGAGGGCGTCGAGGACCGCGGCCACCGCTATCGCCGCGATCGCCGCCGGGTAGTTGCCGGACAGGGCGAACTGCACGGCGGACAGGCCCGCGCACATGGCGAGCACCGTGATGGCGTTGGGCAGCAGCCGTACGCCGGGCGGCGGGCCCAACTAGTCCACCGTCCGGAGCTCGGCGAGGACGGTCTCGCCGCCGATCGTGCGCTGGCCGGGCTCGACCAGCACCCGCGAGTCGGCCGGCACGTAGACGTCCACCCGGGAGCCGAAGCGGATCAGGCCGTAGGTGTCGCCGGCGCGAACCTTGTCCCCGGCGTCGACCTGGCACACGATCCGCCGCGCGATGAGCCCGGCGATCTGCACGACCGCCACCTGCTGGCCCTCGGGGGTGGCGAGCAGCAGCGAGTTGCGCTCGTTGTCCTCGCTGGCCTTGTCGAGGTCGGCGGAGAGGAACTTGCCCGGCCGGTACTCCGCGCGCCGGACCTCGCCGGAGACGGGCGCGCGCTGGACGTGCACGTCGAAGACCGACAGGAACACGCTGACCCGGGTCCACTCGCCGCCGGTGACGCCGAGTTCCGCCGGGGGCGCGGCCAGCACGACATGCGAGACGGTGCCGTCGGCGGCGGCCACCACGAGGTTCGACCGGGCCGGGGTGACTCGCTTGGGCTCGCGGAAGAACCAGGCGATCGCCGCGGTGAGCACGCCGCTCACCAGCCCGAGCCGGCGCGAGAGCCGGCGCAGTACGAACGTGGCGGCGGCGGCGCCGAACACGAACGGCCGGCCCGCCGGATGCATGGGCGGTACGACGCTCCTGGTCAGCGCGATGATGTGGGCGAGTCTGCCATCGCCCTGCGACTCACGGGATGGCTCAGGAGATTCGGTCATTGTGGCCGGACATTCCTCGCATGAGTGCGGTCATCGGATGCGCACCACGCTACGCCGTGCACGGAATGTGACGATTGGGGAGCTACTTGATCCACACCGGGTCGACACTCCGGCCGGCCGGTGCATCCCCCGACGACATGCACCGCCGGCCGGTGGACCTACGGGCATCGGTGAGTGTACGGCCGTGCGCGCCTGGTAAGCAATGGCGAACCGTAGGGGACTCGTCACCGACTGTCGCCGCCCCAGCTCAGCGCAGCAACAGCACGTCGGTCTCCGCCCCTGCGGGCAGCTCGGTCACGTCCTCCGGCACCTCGAGCAGACAGTCCGCCGCCGCGAACGACGCCAGCAGGTGCGAGCCCGGCCCGCCGATCGGCGTCACCGACGTGCCTTCCAGATGCGCCCGCCGGTACTGCCGCTTGCCGCGCGGCGACCGCAGCGCCTCGGTCGTCGTCGCCCGGACCCGGGGGCGGGCCACGTCCCGGTGGCCCATCGCGGCGAGCAGCGCGGGCCGCAGGAACAGCTCGAACGACAGCGCCGTCGACACCGGGTTGCCGGGCAGGGTCACCACCGGCAGCGACCCGAGCCGGCCGCAGCCCTGCGGCCCGCCGGGCTGGATCGCCACCCGCAGGAACTCCACGCCCTGCCCGGCCAGCGCGTCCTTGACGACCTCGTAGGCCCCGGCGCTGACTCCGCCGGAGGTGACCAGCAGGTCGGCGCCCTCCTGCGCGGCGATGGTGGCGTGGAAGGCGTCGACGTCGTCCGGGACGAAGCGCAGCACGGTCGGCGCCGCCCCGGCCTCACGCACCGCGGCGGCGAGCAGCACGCTGTTCGACTCGTAGATCTGCCCGTGGCGCAACGGTTTCCCCGGCTCGACGAGCTCGGAGCCGGTCGACAGGACCAGCACCCGGACCTGCCGGTGCACCGGCAGCTCCGCTCGCCCGATCGCCGCCGCGAGGCCCAGCTGCGCCGAGCCGAGCACGGTCCCCGCGCGCAGCACGGTCACGCCCTCGGCGACGTCCTCGCCCGCGAGTCGGATGTGCGTGCCCGGCTCGACCGCCGCGCGCACGGTCACCTCCCGCTCGCCGCCGTCGGTGTCCTCGACCTTCACGATCGCGTCCGCGCCGGGCGGCACGGGGGCGCCGGTCATGATCCGGTGCGCGGTCCCCGCCCGCAGCGCCACGACGTCGGTCCGCCCGGCCGGGATGTCCTCCGGCACGGGCAGGCGCACGGGCGCGCCCCGGTCCGCGCCGGCGACGTCGGCCGCGCGCACCGCGTAGCCGTCCATGGCGGAGTTGTCGAAGGGCGGCAGCGCCACCGGCGACACGACGTCCTCGCCGAGCACCCGCCCGACGCATTCGGCCAGCGGGGTCGGCACCACCGGCGCCGCCGGCACCAGCGAAGCGAGCCGGAGGCGGTACTCGTCGACCGAGAGGGGAGCAGTCACGTCCTGAATCCTGCACGACGGCCGCGCCCGTGGCTCGCGTGCCAGACTGCGCATCACTCGGTGGACGACTCACGTTTCGTAAGGGGTGGCTCGTGCAGGTCCGGACTCGGCACACCCCGGCGTTCGGCGTCGCCCGGCTGCTGCTGGCGCCCGGCGAGGCGGTGCAGGCGGACTACGGCGCGATGCTCGCCTCGAGCTTCGGGATCGCCGTGGCGCCGGCCCGCGCCAGCTCGCGGGGCAAGCCGCGCCGGGCCGTGTTCACCGCGCCGGCCGAGGGCGGCTGGGTCGACGTCGCGCCGGCGCTGCCCGGGGACGTGCACACGATCGAGCTCGACGGGATGGGCGGCTGGTGCGTCGCACGGGGGAGCTGGCTCGCGGCCACGGCGACCGTGCGGACCGATGCGCAGTGGCCGGGGTTTCGCGGCCTGTTCGGCGCGGACGTCGGCTTCCTCGAGCACCTGTCCGGCGACGGCGCGTTGGTGCTGGCGTGCTGCGGCTCGCTCGACGTGCTGCCGCTGGAGACGGGCGAGCTCGTCACGGTCGACCCGAGCTACCTGCTGGCCTACAGCGAGCAGACCCAGTGCCGGCTGCGCGCGGTCAGCCCGCAGCTGCCGCAGTCGGTGCGCACCGGCGAGGGTCTGCTGCTGGACTTCGCCGGGCCCGGGCAGCTGCTCGTGCAGACCCGCAACGCCCGGACCATGGCGTCCTGGCTGGGCGGAAACGGCGGCGGCCGGTAACGGCCAGGTCCCGGATCGGGCCGAACCGCACGCACGGCTGCGACGTCGAACGTTAGGCTCGACCATGGCGAGGGACGGTCGCTTCTCTCGGCCGGGCTGCGGGGTGTCCGGTCGGCGCGACCGGCCCCGACGAGTGAATGGATGAGTGGTGGCCGAGGACCTCACCGGGCGTCGCCTGGGGCACTACCGGATCGACGGTGTGCTCGGCAAGGGCGGCATGAGCGTGATGTACAAGGCCACCGACATCCGCCTCGGCCGCAAGGTCGCGCTCAAGGTCATCGCCGAGCACCTCACCGAGGACCCCGAGTTCCGCGAGCGCTTCGTCGACGAGGCCCGCAACACGTCCGCGATCGACCACGCGAACGTCGTGCCGCTCTACGACTTCGGCGAGGTCGACGGCCTGCTCTACATCGCCATGCGGCTCGTCGACGGCTCGGACCTGGCCAGCCTGATCAAGAGCGGCCCGCTCGAGCCCGAGCGCGCGCTCGCGCTGCTCGGCCAGGTCGCCGAGGCGCTGGACAACCTGCACGAGCGGGGCCTGGTGCACCTCGACGTCAAGCCGGCCAACGTGCTGGTGACCAGCCGCGAGTCCGCCGGCGAGCACATCTACGTCGCCGACTTCGGACTGACCCGCCGCGGCGCCACCGGCCACCGCACCCGCGGCGGCGACTTCCTCGGCTCGCCCACCTACGCCGCGCCCGAGCACCTGCGCGGCGAACCGGTCGACGGCCGCACCGACGCGTACTCGCTGGCGTGCGTGCTCTTCGCGTGCCTCGCCGGCCGGCCGCCGTTCCAGGGCCCGGTGCCCGACGTGATCCAGGGCCACCTCAACCGCGACGTGCCCGCGCTGACCGAGTTCGTCCAGCTGCCGCCGGCGATCGACGAGGTGATCCGCCGCGGGATGTCGAAGAGCCCGAAGAACCGGTACGCGAACTGCCGCGAGCTGGTCGCGGCCGCCCGGCAGGCGCTGATGCCGCGGGCCGTGCCGCCGGTGCCGGTCGGCCCGCGCAACGGCCCGGGGC
>NZ_JBOHGA010000015.1:0-53760 GCF_050699915.1 Actinophytocola sp.
GGCTTGTCCGTCTCGCGGACGATCCGGACCGCACCCTCACGGAACTCCCGGTCAAACTGCCTTCGCTTCTCCGACATGACACATGATCCTCATAGTCCATGCCTCCACGATCTTGGGGGAACCTCAGGGCAGTCCCTTGTCGGTGTGCTTGTCGGTGTCCTTGTCGGTGTGCTTGTCGGTGTCCTTGTCGGTGTGCTTGTCGGTGTGCTTGTCGGTGTGCTTGTCGGTGCTTGTCGGTGTGCTTGTCGGTGTGCTTGTCGGTGTGCTTGTCCGCGAAGTGGATCCAGGTTGCCATGCGGACCGTGGTGTTGCCCCACGACGTCGAGCCCGGCACCTCCGGTGTGTCAGACAGCCAGAAGTGCCCGGACGCCAACGGTTCCAGCCGCCGGGTGTCGAAGAAGACGGCGACGAACTCATCTCGGTGTCCGCCGCCGCGGCCCTGCCCGATCCAGTCGTAGTAGGCGGGCAGGTCGTGCTCCACGTCGCGCAGCTGTGGGTAGAGCCCTTCCTGGGTGCCCAGGATCGTGGGCCGCTCGCGGCGCAACAGCTCGGCCAGCACCGGACGCCTCCGCGACCAGGAATGCGGGCCGGTGTTCGGGCCAGTGTTCGAGGCGAAGCGCAGGTTGTAGGACATGACATGCAACCCGTCGCCTCCCGCCGGGCCGAACAACGACCTGGCCGGCCCACGATCGGCGGATGCCGGCATCGCGAACGGCAGACACAGCACGACGGCTAGGACGACGACGGCACCAACCGGCCGAGACAGTCCACAGTGGAGGACACGGTGTGCGGCTCGGCGACGATGCTGCGACATGGGGCTGCTTCGGAGGCCGACCGGTGAAGGCTTGGCGGACTGCGCCCGAAATCGGTCAGCGTCACCCGATCGTGACGCGCGACTCGAACGCGCATCGCTTCGCACCGCCCGACCAATCCAGGACACCTGCGGCGACGAACCGTGAGGGGGCCACGCTGGCCTCAACAGGCACGATCCGGCCGTGGAGGAAGCACATGCAGACAGGTGACGTCGTCGCGGATTTCGAGCTCATCGACGACAGCGGCGATCCACGCACCCTGTCCGGGCTGCTGGCGTTGGGGCCGGTCGTGCTGTTCTTCTACCCGGCCGCGATGACCGCCGGGTGCACCGCGGAGAGCTGCTACTTCCGCGACCTCACCGCCGAGTTCGCGGCGCTACGCGCGCAGCGGGTAGGGATCAGCCCGGACTCCAGCACCACGCAGTCACAGTTCTCGCTGATCAACGATCTCGACTACCCGTTGCTGTCCGACCCCGACGGCGCGGTCGCCACCCGGTTCGGCGTCCGCCGCGCCTTCGGGCCGCTGCGCACCCGCCGCCGCACCTTCGTCATCGGCACCGACCGGCGGATCCTCGCGGTCATCAAGAGCGAGTTCCGGGTGGCCGTGCACGCCGACCGGGCGCTCGCCGTCCTACGCACCCACGCGCCGACCTGACCGGACCGGTTCGACGCGGCCGGCGGTGTCAGGTGAATGACGCGGTCAGGTGAGTGACGCGGTGATGACGGGCCGATCTGTCGGGCGGCTGGAACCACCGACGGGTTCGACGGTGATCGCAATCCGCTCGGTGTCGGCGATGCCGGGAATCTCGACAGCCGCGTTCCCACCGGGAAGCAGCCCGGCCGAGCGGTAGTCGAGGGTGACCTTCCAGATCTGGTAGGCCCGCCCCGGCGGCGGCTGCGGCACGCCCTCGGTGAGCAGAACGAGCCGGTCCTGCCGGCGGGACACGACGAGCGTGACCCGACCCGCCGACGAGTCGGCCCGCACAAGCCGGACGTCGTCCGCACCCATGACCGCCGACAGCGCCGACACCGGCCTGCCCTCCTCGAGATGCGGGTAGCGGGCCAGCGCGACACCAAGCGAGGTCGCGACGACCAGCAACACCGCCGCCGCGGCCGCGAACACACGCACCAGCCGATCCGACCGGCCGACACGCACCCGACCGCCCTGACGCACCGCCCGGATCCGTGCGAGCACGCGCGCCTTCACCGCCGGTGGTGGCGGCATGGCCACCGCGCTACCCAAGCGGGTCGCGGTTGCCCGGAACTCGCGCACCTCCCGGCCACAGGACTCACACCCGTTCAAGTGAAACTCGAACGCGCGCCGCTCGTCGTCGGGGACGGCGTCGAGTACGTAGGCACCGGTCAAGCTGTGCAGGTCAGCGGTCACGTGCCGATCCCGGTCATGCGCACACACCTGTGTGGCTCCTGTGTGGACCGTCAGAGGTACGCGGCGAGCCGGTCGACGATCGTCGAACGCGACGGGGCGCCCGGGATGGACACTGCGGGCTCGCCGCGCACGAACAACGTCATCGTCGGAATCGACATCACCCGGTAGTCGGCGGCGATCTCCGGGTTCTCGTCGATGTCGACCTTCACGACGGTGACCTGCCCGGCGTGCTCCTCGGCGATGCCGGCCAGCACCGGCGCGAGCGCCTTGCACGGACCACACCACGGCGCCCAGAAATCGACCAGCACCGGCAGGTCACTGTTCAACACATCGGCCACGAACGTGTCCGTCGTGACGGGCTTGATCTCCACGAGCTCTCCTCAGGTCGCATCGGTCATCCCGTATTCGCAGGTGAACCGGCCGCGGATGGGTGCGCCTTGCCACAAGCCGCACCGGGCCGGCCAGATGAGCCATCGGATAACAGGTCGGTCACGGCGAATTATTCGCCCCATCCGGCTCGACCACGGCTCCGAACCCTCGGACATCGCGCCCCAGATCAACTGAGGACGCACGACCGGTCGGGCCGACGCGGCCCGGCATGCCAACACACAGGAGAGTTCACCAGCATGAAGCGCATGATTCGTCGCGGGACGCTGGCAGTCGGTGTCGCGTTCATCGCATTCCTCGGCACCGCCTGCAGCAGCTCCGACGAAGGAGCCTCGAACGACAGCGGCAACGCCGACACGGCGACCGAGGCGCCCGCGCCCGCTGAGTCCACCTCGGACAGTCCCGACATGGCCGACCCCGCCGCCGACCTCGTCGGCCCGGGCTGTGCGGGCTACGCAGAGCAGGTGCCCGACGGCGCCGGCTCGGTCGCCGGCATGGCCCAGGACCCGGTCGCCGTCGCCGCCAGCAACAACCCACTGCTCAAGACCCTCGTGCAAGCGGTGTCCGGCAAGCTGAACCCGAAGGTGAACCTGGTCGACACCCTCAACGGCGGCGAGTTCACCGTCTTCGCGCCGGTCGACGCCGCGTTCGCCAAGATCCCGCCCGCCACCATCAACACCCTCAAGACCGACGACGCGCTGCTGACCAAGATCCTCACCTACCACGTGGTGCCCGGCCAGCTCGCGCCCGACCAGGTCGTCGGCCAGCAGGCCACCGTCGAGAAGGGCATGGTCGACGTCACCGGCTCCGGCGACAACCTGAAAGTCAACGACGCCAACGTGATCTGCGGCGGCGTACACACCGCCAACGCCACCGTCTACCTCATCGACTCGGTGCTCATGCCGACGAGCTGACACCGAAGGTGTCACCCGAATGCCGTGGCCGCCGGACCCGAAGACGGGTCCGGCGGCCACACCTTGTACAGCGGTTCACACAACCTGCGACCGCCTTCACGCCCATAGTCACCACCAATAGGCACCCGGCACATGTCGACCATCGCGCGCGGAACCACTGAAGGGGATAATCGGCGAATGCTTGCCGAGCCACCGCTCGCTGACCAGCCGCTGGGGTACGGTCCGTCCGGTATCGCCGCAGTGGAGTCACACCGCGACGCCATCGTCTTGAAACTCACCGGTGACCTGGACGCGGTGAAGGCACGCCAGGTGGCCCAGGTGATCGACGCCATCCTCGACCGGAGACCACGAACCCTGATCTTGGACCTGAGCACGGTGACGTTCGTGGCATCGGCGGGGACACACCTCCTGGTCGACGCACATCAGCAAACCGGCGCGGCAATACGGCTACAGATCGTCGCAACCGACGACGCTCGGGTCTCGAGAACGGTTCCGACCGATTCCACCGGCGCGATCACGTTCCATTCCACCCTTGACGACGCACTCGCCACCGACTGAACCCAACTGACCAGCGTCTGACCAGCGTCCGGAGACCGACTCCGAGCCGTTCGCGCACACGTCGTAGGGCCAAGGATGGCACCGTGCTCTCCAGCGAGGGGTTTCTACCTCGCGGACACTGATACGCACGGTTGACCGGCGGCGTCAGGAGCGATCGCGACCGCTCAGCACCACGTGTGACCCGAGGCGTCGCGTCCCTAGCGATCGCCGCTCTTGACCGGTGATCGAACGGCGGCGACGTCGAAGATCAGGTCGGGGCGGTTCCAGGTGACCGCCACGCCCCCGCTCAACCCCCGACACCGCGCTGCGTGACCGCGATCGATCTTTACCAGGAACGTCTGTGTCGCGGTCTACTCCGTCGACGGCAACGGCTCCGGGTCGTCGCTGCGCGTCTGTCCGACAGGGTGGACAGGGCCGACGAGACCCCACGGGTACCTTCATCACGGTGCGCCGTGCTCACGGCTTTCGGATGAAAGAGTTGAATGTCTGAGTCTGACTCAACGCCCGGCGACGTGGTGCTGTCCGTCCGCCTGTTGCGTGACGAGCGAGGGTCGGTCCTGGCCGTCGACGGCGAGGTCGACCTGGTGAGTGCGGACCGGTTCCGAACCGCGCTGGACGAGGCTCGCCTGGCTCGGCCGGCCGTCCTCGTCGTCGACCTGAGTGGTGTCACCTTTCCTCGGGTCCGTCGGGTTGAGTCACCTGGTCGATGCCAAGTTGGCCGCGGGTCCGGGGGTGCTGCGTGTCGTGGCAAGGAACGGACCGCGGCGGGCGATCGAGATCACCAGTCTGGATGAGATGCTGAGCGTCGCTGACACGGTCGACGACGCCTTCGACGTGCACTGATAGGCCATCCGGGCCGCCGTCGATTGTTCGATCGCATGTGAGTGCCGCCGGGTGGGGCATGATGCCGAGTATGGATACCTCGCCGTCCGCCGGTGGACACTCGGCCAAGCCGAACTCCGGCATCGTCAAGGACACGCGGCGGCTCGGGGACGCCGTCGTGGTGGACTTGGCCGGCGACGTCGACGCGCTCGCCGCCCGGGAACTGACCGCGGCCGTGGCCGCCGCGTTGGAGCATCGCCCCCGAACCATCGTCGTCGACCTGAGCAAGGTCGATTTCCTCACCTCCCCAGGTCTGGCCGCGTTGGTCGAGTCGCACCAGATGGCCGGTCAGGACACCCGGCTCCGGATCGTCGCGACCGGATCGGCGACCCTCCGTCGGTTGACGATCACCGGACTCACCGACGAGCTCGCCGTGTTCCCCACGCTCGAGGAAGCGTTGACCGCCTGACCGCCGACCGGAACGGCACACGATTTCTGGGGCTAGGTGATCGAGGTGACGGGCACATCGAGTGGCCGGATCGCGGACTTTCGCTACCGCGGCGACGCGTCGATCGACCAGCTGTCGTCGCTACGTCGCGACCTGATCGACTGGTCACGCCGGGCCGGCCTGGCCCAGGAACAGGTGCAGGCCGTCGCGCTCGCCGGGTACGAAGCGCTGGCGAACGCCGTCGAGCACGCCTTTCCCGACCGTCCTGACGGCGTGATCGAGCTACACGCGACGATGGGTGTTGAGCGACTGACGGTCACGGTCACCGACTGGGGCCGTTGGCGCGAACCACCGGCCGATCCCGGCGTTCGTGGCCGCGGGCTCGTCCTGATCCGCAACCTCTGCACCAACGCCGAGATCGTGGCCACTGACGCGGGCACGACGGTGACGATGAACTGGGATCTCGAGGTATAGACATCGGCGAGCCAGGCAACCCCGTCGGGACGCCGATGTCTACCCGCAGGAGACAGGTATCCGTCCCAATCGCCGGCCGGTCATCGCGCACCCTCCAGATCAAGTGACGACGCGCTGTCCGCCGGGATGGTCCGCCGCGGGGATTCGGCCATGTTCGCGCCACTGCCGTAGCACAGTGCGTCCGTAGTTGTTGGTACCCGCGACCCGGTCCAGCTCGGCACCGGTCGGCATGCGTCCACCAGCCACCTCACGCCTGTAATGCGTCCACATGACCTCCTGGGCGGTGACTGGCTCGGCCGTTTCTTCAGAGGTCGGCGCACCGTTCGCGAGAGTGATCACCTGCCCGATCTCCCGGCCACCTCCATCGCCACTCTCGCTGTCGACCAGGGCGACGCCCTCGCTACCTCGGACCGTCTCGGCAGTGGTCAACTCACTCTCGCCCGCGGTCGCGTCGGTCTCGGTGCGCCCCTGGGAGCGCGGGCCATGGGCCAAGAGCTCGACAGCCAGGAGCAGCGCAACCGGCGGCCACCCGGCCACCAAGACCGGCCGCCACTCCAGCGCGGGCGCAGCCGCGATGTTCGCCGCCAACGACATCACGATGCCCAGCCAGAACGACAACCACACCGCCACCCGACCCCGACCACTGGCCTGCTCGCCGACCCTGAGCACCCCCACAGTCGCCAACACCAACAGACCATCAACCGACAGCGGCCACAACACCGCACCAACCGGATCGGAACCCCCGCCCAAGGCGAACTCCCGCTGATGCTGAAACGACGCATACGCAGCCACACCCGCCACCAGCAAGGTGCACCCGCGCCGCACCCACTCATCCAGACCCGCCCGCCCACGCGACCGGACCACCTCGCCCGTCGCAGTCATCAGGCCCCACCCTGACCACGCCGACGACGCGACACCGCCACCGTCGCAGAAACCAGCAGCTCACGACGGGTACGGATTCGTGCGGATGCTGTTCGAATCGCGCCGGGGGCACCCTCTCCCACCAGCTCTGAGCAGCCCTCTGTCCGGTCGTCACCAGGGCTTCGTCCCCGAGTTATGCCACTTCCCAGGTTACTGGGAGGTGTTGTGCGCCATAGATGCCTTGGTGGGGTGCTCGGAGCGGCACGTCCTCCGGTGGGGCGGACAAGCGCAGTGTCGGGAAGCGAGTGAACAGGGCGGGGTAGGCGACGTTCATCTCGACTCGGGCCAGTTGTTGGCCCAGGCACTGGTGGATGCCGTGGCCGAAGGCCAGGTGGCCGGTGGCCTTTCGGTGAAGGTCGAGGGTGTCGGGGTTGGCGAATCTGGCCGGGTCGCGGTTTGCGGACTGGATCGAGATGGTTATCGACTCGCCTGCCTTGATCTGGTGGCCCGCCAGCTCTACGTCCTCCAGCGCCGCCCGGATTCCGGTGTGGGCTATGGACAGGTACCGCAGCAGTTCTTCCACCGCGGCGGCCGGGTCGGCTTGCAAGGCGGCGATCTGCGCCGGATTTCGCAGTAGGGCGAAGGTTCCCAGGGCGAGCATGTTGGCTGTGGTGTCCAGGCCGGCGGCCAACAGGAACGTGCCTACGCCGGCTAGTTCCTCGTCCGTGAGGTCACTCGTCGTCAGGTCGCTCAGCACGTCATCGGTCGGCCTGGTCCGCTTGGCTTGGACCAGCTCCTCCACATACGACTGCAGCGCGCTGTACCCGGTGAACTGCTCGTGCGGTGTGGAGTCCGGGTTGGACATCGTCGCCATGTAGCCCCGGAACGTCTCTCGGTCGGCGTACGGGACACCCAGCAGCTCACAGATCATCACGGCCGGCACAGGGTGCGCGAAGGCCTCGACCAGGTCCACCGGCGGGCCCTGCCGCCGCATCTCATCCAGGTGCTCGGTGGTGACCTGCTCGGCGCGTTCGGTTAGCTGCCGCATCCGGCGGACGGTGAACTTGCTGGTCAGCAGCCTGCG
The DNA here is from genome assembly GCF_050699915.1 of Actinophytocola sp. Classification (GTDB taxonomy): domain Bacteria; phylum Actinomycetota; class Actinomycetes; order Mycobacteriales; family Pseudonocardiaceae; genus Actinophytocola. The sequence goes on from NZ_JBOHGA010000015.1 coordinate 7,748, forward strand.
GTAGCGGGTGTGCTCGGGCGGGTCCATGCCGGTCATGTCCCCGACCGGCGCGGGAGGCAGCTCGTCGATGCCCAGCCCCGGGATCGGGTAGTGCGCCAACTCGTACCGTGAGCTGAACCGCCGATCGGCCAGCACCGCTCTGGCCAGCTCGTGGCTGGTGACCAACCACCCCACATGGCCGTCGGGGTAGGTCAGGCGGGCCAACGGGCGCTGCGAACTGAGTCGGGCCAGGTCTGTGGGCGGGTCGAACGGGCAGCCCGCCGGACGCGTCAGTGGCAGCTCTGCCAAGGGGTCCTTCATCATGGCTCCCAATCAATCGGTGCGGTTGAACAGCTTCTTCGACCACAGGTATCCACCGAGCGCGATGACGGCGCACCAGCCGAGCGCGAGCCATGCGTTGTCGCCCAACGGCTTGTCCATCAGCAACCCTCGCAGGGTCTCGATGATCGGCGTGAACGGCTGGTACTCGGCGAACCAGCGCAGCCCGGCGGGCAGCGAGTCGGTTGGCACGAACCCGCTGCCGAAGAAGGGCAGCAGCACCAACGGCATCGGCAGGTTGCTCGCCGACTCGACGCTCTTGCTCACCTGTCCGAGCGCGACGGCCAGCCAGACGAGCGCGAACGTCACCACGACCAGGAATCCGGTCGCGGCCAGCCACTCCCCCGGGCCCGCGGCGGGTCGGAAGCCGACCAGCAGCGCCACCCCGATCACGAGCGCCACGCTGAACATCGCCTGGATCACGCTGCCGATGACGTGCCCGGTCAGCACCGAGACACGGGCGATGTGCATGGTGCGGAACCGGGCGATGACGCCTTCGGTCAGGTCCATCGCGACCGAGATCGCCGTCCCCTGGACGGTGGCCGTCACGGTCATCAGGATGATCGCCGGCGCCACGTAGTTCGCGTACTCCGCGCGCCCGCCGGACGCGCCCGCGAGCCCCGCGCCCATCGTGCCGCCGAGCACGTAGACGAACAGCAGCAGGAAGACGATGGGCATCCCGACGAGCAGCACCGTCATCGACGGGTACCGCACGATGTGCTTGAGGTTGCGGCGCAACATCGTCGCCGAGTCGCGCAGTGGGTAGAACCGGAGGGCCGGGCGGTCGAGAACGCTCATCGTGCGCTCACCTTCTCGTTCGTGGAGTTTCCGGTCAGGGCGAGGAAGACGTCGTCGAGGTCCGGCGTGTGCACGGACAGCTCGCTGACCTCGACGGCCCGGTCCTCGAGCCGGTCGAGCAGGTCCTTCAGCGCGCGGACGCTGCCGTCGCTGGGCACCCGCAGGGCGAACGAGCCGTTGTCGCGGGACAGCTGACCCAGGTCGCCCACGGCGGCCTCGACGCCGGGCGCGTCGGCGAGCCGCAGCAGCACGTGGCCACCGGGGATCCGGCGCTTCAGCTCGGCCGCGGTTCCCTCGGCGACCAGCCGCCCGTGGTCGAGGACCGCGATCCGGTCGGCGAGCTCGTCGGCCTCCTCGAGGTACTGGGTGGTGAGGAAGATCGTGACCCCGCCGGCCACCAGGTCGCGGACGATCTGCCACATGCCGCGCCGGCTGCGCGGGTCCAGGCCCGCGGTCGGCTCGTCGAGGAAGATCACTCGCGGGCTGCCGACCAGGGTCATCGCGAGGTCGAGCCGCCTGCGCATGCCGCCTGAGTAGGTCGAGGCCGACTTCCCGGCGGCGTCCGCCAGGTCGAACTGGTCGAGCAGGTCGGCGGCACGGCGGCGGCCTTCGGCCCGGCCGAGGTGGTTCAGGTCCGCCATCAGACGCAGGTTCTCCTCGCCGGTGAGCAGGTTGTCCACCGCCGAGAACTGACCGGTGACGCCGATCGCGGCCCGCACCGCGTCGGGCTCGGCCGCGATGTCGTGGCCGTCCACCCGCGCGCTGCCACCGTCGGCCTTGACCAAAGTGGACAGAATCTTGACCGTGGTGGTCTTCCCGGCACCGTTCGCGCCGAGCAGCGAGAAGACAGTTCCCGGTGGCACGTTCAGGTCGAGACCGTCGAGCACGACGTGGTCGCCGAACGACTTGCGCAGCCCGGTGGCCGCGATCGCCGAGTGTGTAGTCATGGCTGTTTCCCTTTCAGCGCAAGGAGAACGGGTCAGGAGCGGCGGATCGTGATGTCGCCGAATGAGGTGTGGGCGCGCACTTCGACGGTCTCGCCGGCTTCCTCCGGCTTGCGGTCGGCGCTGCTGAGCAGGTTGCGCATCTTCCCGAACTTGGTGTCCGCCTCGAGCCAGGCGGCGGTGCCCTCGGCGATGCCGACCTCGAGATCGCCCATCGAGGTGGCGAGCACGACCGAACCGCGGGCCACCTCGCCGAGGCGAACGCTGCCGTTGGCCGTCTTGGCCTCGACTCCCGCACCCGCGCGGTCGACGGAGATGGCGCCGTTGGCCGAACGCACCCGCACGTCGCCGGTGACCGCGTCGATCTCGGTGTCGCCGTTGGAGTTCTTGACGACCGCGGTGCCGTCGACCTCGCCGACGGTGACCTTCCCGGATCCGGTGTGGATCTCGGCGTTGCCCGCGACGCGGTCCACGACGACGTGACCGGCCGAGGTGTCCAGGCGCAGTGCACCGGTCTGCTCGAGCCGGACATCCCCGGCGGAGGTCTTGAACCTGCACTCGCCGAGCCGGCCTGTGCAGCGGAAGTCGCCCACCTGCACCTCGCCGGACACCCGCGAGCCGCTGGGCAGTTCGACGGACACGTCGACCGACCGCGTCTTGCGGGAGAAGTCGAAGGGCCGCGCCTTCGGCCCGGTGACCAGCAGGGTGCCGTTCGCGTACTCGGCGCGGACCTGGCTCGCGGCCTTGACGTCGGACTCGTCGGACTCGTCGCTCGGGCGGACCTCGACGACCGTGTCGGTTCGGTCGCTCGCGCTGATCCACACGTCGCCGACGACGCCGAGCTCGAGCGTGACGGAGATCGGTTCGGGTGTTTCGAAAGTAGGCATGGGTGTCCCCTCATCTTGTGTCTGGTTGGCGTCCTCGCAGGTCGAGGACGTGTGGTGCTCGGCGCGGGTTAGTGCACCCAGCCGGTCAAGCGCTGCCGGCCCCTGTTGCCGCCGTGCTCCGGACGCTGGTCGCGGTCCGGCTGCCGCAGCGCGGTCGAAGCCGCGCGGACCAGCCAGGCGTTGACCGAGCGCCCCTCGTTGGTGGCGGCCTCCTCGATCGCGGTCTTGAGCTGTTCCGGGAGGCGGACGTTGATGCGCGCGCTCGGGCCGTCCTCGGCGAACAGCGCACGGTCTTCCGTGCTCGCCGGTTCGGCCGTGTCGCCGAGCGGCTCGTTCGACGGCGTGGTCACGACGAAGTCGGGATCGCGGCCACGCAGCCGCAGCTCCACCGAACCGGGCGCCAGGTCACTGGTGATCTCGTCCGCGGCGGCCGACAACGCCTCCAGCAGCGTCATCCGGATCGCCGACTCGAGCGGCCCGGTCAGGCGCTCGACCAGCGCGCGCGCCTCGTCGCCGCCGGCTTCGGCAAGAGTGGCGAACTCCTGCCCGAGCTTGTTCACGTACGAGGTCAAGTCCATGGTGCCACTATGGCACACGAGTGGCACCGTTGCAAGGAGACTTGGCTCAGAGTGCTGCCACACGTGGCACCAGTCAGCGTCTCAGCCGCCGAGCTCCTAGCGGCTACTCCCCCGTCGGGCCGTCGGACAGCTCCGCCACGATGTCCAGCTGGCCCAGATGCCGGGCGTACTCCTGCAGCAGATGGAACAGCACCCGCTCCAAGGTGGCCGGCTCGCCAGTGCCCGGCCAGCCGGGTCCGGGAGCCCCGATGGTCGACAAGTCGGTCGACGAGACGACCGCGCTGGTGTGCTCCGCCTGGGTCTCCAGAGCGGCCACCAGCTCGGCGAGCGGCTCGGGGGCGTGCCAGCGGCCGGACTCCTCGTCGCCCCAAGGGGAATCCACGGAGCGGCCCTCGAAGCGCCACTCGATCCAGCGGAACTCCACATACCGCAGGTGCTTCAGCAGCTCCACCGGCCTCCAGCCGGACGGCAGGCGGCTCGTGCGTTGGGAACTCGCGGGCAAGGCGCGCACCTTCTCGATCACTCGCGTGCGCAGGAAGTCCAGGTAGCCCAGGAAGACCTCGGCCCGGGACGACGCCGGTGCGTTCGGCTCAGGGAACGGTGTCATCGGCGAACCTTGTCGGTGAGCTCGACCAGCACGCGATCCAGCTCGGCCGGGCTCATCGGCTTCGGGAGGTACGCGTCGAAGCCCGCGGCCAGCGCCCGCCGCTTGTCGTCCTCCTGGATGAACCCGGACACCGCGACGAGCACGAGTCCCTGCGTCTCGGGCTGGGCGCGCAGGTGCCGGGCGACCTGCAGCCCGTCGATGTCCGGCAGCCCGATGTCACAGAGCACTACGTCGAACGGCGTCGACGCCGCCGTCTCGAGACCGTCCAGGCCGGTCGTGACGACCGTGACCGTGTCGCCCCGGCGCTCCAGCAGCGCCCGGTACGTGTACCCGAGGTCCGCGTTGTCCTCGATCACCAGGATCCGCAACGGTTCCCGGTGCACGGGGACCACCGGGGCGGGACCATCCACATCGGACGAAACGGCCAGCGGCAGCCGGACCCGGAACTCCGCGCCCATGCCCTGGCCATCGCTGTGCGCGGTCACCGTGCCACCGTGCAGCTCGCAGATCGTGCGGACGATCGCCAGCCCGAGGCCCAGCCCGCTGACGGCGGTCGTGCCGACCGGGGCCACCCGGGTGAACACCTCGAACAGCGAGTCGGTCAGCGCCGGGGCGAAGCCGATGCCGTCGTCCGACACCGTCAGCAGCGCCGAACCGTCCTCGGCGGCGAGGGAGACGACGATGGTCGCGCCCGGCTCGGTGTACTTGCCGGCGTTGCTCACCAGGTTGCCAAGCAACTGAGCGAGCCGCATCCGGTCGCCGTCGACGGGCACCGGCAGGGGTGGCACCAGGATCCGCAGCGTGCGGCTGCCGGCGGCGAACTCGGCACCGACATCCGCGGCGGTGTCTTCGACGACCTCTCGGAGGTCTACCCGCCGCCGGTCGAGCTCGAGCCGGCCGGTCAGCGCCCGGGTGGCGTCGAGCAGGTCGTCGGTCATCCGGGTCAGCGTGGCCGTCTGCCGCTCCAGCACTCCCAGCGACGGGTGGCCGGCCGGCACGTCGAAGCCCAGCAGCTCGACCGCCGCATGGATGGCCGCGAGCGGGTTGCGCAGCTCGTGGGACAGCGTCGCGATGAACCGGTCCTTCGCCTCCTGCTGCGCACGCAGCTCGGCGGTGGTCGTGGCGAGCTCGCTGTTGGCCTCGCGCAGCCGCCGGTTCATGTCCTGGACCTCGCGGGCGCGGGCGAACAGGTCGGCCTCGAGCTCGGAGACCCGCGCCAGCGCGCCAGGCGGTGCCCGGCCCGCGGAGCGGACGAACTCGGTGACGTCCAGCACCCGGTGGATGATGTGGGTGATCGTGCCGTCGTCGGCCCGGATCGGCGTGTTGATCGGGCTCCAGTACCGCTCCTCGAACCGCCCGTCCGACCCGACCGGAATGTCGTAGCGCTGCAGGGCCATGGTGTCCGGCTCGCCCGTCGCGAGCGCCGTCTCCAGCGACCGGCGCAGGTTGCGCACCCCGTCGGCGGACCCGTCGTCCGGGTTGTCCGGGAACGCCGAGAAGATCGGCTGGCCGACGAGGGTCTCCCGGCGGGTCTTCGTCGCGGTCAGGTACGCCTGGTTGACCGCGACGATCGTCAGGTCCGGCGCGAGCACCAGGTAAGGCGTGGGCGCGGCGTCGAACAGTCCGCGGAAGTCGATGGACGACTCGGTCAAGCCGTCACCTCTCAGGTGTCGAGGCGGTACCCGAAGCCGCGCACGGTGGTGATTCTGGGCGCCTGGACGTCGGCGCCGGCGAGCTTGCGGCGGATCCGGTACACGTGCTCGTCGACGGTCGCCGGCGCCTGCCACTCCACCGAGGACTCCCAGACGTCGGCCAGCAGCTGCTCGCGGGAGTACACCCGGCCGGGCGTGGTGGCGAGGAACTCCAGCAGCGAGTACTCCCGCGGCGTCAGCTCGATCTGCTCGCCGGCGGCGCGGATCACGTGCGCACCGGTGTCGATCACCAGCCCGCCCAGGTGGATGACCGGCGGAGACGCCGCGTCGGCGCCGGACCGTCGCAGCACCGCGCGGATCCGGGCGACGAGCTCGCGCAGCGAGAAGGGCTTGACGAGGTAGTCGTCCGCACCGAGCTCGAGTCCGACGACGCGGTCGGTCTCCTCGCCTCGCCCGGTCACGACGATCACCGGGAGCATGTCGCGCTGCCGCAGCGTCCGCAGCAGGTCCAGCCCGTCCCCGTCGGGCAACCCGAGGTCCAGCACGACCAGCTCGAAGTGCTGCTCCCCCAGGCAACGCAGCGCCGACCGTGAGTCGCCGGCGTGCGTGAACTCGAAGCCGGTCCGGGCCAGGTAGGCAGCACACATGGCCACCAGGTCCTGGTCGTCCTCGATCATCATGATCGTCGGACGCCGACCGGCTGCTGTCCCGACCGTGCCGTCGCTGGGTTCCACGTTGATCCGATGTTGAGGTGTCAACGGACGAAAAGACCAGGTTGGCACGCTATCAAGGAGGTAGTGCAACCGGGACGTTCGTGACCCGATCGCCACTCACGCCACGAGGAGACCCGGCCAATGTCCACATTCGACGCCGACCTCCGGGAACCCGCGCCGCATGGCGTGGTAGACCTCGCGGTGAACCGTCTTTTCCAGGTCGGCCTCGACCTGCACCAGGCGCTGGCGCAGGTGCACCCGCAGCACAACGCCCAGGCGGGGCAGCGGATCCGCACGGCGATCGGCCGGGTCGACGAGACCATCGACGAGCTCCGGCACGCCGCCATGCTCACGGGCGGCGCGCACCCGTGACCGTGCGTGTCCTGCTGGTCGACGCTCCCGAACCGGCTCGGGCGGTCGCCGAGCGCCTCGCGGACGAGGCCAGCCTGGAGGTCGTCGAGCAGGCCGGCTCGGTCGCCGAGGCGCTGGACTCGGTGTCCCGGCACGCCGCGGATGTCGCGCTGCTGGCCACCCGGCTGCCGGACGGGAACGGCCTGGAGCTGTGCCGCGAGCTGCGCAGCCAGGCGCCCGGTCTGCGCTGCCTGCTGCTGACCTCACGGGCCGACGACGACACGCTGTTCGACGCGATCATGGCCGGCGCGGCCGGCGTCGCGCCGCGGTACGGCGCCGATCTCGCGGAAAGCCTGCGACTCGCCGCGTCCGGCGGACCCGTCCTCGACCGGCGCACCACCTTCGCGCTGCTGGGCCGGCTGCGCCGCGAGCGCGAGACCCGCGACCCGCTCGCCGGGCTCACCTACCAGGAGCGGGCCGTGCTCGGGCTGATCGGCGAGGGGCTGTCGAACCGCCGGATCGCCGCGGCGCTGCGTATCGCCGACAAGGTGGTGAAGACACACGTGTCGCACCTGATGGGCAAGCTCGGTCTGAGCCGGCGCACGCAGCTCGTCGAGTTCGCGGCCCGGCTCGGCAAGACCGGCGGGCCGCCGGAGGCGGCCGGCTGATCAGCTGTCGGCCAGCGGGACGCGCCAGGTCAGGCGGGTGCCGCCGGCCGGCCGGGAGGCGACCACGCAGCTGCCCCCGCACTCGCGGGCCCGGCGCTCCAGGTTGTGCAGGCCGCTGCGGGCCACGTCGGCCGGCATGCCCACGCCGTCGTCGGTCACGTCGACGACGAGGTCCGCGCCCGCCTCCACGGTGACGGTGATGTCCGTGGCCCGCGCGTGCCGGACGGCGTTGCTGATCCCCTCGCGCAGCGCGGCGAGCGTGTGCTCGGCGAGCGTCTCCGACACCAGCGAGTCGACGGCCCCGGAGATGCGCACCGACGGCGAGATGCCGCTCCCGGCGCTGGCCTCGGCGACGACGTCGAGCATCCGGCGGCGCACGCTGGCCGGGTCGGCCTCGTGCACGGTGTGCAGGTCGAAGATCGAGGTGCGGATCTCGCGCACGGTCTCGTCGAGCTGGCCGACGACCCGGGTGACGCGGCCGCGCGCGCTCGGGTCGGCGATGCGCCGGACGATGCCCTGCAGGCTCATGCCGGCCGCGAAGAGCCGCTGGATGACGTGGTCGTGCAGGTCGCCGGCGATCCGATCTCGGTCGGCGAGCACGTCGAGCATCCGCTGCTGGCGCTGCTTGTCCGCCAGCTCCAGTGCGAGCGCCGCCTGGTCGGCGAACGACGCCAGCAACGAGAGGTGCTCCTTCTCGAACCGGCCGCCGCCCTTGTTCCGCAGCACCAGCAGCAGGCCGCTGATCACGGTCGCCGAGCCGAGTGGCGCCGCGTGGGCCGGGCCGAAGTCGCCGAGCATCGAGCCTTCCTCGCCGGCCGTGTGGGTGAAGTCCGCGAACGCGGTGGGCGTGCCCTCGGCGAGCACCGCGGCGAAGGCGGGCTCGGTGGCCGGCACGGTCAGGCCGATCAGCTGCTCGGCGCGGGCGCCGGCGCCGGCCCGGACCGCCAGCGTTCCGCCGGTCTCGTCGGCCAGCAGGATCAGCGCGCAGTCCGAGGCGGACAGCTCACGAGTTCGCCGGGCGATGAGCGTGAGCGCGTCCGCGCTGGAGGCACCGCCCAGCAGCAGCGAGTTGACCTCGCCGGACGCCTGCTGCCAGCGCTCCCGCAGCCGGGCCTCCTCGAACAGCCGGGCGTTCTCCACCGCGACACCGGCCGCCGCGGCGAGGGCCTCCAGCACCACGACGTCGTCGGCGGTGAACTCGGCCTCGCCCTTCTTCTCGGTGAGGTAGAGGTTGCCGAACACCTCGTCGCGCAGCCGGATCGGCGTGCCGAGGAAGCTGCGCATCGGTGGGTGGTTGGACGGGAAGCCGACCGACGAGTGGTGCGCGGTCAGGTCCGGCAGCCGGATCGGGAACGGGTGCTGGATCAGGTGGCCCAGCAGCCCCTTGCCCTCCGGCAGGTGGCCCATCTCGTCCCGGGTCGCCTGGTCGATGCCGACGTACACGAACTGCGACAGTCCCTCGTCGCTGACCACGCCGAGCGCGCCGTAGCGGGCGTCGACCAGGTCCACCGCGGCCTGCACGATCCGCTGCAGCGTGCCCTCGAGCTCGAGCCCGGTGCTGACCGCGACGACCGCGTTCAGCAGTCCCTGCACGCGGTCCCGGGTGCTGGTGATCTCCGTCAGCCGGTCCTGCAGCTCGCTCAGCAGCTCGTCGAGGCGCAGGCCCGCCAGCGGTGCCCCCATGGATCTACTCCGTGTCTCTTCCGCCCGCGCATCGTCCGACATGACCACTCCCGACCCATGATGGACCAGTGTCTCGCGGTCCGCGGCCGATTGGCACTCCTGCTATCGAGGGAGATCATGACGTCGTTACGGCCGAACGAGCGTCCGCTCAGTCGCCCGGGACTTGGCCGCGCGCAGGACGAAGTGCCCGGCGACCGCCACGACCAAACCCGAGGCGACCACGAGCGCGATCGGCGCACCCCCGTTCAGCACCGTGATCACCACGAACGCGTCGAACAGCGCCACGAGCGTGAAGCCGACCAGGTCCACGTAGCGGGGCGATCCGGCGGGCAGCCGGCGTGCGGCGAGCGCCAGCCACACCATGACCAGACCCAGCACGACGAACGAGCCGAACAGCGCGCGGGACAGCCCGTCGAGCCGGCCCCACTCCTGCGCCACCGCCGCGGCGAGGAAGGCCACGCTCGCGACCAGCGACCACAGGTAGGTCCGGAACAGGGATCGGGAGCGGTGCGCGAGCAGGCCGGCGAGCAGGGCGACGGTCCCGGTGGCGGCGTGCAGGGTGATGAGGACGGTGTGCCACATGTTGACCTCCCACTGTGATAGGTCCAGCGTCGACCTGGCATAGTGGAATGTCAAGCAAGTCAGGCGAGCTTGCCCAGCGCGTCCTCGATCGTCCGGTGGAAGGTCGGGTAGGCGTAGATCATCTGCCGCAGCAGCTTCGTCGGCACCTCGGCGTGCACCGCGACGACGAGCGCGCCGAGGATCTCGCCGCCACTGGGGCCGGCCGCCGTTGCGCCGACGAGCACGCCGCGGTCGGCGTCCTCGACGAGCTTGATGAACCCGTCGTTGCCGGTCTTGTGGATGAACCCGCGCGTGGAGGCCGAGATCGGAGTGGCCGCGGTCCGCACCCGCAGGCCCTGCTCGCGGGCCGCCGCCTCGGACAGGCCCACCGCGCCGATCTCCGGGTCGGTGAACGTCACCCGCGGCACGGCCCGGTAGTCGGCGAGCTCCGGGTCGTCCTCGCCGAGGATGTCCGCCGCGGCGATCCGCGCCTGGTACATCGACATGTGGGTGAACGCGCCCTTGCCGGTGATGTCGCCGACCGCCCACAGGCCCTCGGCGGCACGCATCCGCTCGTCGGTGGACACGCCGCGGGCCGACTCGTCCAGGCCCATCGCGCCGATGCCGAGCGCGGCCATGTCGGTGCTCCGGCCGGCGGCCACGAGCAGCCGGTCGGCGTTGAGCGTCTCGCCGTTGTCGAGCTTCACGGAGAACTGGCCGTCGAACTGGACCCGTGCGGCGGACAGCCCGGTGCGCACGGTGATCCCCTCCGCGGCGAACACCTCGGCGAGCAGCCGCGCGGCCTCCGGCTCGTCGACCGGCACGAGCCGGTCACCGCGCTGCACCACGGTCACCGCGGCGCCGTACCGGGAGAAGACCTGCGCGAGCTCGCAGCCGACGGGGCCGCCGCCGAGCACGATCAGCGAGCCGGGCACCTCCTCGACGGCGACCGCGTCCCGGTTGGTCCAGTACGGCGTCTCGGCGAGCCCGTCGACCGGCGGCACGGCCGGGTCGGTGCCGGTGTTGAGCACTATCCCCTTGCGGGCGTGGAAGACCTGCGCACCGTCCGATGTGGACACAGTGACCTCGCGGTCGCCGGTGATCTTGCCTCGGCCGCGCACGAACGTCCCGCCGGCGTCGGTGAACCGGTCGACCGCGACGGTGTCGTCCCAGTTGTCGGTCGCCTCCTCGCGGATTCGGGTGGCGACGGGCGCCCAGTCGCGCTCGACGGTCACCGAGCCGGCGAGCGTGTCGACCCGCCGGGCCTCGCCGAGCGCGTCCGTGGCTCTGATCATCATCTTCGTGGGCACACAGGCGTAGTACGGGCACTCGCCCCCGACGAGCCGCGCGTCCACGCCGACGACGGACAGGCCCGCCCTGGCCAGCCGCGCGCCGACGTCCTCGCCGCCCGGACCCAACCCGATGACGACGACATCCACCTCGGTACCCGGCATCTCGACTCCCTCGGGCTCGGTTGCGATGTGCACGGTGCGTGCACAGCACAGCATGCTCTCACCGTGATCGCGATGGCAGGCTTTGACCTTGGAGCGGGGTCCAGGAGTTGTCAGGCCGCGGGGCTTCCCAACCGCACCTCAGGGGAACGTGACGCGACCCGACCGCAAGTACGCGACCTGGCCGAACCCGACATCTCGAACGCGACCAGAAGTTCGAAGTCCGGGAGGCGGAACATCGCCGAGCTGGCCCGGCTCGCCGCGCTGCGGACCGACCTCGGCCGGATGCTCGACAGTCCGCCGACCGCGCCCTGCCCGGACCCCGCGCTCGGCACCTGGTCCGTGTCCCGATGAGGCCCCAATCCGGAGTGCTTGAATCGGGCTCGTCAGGGGACGAGCACGGCCGCCCCGTTCACCCGCCCCTCGGCGAGGTCGAGCAGCGCGCGGTCAGCCGTTTCGAGTGGGTAGTCCGTGGTCTCGACGTGCAACCGGTGCGCGCCGGCGAACGCGAGGAACTCCCTCGCCTGCGCGCGGGTGTTCGCGGTGACGCTGCGCAGCTGCCGGTCCTGGAACAGATGTCGTTCGTAGTTCAGCGGCGGAATGTCGCTCAGATGGATGCCGGCGATCGACAGCGTGCCGCCCCGGTCCAGCGCGGCCAGCGCCGGCAGCACCAGCTCGCCGGCCGGCGCGAAGAGGATCGCCGAGTCCAGCGGCTCGGGCGGCGCGTCCGCCGCGCCCTGCGCCGAGGCCGCACCCAGCTCCAGCGCCAGCCGCCGCGCGGCGTGGCTGCGGGTCATCACGTGCACGGTCGCTCCCCGCGCGATCGCCACCTGCGCGGCGAGGTGCGCGCTGCCCCCGAACCCGTAGACGCCGAGCCGACCGCCCGGCGGCAGCTCGGCCCGCGCGAGCGCGTGGTAGCCGATGATCCCCGCGCACAGCAACGGCGCGAGCGTGCTGTCGCTGTAGCCGAGCGGCAGCCGCAGCGCGTAGTCGGCCGGCACGACGGCGAGGTCGGCGTACCCGCCGTCGGCGTCCCAGCCGGTGTAGCGCGAGTCCGGGCAGAGGTTCTCCGCGCCACGGCGGCAGAACCGGCACGTCCCGCAGGTGGCCCGCAGCCACGCGATGCCCACCAGGTCGCCGGGCACGAACTCGCCGGCCCCGTTTACGACCTGGCCGACGACCTCGTGCCCGGGAACCACGAGCGGCCGGCGGACCGCCAGGTCGCCCTCGGCGACGTGCAGGTCGGTCCGGCAGACGCCGCAGGCGCGGACCCGGACCAGCAGCTCGCCCGGGCCGGGCGAGGGCGTCGGGACGTCGCGCAGCCGCATCGGGCCGGAGTCGGCCGGGCCGGGTCGTTCGACGCGCCATGCACGCATGTGGCCATAGTGCCGAAAGAGCCCGGGCCTTGGCCCGGGCTCTTCTGGTTGGTTGATCAGCAGTTCGGCGCGCTCCAGAAGCGGCTCGCCTTGTTGCCCACGTGGACGTGGTCGTTGTGGCCGGGGTAGCCCGGGCCGAGGAGCTCCTCGAACCCGGCCGTCTTGCCGGAGTTCCACATCGTGCACTGCGGCGGGTTGCTCAGCCCGAGGTCGGCCGCCTGCCCGTACATGTGCAGGCTGGTCGCCGAGCCGCCGACCGAGCTGTTGCACGCGACGCTGCGGAAGGCGGAGGTGACGTTGAGCGGGCGGTCGCCCATCTTCTTCCGCATGGCCTCCAGCTGCCACATGATCCGCCGGATGTTCTCCTTCGCCGTCGCCGCCGAAACCTTGCCGCCGTTGAAGTTGTTGGCGCCGCAGTTGTCGTCGAACTCGGAGTAGGCGAAGTGGATCGGTGTGCAGTCGCCGTCCTGCAGCTCATAGATCTTGTTGAACGTGGCCGGCCCGGCCACGCCGTCCGCGCCGAGGCCGTAGCCCGCTTGGAACCGCTTGACCGCGTTCGTGGTCGCGGGCCCGAACGCGCCGTCGAGCGAGATGTTCTCGCCGGACGCCGCCCAGCCCGCCACGCGGATCTGCAGCTGGGTGACGTCCGCGCCGCTCGCTCCTTGCGAGAGGTTGCGGTTCCAGGTGAAGCACTCGTCCGCCGCGGCCTCGGGCGACGCGACCACGGCGATGGTGACCGTGCCGGAGACCACGAGGACGAACGCGGCGAGGAGGTAGACAAGACGCTTGCGCATAAACGCCTCCACAGGGAAATGCGACGGTGCAGGGGGTCCGTCGCCGCCGACGATCGTGGCAGCGTAGATCTACCTAAGTCAACGGATAGTTGGACAATTTCCGCCAATCCGTCACTTTTGCACAAGCCGCCGAGCGGCGACGTCCGCTCCGTCGGTGTGCACCGCGCCGGCCACCGACTCCGCCGCGTGCGCGCAGCCCAGGGCGTGGTCGAGTGCGGTGGTCATCGAGTCGGTGGTCGGGGCGGTCGGCGGGTGCGCGGCGCCGATCCCGAGGTCGCGGACCCGCTGGGCGAAGAAGTGCTGGTCGTAGTGCTGGGGCACGACGACCTGTGGCGCCCCGGCCCGGGCCGCCGCGGTGGTGGTGCCCGCGCCGCCGTGGTGCACGACGGCCGCGACCCGCCGGAAGAGCGCCTGCTGGTTGACCTCGCCGACTGCGATGCAGTCGGGTTCGTCGTCCACCACCGTGAGCTCGGCCCAGCCCCGGGAGGCGACCAGCCGGCGGCCGAAGGCGCGGGCGGTCGCCACCATCGTCTCGGTGAGGCCCTCCGGCACGCGGCTGCTGCCGAAGCCGAAGTACACCGGCGGTTCGCCGGCGTCGAGGAAGTTCGTCAGCTCGGCCGGCAGCGGCCGGTGGTCCGGCAGGATCCAGGCACCCGGCTGGAACACGTCGAGGCCCGGCGTCCGCGGCCACGGCGCGAGTGTCGGGTCGGCGGCGAGCCACGGCGCGGCGGTGAACACGTGCGCGGACACGTCGTCGACCGGGGCCAGGCCGAGGTCCGCCCGGTGCGCGTCGAGCGGCTCACGCCAGATCTCGTTCTGTCGCCGCGCCTCCGCGGCCCAGAGCTCGCGGTTGTCGACCGTCCCGTCCGCGGGGGTGTCGCCCAGCATCGCCAGGACCGGCGGTGCGTGGTGCGGGGACGGCAGGGCCGCCGGGCAGAAGCTCGCGTACACGTAGCGGATCCCCCGGTGCTCGGCCACCGAGCGCGCGGCGAGCTGCAGCGCCGTGGCGGCCACGATCACGTCGCAGTCCCGCGCCGCCGCCGGGAGCGTCTCGAACTGGGCGGCCACCGTGCCGGCCACCGTCTGCCGCCGCTGCTCGGGCGTGGACGACATCCGCGGCGGTGCCGCCTTCGCGGTCCCGCGCAGCGACGGACCGATCGGCACGAACGGGATCCCGTGGCCCTCGATCCACTCGCCGAAGTCGGGCGGCGCGCACACGCGGACCTCGGCGCCGTGCTCGCGCACCCGCAGCGCCAGCGCGACCAGCGGCTGGACGTCCCCACGCGACCCGATCGTCGACAGCAACACCCGCATCGGACTCCCCCTCGTGTGACGCCTCCAGGGCACGAAGTCTGAGCCGCCACCGGGGTCTTGCCGCAAGCCCACCCATGCGCTATACGTTCCAATGGGACGTTTCAGCGGGGGCGCGAGCCGTAGTCGCCGAACGGGTCGTCCCGTTCGCGGACCGCCTGGCGAAAGCCCGTCTCCTGGGCTCGGGCCACGAAGTCCCTGCCCTCCTGGGTATGCCGCGCCACGCCGTCGAACAGCCGGCCCAGCGTCGTCGCCGAGCGCAGGCCCATGTTCTCCGCGGTCTGGTTGCACGCGAGCTTCAGCATCTCCAGCTGGTTGCCCGGCAGCATGGCCATCCGCCGGGCCAGCGCCGTCGCGTGCTCGAGCAGGTCCGCGTCCGGCACGCACTCGCAGACCAGACCGATCTCCGCCGCCCGGGGCGCGCGGATCTCGTCGCCGGTCAGCAGGTAGCGCTTCGTCTGCTCGAAGCCCAGGCGGTACACCCACATCGGCGTCGTCGGGACGCCCCAGACCCGCGCCGGCGGGTAGCCGAACGTCGCACCCTCCCCCGCCACGATCAGGTCCGCGCACAGCACCAGGTCCGTGCCACCCGCGATGCACCAGCCGTGCACCGCCGCGACGGTCGGCTTGGCCGCGTACCAGAGCTTCAGATAGACGTCCACAAAGGAGCTCAGCAGCCGGTAGTCCCGCGCGGAGTCCCACGTCCGCTCGTCGGCCTGCGCGTCGGTCGACCAGTCCAGGCCGTACCCGGCGCAGAAGGCCGGCCCCTCCGCGCGCAGCAGCATCACCCGCACCGCCGGGTCGGCGTCCGCCTCGTCGATCGCCGCCGCCAGCTCGTCCCGCAGCTGCGGGGTGATCGTGTTGTACTCCTCCGCCCGGCACAGCACGATCGAGCGGACCCCGGCCTCGGTCTCGGTCCGAACCGCCTGGCCCGTCACTTGAACCGGGCGCGCTCGACGATCGCGGCGGTGTCCACTCCGGACGGCAGGGTGCCGAACGCGACGCCCCAGTCGCCACCGAGGCGGGACGCGCAGAAGGCGTCCGCGACCGCCGGGTGGCCGTACCGCACGAGCAGGGATCCCTGCAGCACCAACGCCATCCGCTCGACCAGCCGGCGCGCGGCGGTCTGGGCGGCGACCGGGTCGGACAGCCTGCTGAGTTCCACCTTGAGCCGCTCGACCGACCCGTCCAGCCGGCGGTCGGCGCCCGCGGAGCGATCGACCTCGGCGAAGAACGCCTCGGTGCCCGACACCATGGCGCGCAGCACGTCGAGCGCGGCCACGTTGCCCGAACCCTCCCAGATCGAGATGAGCGGCGCCTCCCGGTAGAGCCGCGGCATGCCCGACTCCTCCACGTACCCGTTGCCGCCCAGGCATTCCAGCGCCTCGGCGGCGTGCGTGGACGCCCGCTTGCACACCCAGTACTTGCTCACCGCGAGCCCGAGCCGGCGGAAGGCCGCCTCCTGCTCGTCGCCGGCCGCGGCGCGGTCGGTGGCGCCGGCGAGCCGCATGGCGAGCGTGGTGGCCGCCTCGGACTCGATCGTGAGGTCGGCGAGGACGTTGCCCATCAGCGGGGTGTCGACGAGGTAGCTGCCGAACGCCTGCCGGTGGGTCGCGTGGTGCACGGCCTGCACCAGGCCCGCCCGCATCCCGGCGGAGCCGGCGAGCACGCAGTCCAGCCGGGTCATGTTGACCATCTGGATGATCGTGCGGACACCGTGGCCCTCCTCCCCCACGAGCCACGCGACGGCCTCGTCGTACTCGACCTCGGAGGAGGCGTTCGAGCGGTTGCCGAGCTTGTCCTTGAGCCGCTGCAGGTGCATCCGGTTGCGGGTGCCGTCGGGCAGCACGCGCGGGAGCAGGAAGCAGGACAGGCCGCCGGGTGCCTGCGCGAGCACGAGGAAGACGTCGCACATGGGCGCGGAGGTGAACCACTTGTGGCCGGTCAGCAGGTAGCTGCCGTCGTCCTGCGGGACCGCGCGGGTGGTGTTCGCGCGGACGTCCGAGCCGCCCTGCTTCTCGGTCATCGACATGCCGGCGGTCAGCCCACGCTTGGTCTCCGGCACGCGCAGGCCGGGGTCGTAGGTGGTCGCGGAGAGCAGCGGCTCGAAGCGCGCGGCGAGCTCGGGGTTGTGGCGCAGCGCGGGGACCACGGCGTAGGTCATCGAGATCGGGCACGAGTGTCCGCCCTCGACCTGGCTCCACAGCTGGAGCTTCGCCGCGCGGGCCACGTGCGCGCCCTCGCGGTCGTCGGCCCAGGGGGCGGCGTGCAGACCGCGCTCGACCGCGACCGTCATCAGCTCGTGGTAGGCGGGGTGGTACTCGACCTCGTCGATCCGGTTGCCGTAGCGGTCGTGTGTGCGCAGGACCGGCTCGTGCTCGTTGGCGAGGCGGCCCCACTCCTGGGCCTCGGCGCTGCCGGCGAGCTTGCCGAGCGCGTGCAGGTCGTCCTCGGCCCAGCCCGCGCCCTCGCGGCGCAGGCCGTCGAGGAGGGTCGGGTCGTCGGCCGTGTCGTGCCCGACGAGCGGGGGGACCTGGTTGGTTACGTCGTGGGTTGCCGGCATGGCGGTCATGTTACATTTCTCGTACACGTGATGCTAGGCTTGTAAGGACACGATGCCCGACATCTCCGGACTCCGCCCGCTGACCGCCCGGTCGGCGGTGCTCAGCACGCTGCTCGGCGCGCACCCGCCGCGGCTGCCGGCCCGCGGCCTGGTGCGGGTGGGCGAGCTGTTCGACATCGCCGAGGGCACCATCCGGGTGGCGCTGTCGCGCATGGTCGCGGCCGGTGACCTCGTGCACGTGAACGGCGACTACGAGCTGACCGCACGGCTCGTGTCCCGGCAGGCGCGGCAGGACGCGAGCCGCGCCCCGGCGGTCCGTCCCTGGTCCGGCGAGTGGGAGATCGCCGTGGTCCGGGCGGACCGCCGGCCGCCGGCCGAGCGCACTGCCTTCCGCCAGACGATGGCCGAGCTGCGGCTGGCCGAGCTGCGGGAGGGCACGTGGCTGCGCCCGGCGAACCTGGCCCGTCCGCTCGCGGTCGACTGCGTCTTGTTGCTCGGCCGCCCCGGCGACGACCCCGCGGCGTTGGCCGCGACCCTGTGGAACCTCGACTCGTGGGCGACCCGGGCCCGCCAGCTGCACACCGCCCTCGACGAGGCGCCGGCACTGCCGGCGAGCTTCATCCTCGCGGCGGCCGTACTGCGCCACTTCGTCGCCGACCCGCTGCTGCCGGAGTCGCTCCTGCCCGCCGCCTGGCCGGGTGAGGCGCTGCGATCCCGCTACGAGGACTTCGACAAGACGTTCCAGTCGGTCCTACGCACCCACCTGGGCGTCGACTGAGAGCCTCACCCGGCGACGAGGTCCCGGAGAAAGCTCGCGAGGGCAACCAACACACCGGCGACAGCAAGCCACAACATGGCGGAGTCGCGCCAAGCTCCCCGTGCGGGCGGCTCCGCGGACGAGCCCCTCGGCGCTCCCGCCTCCTGCCAACCGCTCGCCGGCGACGCGGCCGCCCGCACCACCGGTGGCGCGAGATCGACCCGCGGCCACATGAACGCGGGCAGTCCGAACGAGCCGCGCCGCACCACCCTCGGCAGTCCGCGCTTGAGCCCGAGGTGATGGCCACAGCTGCCCAGGAAACCGCGCGCACCCAAGGGACACGGTCGATGTTGGCGGGTCTCGACCCGGCACCTCGTGTGCCGCACCAGGAGCAGGTAGAACGAGAGTGTGAGGGCGACCCACCCGGCGGCGGCCCACTGCCCCTGCCACAAGGCATAGCCGAGGACGAGCGACAGCACGAGCCCCCAGGCCCGGAACGGCGCGGACGCGCCGCGCCGGCGCCTTCGACGTGCCACCCCGCCGACACCACCCTCACCGGCTCCGGTTCAACCTTCCATGCTGCGTACCGGCGCGAGCGCGCCGACACCGCCGGACGGGTGACCACACCGCACGTAGGCTCGCGGGCATGCAGCTCCGCCTCGCTCGGTTCGACGAAGCCGATCTGATCAACGAGCTCGCCATGCGATCCAAGGCGCACTGGGGGTACGACACCGACTTCCTCGCGGCCAGCCGGCGGGTCATGTACCTCTCCGGGCATCACGTGCTCGCCTACCGGACCGTCGTGGCCGAGGTGACGGGGGACGTCGCGGGGTTCTACACCCTCGCCGGAGAACCACCGACCGGCGAGCTGGGGCACCTGTTCGTCGACCCGACGCACATCGGCACCGGGGTCGGCCGCGCGCTCTGGCGACACGCCGTCGAGGCCTCGGTCGGGCTGGGCTTCGAGCGGTTCACCATCGACTCCGACCCGCACGCCGAGGCCTTCTACCTGGCCATGGGCGCCAAGCGCACCGGCGAGGCGCCGTCCGTGGCGATCGAAGGCCGCATGCTCCCGCGGCTCACCTACGGGACACTGGAGGGATGACCGGTTGGCAGTTCTGGGTTGACCGCGGCGGCACGTTCACCGACATCGTGGCGCTCGGTCCCGACGGAACGCTGACCACCCACAAGCTCCTCTCCGACAACCCGACCCGCTACGCCGACGCCGCGGTCGCCGGCATCCGCAAGCTGCTGGGGCTGACCGAGCACGACGACGTCCCGACCAAGGACGTCGACCAGGTCCGCATGGGCACCACCGTCGCCACCAACGCGCTGCTCACCCGCGGCGGCGAGCGCACCGCCCTGGTCATCACCAAGGGCTTTCGCGACGCGCTGCGCATCGCCTACCAGAACCGGCCCAAGATCTTCGCCCAGCACATCGAGCTGCCCGAGCTGCTCTACGAGCGCGTCATCGAGGTCGACGAACGCATCCAGGCCGACGGCACCGTCGTCCGCCCGCCCGACCTCGACGCCCTGCGGGCCGACCTCGACCGGGCCCGTGCCGACGGGATCGAGGCCCTCGCGGTCGTCTTCCTGCACAGCCATCTCCACTCCGCCCACGAGGAGGCCGCCGGCAAGCTCGCCGCGGCGCTCGGCTTCCCCCAGGTCTCGCTGTCCAGCGAGGTCAGCCCCCTGATGAAGCTGGTCCCCCGCGGCGACACGACGGTCGTCGACGCCTACCTCTCCCCCGTCCTGCACCGCTACGTCGACGCGGTCGCCGGCCAGCTCTCCGGCGTGCCGCTGATGTTCATGCAGTCCAACGGCGGGCTCGCGGAGGCCGGCCACTTCCGCGGCAAGGACGCGATCCTGTCCGGCCCGGCGGGCGGCATCGTCGGCATGGCACGGATGTCCCAGCTCGCCGGCTTCGACAAGGTCATCGGCTTCGACATGGGCGGCACGTCGACCGACGTGTCCCACTTCGCCGGCGACTACGAGCGCGTCTTCCACACACAGGTCGCCGGCGTGCGGCTGCGAGCGCCGATGCTCGCCATCCACACGGTCGCCGCCGGCGGCGGGTCGATCCTGCACTTCGACGGCAGCCGCTACCGGGTCGGCCCGGACTCGGCCGGGGCGAACCCCGGCCCGGCCTGCTACCGCGGGGGCGGCCCGCTGACCGTCACCGACGCCAACGTGATGCTGGGCCGCGTCCAGCCCGCGCACTTCCCGCACGTGTTCGGGCCGGACGGCGACGAACCGCTGGACGCGCGGATCGTCCGCTCGAAGTTCGGCGAGCTGACCGAACAGATCGGTGACGGGCGCGCGCCCGAACAGGTGGCCGAGGGGTTCCTGCGGATCGCGGTGGCGAACATGGCGAACGCGGTCAAGCGGATCTCCGTCGAGAAGGGCCACGACGTCACCGAGTACGTGCTGACGACCTTCGGCGGCGCGGGCGGGCAGCACGCGTGCGCGGTCGCCGACTCGCTCGGGATCCGCACGGTGCTGGTGCCGCCGATGGCCGGCGTCCTGTCCGCGCTCGGCATCGGCCTGGCGGACACGACCGCGATGCGCGAGCAGTCCGTGATCGCCCAGCTCGACGAGGACACCATGCCGCGGCTGGCCGAGGTCGCCGAGGAGCTGACGGCGACCTCGACCGCGGAGCTGCGCGACGAGGGCGTGCCGGCCGACCGCGTCCGGGTCACCCGCCGCGCGCACCTGCGCTACGACGGCACGGACACGACCGTGCAGGTCGAGCTGGCCGGGCTCGCGGACATGACGACGGAGTTCGAGACCGGCTACCGGCGCACGTACTCGTTCCTCATGGACCGCCCGCTGATCGTCGAGGCGGTGTCGGTCGAGGCGACGGGCCTGACCGAGCAGCCCGACCTCTCGCACGCGGCGATCGCCGCCGAGCCGGCCGAGCCCGGCAGCGTCGAGCTCTACTCCGGCGGCGAGTGGCGGCAAGCCCCGCTGTACCAACGGGAACGGATGCGCCCCGGCGAGTCGGTCACCGGCCCGGCGATCATCGCGGAGGCCAACGCGACGACCGTCGTCGAGCCGGGCTGGCGGACCTCGCTCACCGAGTCGGGCCACCTCCTGGTGAGTCGCGAGGCCGCCATGGCCGATGAGTCCGATGTGGACGCCAAGCGCGCGGACCCGGTGCTGCTGGAGATCTTCAACAACCTGTTCATGTCGATCGCCGAGCAGATGGGCACCGCGCTCGAGTCGACCGCCCAGTCGGTGAACATCCGCGAGCGACTGGACTTCTCGTGCGCGCTGTTCGACGCCGAGGGCAACCTGATCGCGAACGCGCCGCACATCCCCGTCCACCTGGGATCGATGGGCACGAGCGTCCAGGAGGTGGTTCGGCGCGCGGGCGCGGACATGCGCCCCGGTTCGGTGTACGCCGTCAACGACCCGTACCACGGCGGCACCCATCTGCCGGACGTGACCGTGGTGACGCCGGTGTTCTCCGGCGAGGACCTGCTGTTCTTCGTGGCCTCCCGCGGCCACCACGCGGAGATCGGCGGCATCACCCCGGGCTCGATGCCGGCGACGAGCCGGGACGTGCACGAGGAGGGCGTGCTTTTCGACAACTGGCTGCTGGTCGAGGACGGCCGGCTGCGCGAGGCGGAGACGCTCGAGCACCTGTCCTCGGCGCGGTACCCGTCCCGCGACCCGCAGACCAACCTCACCGACCTGCGCGCCAAGATCGCCGCGAACCACAAGGGCGTGGCCGAGGTCGGCAAGATGATCGACCACTTCGGACTGGACGTCGTCGGCGCGTACATGCGCCACGTGCAGGACAACGCCGAGGAGGCGGTCCGCCGGGTCATCGACGCCCTGGACGACGGCGAGTACCGCTACGAGATGGACTCCGGCGCGGTGATCGCCGTCCGCATCGAGGTCGACCGCGCCGCCCGCTCGGCGGTCATCGACTTCACCGGCACCTCCGCGCAGCTGGGCACGAACTTCAACGCCCCGACCTCGGTGGCGACCGCGGCCGTGCTGTACGTCTTCCGCACGCTGGTGGCCGACGAGATCCCGCTCAACGACGGCTGCCTGCGGCCGCTGCGGATGGTCATCCCGCCGGGCTCGATGCTGGCGCCGGAGTTCCCGGCGGCCGTGGTCGCGGGCAACGTGGAGACATCGCAGGCGATCACCGGCGCGCTGTACGCGGCGCTGGGCGTGCTGGCGGAGGGCTCGGGCACGATGAACAACGTCACGTTCGGCAACGACGAGTACCAGTACTACGAGACGGTCGGCTCGGGTTCCGGTGCGGGCAACGGGTTCCCCGGCGCGTCGGTGGTGCAGACCCACATGACGAACTCGCGGCTGACCGACCCGGAGGTGCTGGAGTGGCGCTTCCCGGTGTTCCTGGACGAGTTCGCGGTGCGCGCGGGCAGCGGCGGCGGGGGCCGGTGGCCCGGCGGTGAGGGCGCGGTCCGCCGGATCCGCTTCCGCGAGCCGATGACCGTGTCGACGTTGTCCGGTCACCGACGGGTGCCGCCGTACGGCATGGCGGGCGGCTCCCCCGGCGCACTCGGCCGCAACCGGATCCTGCGGGCGAGTGGGGAGGTTCGGGAGCTGTCCGGCTGCGACAGCGCCGACCTCGAGCCGGGCGACGTCCTGGAGATCGTGACCCCGGGCGGCGGCGGCTACGGTCGCGAGAGCACGGGCTGACCTTCCAACCCCGACCTGACCGACAGCCCGTCGGCGCCGTCTGTGCTCGATTCCGCGGTACCCGCACGTGCCGCCGGATCGGGCTCGCTCGGGTAGCGTGCCCCTGTGATCGGCTTGCCAGACCACGTGACGGCCTGCCTCTTCGACCTCGACGGGGTGCTCACCGGTACCGCTGAGCTGCACCGGGCCGCGTGGAAGGAGACCTTCGACGCGCTGCTGCGTGCCCGCGACGGCGCGGGGTTCGAACCCTTCTCCGAGTCGGACTACAACAACTACGTCGACGGCCGGCCCCGGTTCGACGGGGTGCGTGCCTTCCTCGCCGCGCGCGAGATCGTGCTGCCCGAGGGGGCGCCCGACGACCCCACGGCCGCGGAGACCGTGCACGGGGTCGGCAACCGGAAGAACGAGCGCGTCCAGCAGATCATCGCCGAGCGCGGGGTCAACCCCTACCCCGGCTCCGTGCGCTACCTCGAGGCCGCCCGGGCGGCCGGCATCAAGATCGCCGTCGTCACCTCGTCGGCCAACGGCGCGGCCGTGCTGGAGGCCGCCGAGCTGACCGACTACGTCGAGGCCCGCATCGACGGCGTCGTGATCGCCGAGCGGGGCATGCGCGGCAAGCCGGCGCCGGACTCGTTCCTCGCCGGCGCCGAGGCGTTGGGCGTCGACAAGGAGCACGCGGCGGTGTTCGAGGACGCCCTGTCCGGCGTGCAGGCCGGCAAGACCGGCGGCTTCGGCTACGTCGTCGGCGTCGACCGGGTCGGGCAGGCCGATGCGCTGGCGGCCCACGGCGCGGACGTCGTGGTCACCGACCTCGCCGAGCTGCTGGACGAAGGGGCGGGTGCATGAACCACGGCTTCCAGGTCTCCCCGTGGGAGCTGCGCTGGAACACCCTCGACCTCGACGCGCTCGAGAGGACCGAGTCGATCTTCGCGCTCTCCAACGGCCACATCGGGCTGCGCGGCACCCTCGAGGAGGGCGAGCCGCGCGGCCTGCCCGGCACCTACCTCAACGGCTTCTACGAGCAGCACCCGCTGCCCTACGCCGAGGCCGGCTACGGCTACCCGGAGGACGGCCAGACGGTCGTCAACGTCACCGACGGCAAGATCATCCGACTGCTCGTCCAGGACGAGCCGCTCGACATGCGCTACGGCCGCGCCGTCGAGCACCACCGGGTGCTGGACTTCCGCACCGGGACGCTGCGCCGCGACACCGTGTGGGAGTCGCCGACCGGTCGCCGGGTCCGGGTGCGCACCGAGCGGCTGGTGTCGTTCACCCAGCGCGCGGTCGCCGCGATCCGCTTCGAGGTCGAGCCGATGGACGGCGACGTGCAGCTGGTCGTGCAGTCCGACCTGCTCGCCAACGAGCCGGTCGAGGCACACAGCAAGGACCCCCGGGTCGCCGCCACCCTGTCCGCGCCGCTGGTCGCCGAGGAGGTCGCGGCCCAGGACTATCACGCCGTGCTCGTGCACCGCACCGGGCAATCGGGGCTGCGCCTGGCCGCGGCGATGAACCACGAGCTGGAGACCGACAACGGGCTGCGCTGCGAGATCCACGCCGAGGACGACCTCGCCCGGCTCACCGCCGCGGTCGACGTGCCGGCGGGCTCGACCCTGCGCGTCACCAAGTACCTCGGCTACGGCTGGTCGGCCCGCCGGTCCGCGCCGGCGCTGCGCGCGCAGGTCCACGCCGCGCTCTCCGGCGCGATGCAGACCGGCTGGAGCGGGCTGCTCACCGAGCAGCGGCGGTTCCTCGACGACTTCTGGGCCACCGCGGACGTCGAGATCGACGGCGACGACGAGCTGCAGCAGGCGGTCCGGTTCGCGCTGTTCCACGTGCTGCAGGCCGGGGCCCGCGGCGAGAGCCGGGCGATCCCGGCCAAGGGCCTGACCGGCCCCGGCTACGACGGGCACTCGTTCTGGGACTCCGAGACGTTCGTGCTGCCGGTGCTCACCTACACGATGCCCGAGGCCGCCCGCGACGCGCTGCGCTGGCGACACTCCACATTGGACAAGGCGCGGGACCGGGCGGAGGCGCTCGGGCTGGACGGCGCCGCGTTCCCCTGGCGCTCGATCAACGGCGCCGAGTGCTCGGCGTACTGGCCGGCCGGCACCGGGGCGTTCCACGTCTCCGCGGACGTCGCCGACGCCGCGGTCCGCTACCTCGCCGCGACCGAGGACACCGACTTCGAGCGCGACCACGCCGTCGACCTGCTCGTCGAGACCGCCCGGCTGTGGTCCTCGCTGGGCCACCACGACGTGCACGGCGGCTTCCGCATCGACGGCGTCACCGGGCCGGACGAGTACACGGCCGTGGTGGACAACAACGTCTACACGAACCTGATGGCGCAGCGGAACCTGCGCGAGGCCAGCGACATCTGCGCGCGCCAGCCCGAGGCGGCCGCGATGCTCGGCGTCACCGAGGAGGAGACGAAGGCCTGGCGCAACGCCGCGGACAACATGGTCGTGCCCTACGACGAGGTACTCGAGGTGCACCCGCAGTCGGAGCGGTTCACCGAGCACGCCGAGTGGGACTTCGAGAACACCCCCGACGCGCACTATCCCCTGCTGCTGAACTACCCGTACTTCGACCTGTACCGCAAGCAGGTGGTCAAGCAGGCCGACCTGGTCATGGCGATGTACCTGCGCGGCGACGCGTTCACCGCAGAGCAGAAGGCGCGCAACGTGGCCTACTACGAGCCGCGGACGGTGCGGGACTCATCGCTGTCCGCGTGCCCGCAGGCGGTGCTCGCGGCGGAGGTGGGGCACCTGGACCTGGCGTACGACTACTTCGCCGAGGCGGCGTTCACCGACCTGCACGACCTGCACCACAACGTGCGCAACGGGTTGCACATCGCCTCGCTGGCCGGCTCGTGGGTCGTCGCGGTCGCCGGGTTCGGCGGCATGCGCGACCACAACCGCCGGCTGAGCTTCGCCCCGCGGCTGCCCCGGGCGATCACCCGACTGGCTTTCCGGATGACCTACCGGGACAGCCGCTTCGCTGTGGAGATCAACCAGGACGAAGCGAACTACGTGTTGCTAGATGGACCGGAGCTGTCCGTGACCCACCACGGCGAGGACCTCACGATCACCGCCGAGCCGGCGAGCCGACACGTCCCGCCCGCACCGGAGCTCCCGACGCCGACCCAACCGGCCGGCCGGGCGCCGCGCCGCAGGACGCCGACGCGCCGTTCCTAGAGCAGGACGACTTCTCTGGTGCCATCGGGACCCGTGACGGTCAGCTGCTCACCACCTTCCTTGACTGCGCGGTAGACGAAGTCCCCATAGCCCACCAGGCGCCGCAGCGCCTCGGTGAGCGTCACGCCCTCGTTCTCGATCACGTTCTCCAACGCGCGGACCATCTCCGGTGAGATGGCCACGTTGATCCGCTTGGGTTCCGTGCGAGGGCGGCTCTGCTGTACGGCTTCGACGTCCGGGCGGTTACCCGACATGACCACATCCTGATCTGTGCGCATAGCGAGCACTTCCTGACGACTGATCGGCCCTGCTGTGATCCCGCCCCGGACACGCCTCCGTTGGCTGGCTGTCCGCCGCCACTAGGCAGCTCACCAAGTTTGACACGTGCAATACAGGGATGCAACACGTACTACCCACACGATAGCCGTTGTTTATGTGGCGCTCTGGGGTTATTCTGCTCTATAGAGTGACGTTCGCATGGCGAACACCCCGCTCCGGTCCCGCTTCCGGCGGCGCCATCGCATCGCCGGCCCACACCTAAGGAACGGCGAATCATGCAGGACACCAGCCCGGCAGCGAGCCAGCGTCCCGAGCCGATCACCGGCCGCGGCGTCGAGGGCGAGGCGCGGGTGGAGGTCACCTGGTTCGAAGACTGCGTCGACCAGCCCGTCGACAAGCCGCTCATCGCGCTCCTGCCACTGCCGGACTCGTCATGAGCCCGGCACCCGACCCGGCGCGTCTGTTACGCCGGTTTCGCAGGCCACCCGCCGGCGTGGTCGAGGAGGACGGCACCTGGGTCGACCGCGCCGTGCCTGGCAACCGAGAGCTGATCGCGCGCGGCCGCGAGCTCGAGCTGAAGGCGCAGCATGCGGAGATCGAGGCGAAGACCGCCGCACGCCGGCACTACCTGCGCATGCAGACGTGGGTGCTGATCGGGGTCGGCCTGCTGATCCTGCTGACGATCCTGGCGCTCGTGCTGGGCCTGTGGGTGCAGGCGATCAGCTCGTCGTTCGCCACCGAGCTCGCGCGGATCACGCTGCCGATCCTGCTCGGCGCGGCCGCGACGATCGTGGGCGCGTACTTCGGCGTGGGCGCGAACATCAACCCAGGGCGTGACTACCAGACCCGTCGGTCGCGCCGGCGCGGCGGCTCCGGGAGCCCTCCCGACGAGGGCTCCTAAGGTGTGAGGCGGTCGACGCCACGCACCGACAGGAGCTCCGATGCCGATTCCGCGGCGGGTTGGGAAGTCACTCGGCGCCGTGGCCGCGACGGTCCTGTGCCTGGTCCTTCTCGGCGGCGGCGGCGCGCTCATCTGGTTCGGCGTCGACATGTTGGACGAGTTCGAGCCGCAGAACATCACCTACGGCTCGCCGACCAACCCCCGGATACCCGACGACGAGCAGCGCACGGACTACATCCTCGACACGGTGCTGCTCGTCGGGGTCGGCTCCGTCCTGGTGGTCGGGACGACGATCGCCGCGTGGAGCGCCCTCAAACCCTCATCGCGCTGACCCCGGGCACGCGCCTCAGCGCTGCACCGGGATGAGCAGATACAGCGGAGTGTCGACAGGACCGTCGGCCGCGTCGAACCAGGTGTCGTCTATCGGTTCGATGCCGCTCACTATCAGCTGTACGTCCGGACGGGGACGGGCCGGGCACGGGTCGGCGAGGTCGCCGTGCATGCGCCAGGTAACCGGATGTGCGCGGTACGGAGCGGAGCTAGTGTCTGGCATTTGCGTGTCGCCCTCCTCGGCGCCAAGTTACGAGGATAACGCGGTGTCGACACTGGGACAACAGTCCGTAAGTGTCGATTACGTGTAGTTCCCGTGTTGCACTTGCGCCAGGACGGCACATACACTTAACCCGTTTGGCCCCTACCTACCATCACGGGATGTGATCATGTCGGCTAAGAGCGCAGGAGCCGAGTCCACGCAGAGCCAGCGCGCGGAGCCGAAGCGGATCAACGTGGCGGTATCTCCGGACACTGTCACCGCTCTGGAGCACGTCATCGAGCGAGAGGGCGTGACCCTCACCGAGGCCCTGCGCCGTCTCATCGGCTACGGCGACTTCGTCTACCGCGCCGTCCGGGAGAACCGGGAGCAGCTGATAGTCAAGGGCCCGGACGGCGCACGGGAAGTAGTCCTCCTCTAGCCGCCGGGCCCGTCCTCACTCCGTCGCGAAGCTGGTACCCAGTTCCTGCCAGTCGAGGACCGGCGCGGCCAGGTCCCGGATCGTGGCCAGCAGTCCCAGGCGCGCGGCCCGCACCTCCGGATCGTCCGCCATCACGAGGATGTCCTCGAAGAACGTGTTGATCGGAGCCGTCAGGCCCGTCGCCGAGGCGACGAAGTCCGACAGCGAGTGCGGCCCAGCGCCCAGCGACTCGCTCACCTTCACCAGCGCCTGGTGCAGCGCACTCTCCGCCGGCTCGGTCAGCCGGGCCGGCTCGTAGCTCGCCTGCGTCTCCGCCGGCACGATCCGGCGCACCCGCTGCAAAGCCGCCACCAGCGTGGCGAAGTCGGCGTCGCCCACCCGCTGCTCGATCTCCGCCAGCGTCTCGTCCGCGGTGGCCGGGGGCAGCGCCACCACAGCCGCCACGTGCCGGTGGTCGTGCCCCGCGTCGAGCAGCTGCTGTTCGAACCGGCGCGTCACGAACTCGGCCACCTCGTCCGGCACCGCCGCCGAGATCTCGATGCCCTGAGCCCGCACGTGTGCCACGGCCGCCGACAGGCCCTGCGCGAGCGTGATCGACCGCAGCGACGGGTGCGCCCGCAGGATCGAGATCACCCCGGCCGCGGCTCGCCGCAGGCCGAACGGGTCCGAGCTGCCGGTCGGCGCCGCGCCGACCGCGAACAGGCCGATCAGCATGTCGAACCGGTCCGCCAGTGCCAGCACCGCGCCCGGCAGCGACGTGGGCGGCAGGTCGGCCGCCGACCGCGGGCGCTCCATGTCGTACAGCGCCTGCGCGACCGCCTGCGGCTCCCCCGCCCGCAGCGCGTACTCCCGCGCCATCACGCCGGCCAAGCTGGTCAGCTCGACCACCATCTGCGAGCCGAGGTCGAACTTCGCGAGCGCCGCCGCCCGCGACAGCGTCTCCCGGTCCGCGGCGGACAGCGTCGAACCGAGGTCGGCCGCGACCGCCGCGATCCGGTTCGCCCGGTCGGCCATCGAGCCAAGGCGCTCCTCGAACGCCAACCGCGCCAGCTCCGCCTTCATCGCCGCCGGCGCCACCTTCAGGTCCGCCCGCCAGAAGAAGCTCGCATCCTCGTACCGCGCGCGCAGCACGCCCTCGTTGCCGGCCCGCACCGCGTCCGCGTCGCACGCACCGTTCGCCACCGCCACGAAGTGCGCCAGCAGCTCCCCAGACGCCGACCGCACCGGCAGGTACCGCTGGTGCTTGCGCATCACGGTCGTCAGGATCTCCTGCGGCAGCTCGAGGTAGGACTCCGCGAACCCGCCCAGGATCGCGTTCGGCTCCTCCACCAGGTTCGTGATCTCGTCGAGCAGCGCCGCCTCGCCCTCGAGGTCGATCGTCCCGCCGACCGACTCGGCCAGCTTCTGCGCCGCGCCGACGATCACCGCGCGCCGGTCGGCGATGGCCGCCGTGATCCCGTGCCCGGACAGGAACTCCAGGTACCCCGACGCCGACGGCACCTCGACGAGCGGCTCCGCCGCGGTCCGGTGCACCCGGGTGGTCCGGCCGGCCGACAGGGCCGACACCGCGACCGGCACGAGCTCGGTCCCGAGCAGCGCGACCAGCCAGCGCACCGGCCGGCTGAACGAAAGTTTCGGGTCGTTCCACCGCATGTTCTTGTCCGCCCGCAGCTCCGCGACGAGCCCGCCGAGTACGCCGCTGAGCACCTCGAGGGCGCCGCGGCCCACGTCGGTCTTCGTCACGCCGACGTGCTCGACGCCGTCCACCTCGACCCGCTCCAGCGCGGACACCTCGACACCCTGCCCGCGCGCGAAGCCCTGCGCGGCCTTGGTCGGCTCGCCGGCGGCGTCGAAGGCGGCCGTGGTCCGCGGGCCGCGCACGAACCGCTCCGCGTCCGGCTCGGCCGGCGCCACGTCCGGGACCAGCGCCACCAGCCGTCGCGGGGTCGCGTGGACCTCGACCTGGCCGTGCGCCAACCGGGTGGCGGCGAGCTTGTCGGCGAGCGCCTCCCGCACCGCGCGGGCGGTCCTGCCGACCTCGCCGGCGGGCAGCTCCTCGGTGCCGATCTCGAACAGCAGCGGCGCCGGGGCGGACACCTCGGCGAATGACGTGGGCGCCGGTGCCGGGTCCAGCACGGGGCTCAGGCCCAGCGGGTGGCCGAGCTCCTCGCGCCGCGCCGCCCAGAGTGCCGACACCTCGCGCGCGAAGCCACGCATCCTGGCGAACGCACGCGCCCGCTCGGTCGTGCTGATCGCGCCGCGCGCGTCCAGCACGTTGAACGTGTGCGAGCACTTCAGCACGTGTACGTGCGCGGGCACCGGCAGTCGCGCGTCGAGCATCCGGCGCGCCTCGGCGGCGTAGTCGTCGAACAGCCGGCGCTGGGTGTCGACGTCAGCGTCGTCGAGGTAGAACCGGCTCATCTCGTACTCGGCCTGGCCGAACGCCTCGCCGTAGGAGATGCCCGGCGCGTAGGCGATGTCCTTGAAGTGGCTAACGTTCTGCAGCGCCATGATGATGCGCTCGACGCCGTAGGTGATCTCCACCGACACCGGGTCGACGGTCATCGCGCCGGCCTGCTGGAAGTAGGTGAACTGGGTGATCTCCAGCCCGTCCAGCCAGACCTCCCAGCCCAGCCCCCAGGAGCCGGTCGCCGGGTTGGCCCAGTTGTCCTCCACGAACCGGATGTCGTGGGCGTGGATGTCGACGCCCAGCGCCTCGAGGCTCGCCAGGTACTGCTCCTGCGGGTCGCCCGGGTCCGGCTTGAGGATGACCTGGAACTGGGTGTGCGTCTGCAGCCGGTTCGGGTTCTCGCCGTACCGGGAGTCGTCGGGCCGCACGCTCGGCTCGACGTAGGCCACCCGCCACGGCTCCGGACCAAGCACGCGCAGGATGGTCGCCGGGTTGAGGGTGCCGGCACCGACCTCGGTGTTGAACGGCTGCACGATCATGCAGCCGCGGTCGGTCCAGTATCGGGTCAGCGCGAGCAAGGCGTCCTGCATGGTTAGCACTGGACAACCCTAATGTTTGCGAGCGATGGACGAGTCGATGGGCCGCCGCGGGCCGATACGTCACACTCGACGGGTGCTGCAGGTGCTCGCCGCGGTGGTGGCGCTCGTCCTGGTCGTGTTGACGCTCGCCTACGTCTTCCAGCGCTCACTGATCTACCTGCCCTCGACGGACCCGGTGCCCCGCGCCGACACGGTCCTGCCCGGCGCCCGCGACGTGCGGCTGGAGACGGCCGACGGGCTGGAGCTGGGCGCCTGGTACGTGCCGGCGACCGGCCGCGACCTCGGCGTGACGGTGCTGCTCGCGCACGGCAACGCGGGCGACCGGGCGCTGCGGGCACCGCTGGCCGCGGCGCTCGCGGCGCGCGGGATGTCCGTGCTGCTGTTCGACTACCGCGGCTACGGCGGCAACCCCGGCGACCCGACCGAGGACGGGCTGGCGCTGGACGTGCGCGCGGCGCGGTCGTACCTGGTGGACGAGCTGGGGGTGCCGCAGGAGCGGCTGGTCTACTTCGGGGAGAGCCTCGGCTGCGCGGTCGTCACCGAGCTCGCCGCGGAGCACCCGCCGGGCGGGCTGATGCTGCGCTCACCGTTCACCGAGCTGGCCGACGTGGCGGGCGAGCATTACCCGTTCCTGCCGGTCAGGCTGCTGTTGAAGGACCGCTACCCCCTCGCGGAGCGGATCCGCGACGTGCGCGTGCCGACCGTCGTGGTCTACGGGTCGGCGGACTCGGTCGTACCAGCAGAGCAGAGCCGGACCGTGGCGCGAGTGGCGGGCGGACCCGTCACGTCCATCGAGCAACCCGGCGCCGATCACAACGACGCCGAGCTGTTCGACGACCCCCGACTGGTCGACGCCGCGGCCCGGCTCTCCGTAGAGGTGGCCGGTTAGGCCACGTGTTCCCCTCGGCGCTTGCGGTGGGCGTACGCCGCCCGGCGCTCGCTCTCGTCCAGGCCACCCCAGATGCCGTACGGCTCGAACACGGTCAGTGCGTGGTGCCGGCACTCGACGATGACCGGGCACCCCTTGCAGATCTCCTTGGCACGGGCGATGCGCTGCTCACGTGCCTGGCCACGCTCGGCGCGCGGGTGGAAGAACATGTCGCTGTTCTTGCCCCGGCAGGCGCCCAACCGCTGCCAGTCCCACGTCTCCGACACAGGTCCCGGCAGCCTCGTCATGTCGACCATGGATCTGCTCCTTCAGAATCGCGCCTGGGCGTGCAATCGGGTGGTACCCAGCTCGTTCGCGGCGCAAACCAAAAAGATGCCGGACTGGTGCATCGTTCGGCGAAGGGGTCATGATGATCGGGTACGAACGGCGGCGGGGAGGGCAGTAGCAGTGGCGAGACCGATCTGGAGCGGAGCGATCAACTTCGGTCTGGTGACCATCCCGGTCGAGCTGTACAGCGCGACCGAGGACCACACCATCAGCTTCCGGCAGTTCGAGCGGGGGACGTCGGACCGGATCCGCTACAAGCGGGTCAACGAGCGGACCGGCAAGGAGGTGGCGTTCTCCGACATCGTGAAGGGCGCCGACCTCGGCGGCGGGGAGTACGTGATCATCGAGCCGGACGAGCTGGACGCGATCGCGCCCGGGCGCTCGCGGACGATCGACATCAACACGTTCGTCGAGCTCGACGACATCGACCCGGTCCACTTCCAGAAGACCTACTGGCTGGCACCGAGCAAGGACGAGTACGGCAAGTCCTACTCGCTGCTGCTCCAGGCCATGGAGAAGACCAACCGGGCCGGCATCGCGACGTTCGTGATGCGCGGCAAGGAGTACCTGACCGCCGTGCGGGCCGGTGACGGGATGCTGGTGCTGAACACGCTGCTGTTCCCCGAGGACATCCGCGACCCGGCCAAGGAGCTCAAGTCGCTGCCGGAGATCACCACCGCGCGCGGCAAGGAGATCGAGATGGCGACCAGCCTGATCGACTCGATGACCGACGAGTGGCGGCCCGAGGACTACCACGACACGTACACCCAGCAGGTCGAGAAGCTGATCGAGGACAAGCGCGAGGGCAAGGAGATCGTCGCCGAGACGGCGCCGTCGGAGCCGACGAAGGTGGTGGACCTGTTCGAGGCGCTCTCCAAGAGCGTCGAGGGCCGCAAGAAGCGCCGCGACACGCCCGCCGAGTCCTCGTCGTCGTCCTCGTCGGAGAACCTGTCCGGTCTGTCGAAGGCCGACCTCGACAAGCTGGCCCGCGACCTCGACATCAAGGGCCGCTCCAAGATGAGCCGTGACGAGCTGGAGAAGGCCGTCACGACGGCGAGGAGCGCGGGCGCCGCCTAGCGTTCCCGAGATTTGTCAGGGGTCGGTGGTTCGGTGTCGCCATGACGCCGACCGTCGAACTGCTCGACCTGCCTGCCGGCTACGGCACACCGAAGAAGCCGCTCGGCTGGGCCGCCGTGCGGCGGGAGCTCGAGCAGGCCACCGCCTACTGGCTCGCCACCGTCCGTGCCGACGGGCGGCCACACGTCGTCCCGCTCGACGGGTTATGGGTCGACGACGTGTGGTTCTACGGCGGCAGCGAGCACTCGGTCCACCGTCGGACCGCGCTCGCCCGTCCCGCCGCCACCATGCACCTCGCCGACCCCATGCGCGCGGTCGTCGTCGAGGGCGAGGGCTTCTGAACCGCCTCCCCGGAATTCAAAGTGTTGGTTGCGACCCAGCGGATAGTGCGGAAGGGCGCGTGGTGGGTGGCTGGGTTACGTCACGGTCCCCTGAGGTTCTGTGGGGTGGGCCAAACGTGCCTCAGCGCTTGTAGAACGGCAGCTTGACGACCTCGACCGGCGAGGCCTTGCCGCGCACGTCGACCGCCAGCTTCGTGCCCGGCTGCGACAGCGCGGGCGGCACGTAGGCCATCGCGATCGGGTGGCCCAGTGTCGGGGACAGTGCGCCACTCGTCACGGTGCCCACCGGGGTCTCGCCGTCCACGACCGGGTAGTCGTGCCGCGGTGCGCGCCGGCCCTCGCCGATCAGGCCGACGAGCGTCGACGCCGCCTCGACCTTGCTGCGCTGTTCCAGCGCGGCCCGGCCGACGAAGTCCGCCGACTTCTCGAACTTCACCACCCGACCCAGGCCGGCGTCGAACGGGCTCATCTCGACCGTGAGCTCGTTGCCGTACAGCGGCATGCCCGCCTCGAGTCGCAGCGTGTCGCGGCTCGCCAGGCCGGCCGGCGACAGGTCGGACCCGCCCGCGGCGGTCAGCGCCTGCCACACGTCCGCCGCGTGCGGCGACTCCGCGTAGACCTCGAAACCGTCCTCACCGGTGTAGCCGGTCCGAGCGAGGAGCACGTCATGCCCAGCGATCCGCGTCGGCGTCGAGGCGTAGTACTTCAGCGCGTCGAGGTCCGCGTCGCACACCTGCCCGATGATCCCGGCCGATCGCGGCCCCTGCGCCGCGATCAGCGCGCAGTCCCGCGAGCGGTCCGCCACCTCGACCGTGAAGCCCTCGGCGCGGGTGCGCAGCTCCGCGGCCACGACCGCCGAGTTCGACGCGTTGGCCACCACCATGAAGTGGTCCTCGCCGATCCGGTACACCACGAGGTCGTCGAGCACGCCGCCGTCGGCGTCGCACATCATCGTGTACCGGGCGCGGCCCACCTTCACCCCGGACAGGTTGCCGACCAGGGCGTAGTCCAGCGCCCGCGCCGCCTCCGGGCCGGTGAGCTCGATCTCGCCCATGTGCGACAGGTCGAACAGGCCGGCTGCCTCGCGCACCGCCTTGTGCTCGGCCAGCTCGCTCCCGTAGCGGAGCGGCATCGACCACCCGGCGAAGTCGGTGAAGGAGGCCCCGAGCGCGGCGTGCACCTCGTGCAGCGGAGAGGGTGTGCTCATGGAAGCGATCCTGCCCGTTCGGCCGCGCTCCCGAAACAATGGGGGTATGCGACCCTGGCTACTTCTTGCCGGGGCGGCGTACGCGGCGCTCGGTGCCACCTTCACCAGCCACAGCATCCCCGCGCTGATCGCCGTCCTGGTGCCCGGCGTGGCCACGCTGGTCGCGGTGGCCGTGCTCCGCCGCCCGCGCGGGCCGACCGCCCCGGTCACCCCCGGCCACCGGGCGTGGCTGGTCTGGGCGGTCTGCTTCACGGTGTGGGAGCTGGCCGCGCTGTTCCTCGGCGAGCTGTCGTTCAGCCTGCTGATGGACCCGGTGCTGGAGATCTACCCGCTGCGCGTCGCAGGCTGGGCGCTGTGGCTGTCCGCCGGCTGGCTGCTCGTCCGTAGGAGGTGACGGGATGCTGTCCTGGTTGCTGGGCACCGGCTTCGTGCTGCTCGCGCTCGCCGCCATCGCCGTCGATGTGCACGCGCGCCGCACGGCCCGCCCGACGGCCGGGGACCTGCTGGCGATCGCGGTGGCCACCAAGGCGGGCCGGCTGCTGATGGTCGCCCTCTGGCTGTGGGTCGGCTGGCACTTCCTGGCTCGGTGAACGGGGGCTACTTCGGGTACATCGTCAGGGCGGGGTCGAGCGCGATCTCCTTCAGCTGCTCGCGGGTGAGCGGCATCTGCGTCGTGTCGGGCGGTCCGGGGTACTTGCTCGACGTGGCCTTGTCCGACACCTCGGCGAGGACGAACGTCTGGTCGGCCCGCAGCACGTCCACCCGATACGACGCGGACTGCTGTCCCCTGCCCAGCTCCGTCGTCATCACCACGTCGCCGTTCGGGGTGGTCTCCGTGTCGCACGAATCCTGGTCGGGGTTCTCGGTCGAACTGTCGCACTCCAGGTAGTTCTCGGAGCCGGCCCGGGCGATCAGGAAGAAGACGTTGCCGACGCCGTTCGGCGACCGCACACTCGCGCGCGAGATGTACTCGTCCTCGCCGCCGACGCACGTGTCCGGGGTTTCCCGCAGCTCGGAGTACCAGTGGTAGGTCTCGAGCGGCCCGAGCCGTTGTCCGGCCCGGTTCTTCGCGTCAGGGTTCGCCTCCAGGGTCGCGCCCTCGGGCAGCCTCTCCGAAACGGAGTCGGTCAGCACGGCGGTCAGCCGGTTCTCGGTCACCGCGGGCTTCTCCGGCTGCGGCGGTGCCGTCGGGGTCATGCCCGCGCATATCGACTCGCTGGTGGGCGTCGTCGTGGTGCTGCTCGGCGGCTTCGCCGGGACGAAGCCGTCCGCGTCGCCGTCGGACTGCGCCACCACGGCCACGCCGAACAGCACCACCGCGACGACGGCGACCGCCGCCAGCGCCGGGCTCGCCACCCGGCGAACGCGGACCGCGCGGCGCCCGCGCGCGATCACGGTGTCGACGTCCACACTGGACGGTGGCGCCTCCCCGATCGCCTCGTCGAACAGTTGCTTGTTCATGTCCCTGTCTCCGTTGCTAATCACGGGCGGCCGCCTCTGCCTGTGACCGGAGCGTGTCGAGCCCCCGCGCGGTCTGGCTCTTCACGGTTCCGGTCGAGCAGCCGAGGATCTCGGCGGTCTCCTCCACCGAGAGGTCGCAGTAGAGGCGCAGCACGACCGCGGCGCGCCGCCGCGGTGGGAGGCCGGCCAGCAGGTCGAGCAGCTGATCCCGGTCGACGACCCGAAACTCGGCGACGGATGTCTCGAGCTCGGGTAACCGCTCGGTGGGTTCCTCGCGACGCCGCCAAGGTCGGCGCTTCTCGTCCAGCCACACGCGCAGCAGGATCCGCCGCACGTAGGCGTCGACGCCGGGACTCGGCGCCACCCGCGACCAGTGCCGGTAGAGCTTCCCGATGGTGATCGACACGAGGTCGTCGGCCAGGTGCCAGTCCCGGCACAGCAGGTACGCCACCCGCCGCATGACATCCATCCGGCTGGTCACGTACTCGCGGTACGCCGCCTCCTCGGACCCCTTCACCCCGGACCTCCCTGTGCTCGCCCCTTCAAGATGACCAACGCACCGGCACCGCACCCGGGTTGCTCGCCGCGCTGATCCACTGCCCAGCGACTGGGCGAGCGCCGACCAACTCCACGATCAGACCCCCGAACCGAGAGCACCGCTCTCGAACAGAGCAGCGATCTCCAAGAGAGGGCGATCTCCAAGAGAGCAGTGCTCTCGTCGATAGCGGGTGGAGTCGGCCAGCAGCTCGGTGGTCACAGCTCGGTGTCACTGAAACCGACGTTCGCGAGCCCGTAAGGTTGCGAGAGCAGCGCTTCACCGACCAGCACGCGCACCCGCGCGAGAGCACCGCTCACACCCCAGACACGCCGCTTCCGAGAGAGCACCGCTCACCCACCGGCACGCGAACCCGCGCGAGAGCCCTGCTCACCCCACCAGACACGCAACTCCCGAGAGAGCGCCGCTCACCCACCAGCACGCCGCTCGCGCGTACCGCCCGTTCGCGAGAGCAGCGCTCACCCACGAGCAAACTGCTTGCGAGAGCAGTGCTCGCTTTCGAGGGCGACGGTGGCGAGGGAGCTGATTCAGTCCAGCCGGAAGCCGAAGGGCAGCTCGAGCCGGTGGGCGGCCAGCAGGTCCGCGTCCGCGAGCAACTCTCGCGTCGGCCCGTCCGCGACGATCAGGCCATCGTCGATCAGGACGCTGCGCGGGCACAGCTGCAGGGCGTACGGCAAGTCGTGAGTGACCATCAGCATCGTCCGGTCGAGACCGAGCAGGACCTCCGCCAGCTCGCGACGAGCGACCGGCTCCAGGTTCGCCGACGGCTCGTCCAGAACCAGGATCTCCGGGTCACAGGCCAGCACCGTCGCGAGCGCCACCCGTCGGCGCTGCCCGCCGGACAGGTGCATGGGCGAGCGGTCCAGATGCGCAACCATGCCGACGGCATCCAGCGCCGAGCGCACGCGAACGGAGAGCGCCGCACCGGACAGGCCGAAGTTCGCCGGGCCGAACGCCACGTCCTCGCCGACCGTCGGCATGAACAGCTGGTCGTCGGGATCCTGGAACACGATCCCCACCCGCCGCCGCACCTCGCGCAGCGTGGACTTCGACACCTGCAGGCCCGCCACCGAGATCCGTCCCGCACCACCGGACAGCACACCGTTCAGATGCAGCACGAGCGTGGTCTTGCCGGCACCGTTCGGGCCGAGCACGGCCACCCGCTCCCCCGGCTCCACCCGCAGGTCGATCCCGTACAGCGCCTGGTGCCCGGACGGGTACGCATACGCCAGCCGCTCGACGAGCAGCGCCGGCGGCCGAAGATCGGTCACCGGCGCATCGAGGGCCGGGTCGCTCGTCACGGCAGCCATACTGCCGTGCCCAACACGGAAGCCGTCAGCAGCACCGGCACCAGTCCAACGACCCACGAGCCAGGCGCGGCAACCCCGCCGGCATCGGGCATCGTGCCGGTCCAGCCTCGGGACACCATCGCCAGGTGCACCCGCTCCCCCCGCTCGTAGCTGCGCACGAACAGCGCGCCGATCCCCCGCGCCGTCGCGCCGACCTGCCACAGGAACCGCGGGTCGTGGCCGCGCGAGATGCGGGCCGTACGCATCCGCCGGGCCTCCGCGACGATCACCTCGAGGTAGCGCAGCATCAGGGTCGCGATCGTCGTCAGCGCCGCCGGCACGCGCAGCCGCTGCAGGCCGACGATCAGCTCGCGCGGGGTCGTCGTCGCCGCCAGCGTCAGCGACGCCAGCACGCCGATCGTGCCCTTCGCGAGGATGTTCCAACCCGCGAGCGCACCCGGCTCGGACAGGCTCAGCCCGAGGAGCTCGAACCGCGGCCCGCCACCCAGGAACGGCATCACCAACGCGATCACCACGAACGGCACCTCGATCACCGCCCGGCGCACGAAGTGCCCGACCGGCACCCGGGCCACCGCCCAGATGCCCAACAGCAGCAACAGATACAGCCCGAACGCCCAGAACTCCGTGCGAGGCGTCGCCACCACGCAGATCACGCCGAGCAGCGCGGCGACGATCTTCACCTGTGCCGGCAGCCGGTGCACCGCCGAGGTGCCCTGCCGGTGCAGCACATGCGTGGCGCTCATGACCGAGAGCGGGAACGGGAACGGGGCCGCAGCAACCAGAACAGCCCGCCGGCCACGACGAACGTGGCCAGCACCCCGAGCACGCCGGCGAGGCCGGTGAACCCCGAGTCACCGCCCACCGCGTAGTCGGCCAGCGGGCTGTCGGCCATGCCGTGCTCGCCCGCGTTGCGCGCGATGCAGTCGCCGCGCAGTTCCTCACCGGCATCCGTCTCGACCACCTCGCACCCCTCGATCGTGGCGGAGTCCAGGCCGTCCGGGTTGGAGTCGGCGAAGTACGACAGCGCGCCCGCGATCACCAGCGCCACCAGGGCGAACCCGGCGAAGAACAACCACAGCCGCTTCACGACGCGCTCCTCTCGGGCGCGGCGACCGGTGAGTCGCGCAGCTCCAGCGGCCTCGCCGTGCCACGCAGCAGATACACCAGGTCCGGCCGGGAGGCGGCCACCGCGGTCACGGTCAGCGCCGTGATCACGCCCTCACCGATCCCGATCAGGGCGTGCAGGCCGAGCATCGTCCCGGTGACCGCGCCGAGCGAGAACGCCGGGTCGCCGCCGATCGCGAACTCCAGCACGAAGCCCAACGACGCGACGACGGTGTTGACGAACGCCGCCAGGAAGGCGACCGCCGCGAGCCCGTACCGACCGCGGGTGGCGAACCGGCGCAGCGCGACCGCGACCGCGAACCCGGCGAGCAAGCCGATGAACGCCATGTTCGTGATGTTCGCGCCGAGCGCGGTCAGCCCGCCGTCGGCGAACACCAGTGCCTGCACCACGAGCACGATGCTCACGCACAGCGCGCCGACCCACGGTCCGGCGAGGATCGCGGCGAGCGCGCCACCGAGCAGATGGCCGCTCACACCGGGCAGAATCGGGAAGTTGATCATCTGAGTGGCGAACACGAACGCCGCGACGAGGCCTGCCATCGGCGCCGTCCGGTCGTCGAGGTCGCGCCGGGCGCCGACGAGTGCTGCCGCCACGCCGAGCACCGCCACACCGCCGAAGATCATCGAGGTGGGAGCGTCGATGAGGCCATCGCTCATGTGCATGGCTACTGGGGAGGACACGAGTTTCACAGTATGAGCTTCGTAGCCCTATCGCCAGAGGTTTGCAACAAAGTGGAATTTGCGACGAAGCCTACGATCGGTGACGTGAGCACGGCGGCCCCCGCGTTGAGCTACGCCGAGCGCCGGCCGAGCGAGCCGGTGCGCGGACTGCTGACCAGGAACTACCTCGGCTTCACCCAACCGGCCACGGAGGGTGAGCGCTGGCTCGCCACGCCGACCCCGACCGTCACCGTGATCGTCAACACCGGCGCCGCGTTCGGCGGGCTGCCCGGCGCGTTCGCCACCGGCCTGTCCGACACCCCCGACGTCGTCGAGCAGTTCGGCGCGATCGAATGCGTCGACCTCAAGCTGACCCCGCTCGGCGCGTACACACTGCTGGGCGTGCCCATGGACGAGCTGGCGGGCCAGGTCGTCGAGCTTGCCGCGGTGCTCGGCCCGGACGGCGACCGGCTGACCGAGCGGCTCGCGAACACGCCCGGCTGGGCCGACCGGTTCGCCGTGCTCGACACGTTCCTCGCCGACCGCGCCGGCCGCGGCCCGGCGCCGGCGAACGAGGTGGCGTGGGCGTGGCGACGGCTGGTCGAAACCGGCGGGGCCGAGCCGATCGGCGCGCTGGCCCACGAGATCGGCTGGAGCCGCCGGCACCTGGTGACCCGGTTCCGCCAGCAGGTCGGCCTGCCACCGAAGACCGTCGCGCGGATCATCCGGTTCGAGGGCCTGCTGCGCCGCGTCGGGCGAGCGGGCCAGGCGGAGTGGTCGCGGATCGCCGCCGAGTGCGGGTACTACGACCAGGCGCACATGAACCGGGACTTCCGCGAGTTCGCCGGCACCACGCCGACCGATTACCTCGGCCGGCTCCCGCAGCGGCTCGCGCAGGAGGTCACATCCGTCCAATACGCCTGGGTGCCGGCGGATTAGCGTCTTGCACATGATCATTCCAGCGATGCGCTACGAGGACCCGGACGCCGCCGTGGCCTGGCTCGCCGAGGCGTTCGGCTTCACCGAGCACAACATCCACCGCGACGACGCGGGCAAGGTCACCCACGCCGAGCTGCGCGCCGGCAGCGACGAGGCCAGCGACATGATCATGGTCAGCGGCCCACGCGAGGCCGGCTGGCTCGGCGGGGCCGCCGCCGACCCGCTCGCCTCGCCGATCTGCATCTACCTCGTGGTCGACGACCCGCAGGCGCACTTCGAGCGCGCGAAGGCGGCCGGCGCCACGATCGTCATGGATCTCCAGCACATGGACTACGGCTCGCACGAGTACGCCGCACGCGATCCCGAGGGCAACCTGTGGTCGTTCGGGACCTACCGGCCCTGACGGATCACCGGCCCCGATCGGTCACTGACTCCGCACGACCCGGCCGATCAGCGCGGCGGCCGTCACCGACGTCTGGTCGTCGACCCGCCACGCCGGCCAGATCGGCCGCCGGTAGGAGACCTCGACGACCAGCGACTGGTAGCGCGCCGACACCACCGCCACGTCCGCCGAGCCGTCCGCCTTCGCGGCCCTGTGGTCGAGGCAGGCCTCGTCCGCGCCCGACACCTCGATCGCCTTGTGGCGCGAACCCTGGCAGGGCAAGCTGATCCTCATCGTCGACCGCGCGGCCTCCTCGTCCTGGGCCGCGGTCGCCTTCACGGACAGCGCCGCCGGTTCCGCCCGCGGGTCGGCGGGGTCGGACTCGGCGAGGGCCCAGTCGCACGCCGACTCCGTGGCGTCGACCACCACCTCCGGCCCGCGCCCGGCCTTCGTCGGCTTGCCGGGCACGAGCCCGGCGAGCTGTCCCGGGGTGAGCAGCTCGCAGCCGGGCGGCAGCGACAGGGTCGTCACCTGCTGCTCGGGCTCCTGGGCGATGTCGATGGTCGGGGTGTTCTCGGCCGGGTCGTCGGGCAGCCCGAGGACGAGGCCGACCGCCACGCCGGCGGCGATCACGCAGACGATCGCGACCACGACCAGCGCGGTCCGCCGCCGCGACCGCGGCGGGTCGTCGATGTCGTCGGTGTCGTCCGGGTGGCCGGTCTGTCGTAGGTCGCTCATGCCCTCAAAGGAACGCGTTCAGGCCGGTCAACGACCGGCCGATCAGCAGCTTCTGCACCTGGCTCGTGCCTTCGTACAGTGTCATGACCCGGGCATCACGCAAGATCTTCGCCACGGGGTACTCGTCGAGGTAACCGTAGCCCCCGTACACCTGGATGGCGAGGTTTGCCGCCTCGACGGCGTTCTCGCTCGCGTACAGCTTCGCCATCGACGCCTCCGTGCGGAACGGCTGCCCTCGGTCCACCAGGTCCGCGACCCGCCAGACCAGCAGCCGCGCGGCGTCCGTGCCGACGGCCATGTCGGCCAGCATCTGCTGCACCAGCTGGAAACCCGCGATCGGCTTGCCGAACTGGTGGCGCTCCCCCGCGTACTTGGTCGACGCCTCCAGCGCGGCCCGAGCGAGCCCGACGCAGCCGGCGGCGACCGACATCCGGCCCTTGTCCAGCGCCGCCATCGCGATCTTGAAGCCCTGACCCTCCTCGCCCAGCCGCGCGGTGTCCGGGACGCGAACCGAGTCGAGGATCAGCTCCCCGGTGGACTGCCCGCGCAGGCCGAGCTTGCCCTTGATCTCCCGGTGCTCGAACCCGGTCGAGGCCGTCGGCACGAGGAACGCGGTGACCCCGCGCGGGCCCGGCTCGCCGGTGCGGGCGAACACCAGGGCGAGGTCGGCCCAGGTCCCGTTGGTGATGAACATCTTCGAGCCGGACAGCACCCAGTCCGACCCGTCGCGCACCGCCTTGGTCGACAGGTTGCCGGCGTCGGACCCGGTGTCCGGCTCGGTGAGTCCGAAGCAGGACAGCGACTCCCCCGAGCACAGCCGCGGCAGCCACTCCCGCTTCTGCTCGTCGGTGCCGAACGACAGGATCGTCTTGCCGACGAGCCCGAGCGACACGGACACGATTCCGCGGATGGCCGAGTCGCCGCGCCCGATCTCCTCCATCATCAGGCAGTAGGCGAGGTGGTCGCCGGCCGAGCCGCCGTACTCCTCGGGCACGGTCATGCCGAGGAACCCGATCTCGCCGAGCTTGCCCACGATCGACCGGTCGACCTGCTCGGCCCGGTCCCAGTCGCGCACGTGGGGGACGACCTCACGGTCGACGAAGTCGCGCGCGAGGTCACGCAGCGCCGCCTGCTCTTCGCTGAGGGACAGATCCATGCCGGCGACCTTACCTAAGCGGCCGCTTAGGTAACAGCCGCTCCGTGGATGGCGACCCATTGCTGCAGCGAGTACTCGGTCATCGTGATGAGCGTCTGCTTCACCGACTCCCGGTCCCGAGCGTCGCACGGCACGATCGGTATCCGCTCGTCGATCGCCAGCGCGTCGCGGACCTCGTCGATGCCGTGGGTCTGCTTGCCGTCGAAGCAGTTCAGCCCGATCACGTAGGGCAGCCCGCGGTCCTCGAAGAAGTCGATCGGCGAGAACGAGTCGGCGAGGCGGCGGGTGTCGGTCAGCACGACCGCGCCGATCGCGCCGCGCACCAGGTCGTCCCACATGAACCAGAACCGCTCCTGGCCGGGTGTGCCGAACAGGTACAGCACCAGGTCCTGCTCGAGGGAGACCCGGCCGAAGTCCATCGCGACCGTGGTGGTCCGTTTCCGCGGGGTCGCCTCGAGGTCGTCGATGCCCATGCTCGCCTCGGTCATGACCGCCTCGGTGGTCAGCGGCATGATCTCGGAGACCGACCCGACGAACGTCGTCTTGCCCGCGCCGAAGCCGCCGCCGACGACGATCTTGACCGATGTCATCGAGGTGGTCGCGGTCTCGTCAGAGGCCTCAAAGCCGACGGAGTCCACTCAAAACCCTTTCCATCAACATCAGGTGTGCCTTGTTGGCACCACCGGTAGCCGTCTTGTGCACGATGACCAACCCGAGGTTGGCCATGTCCCCCAGCAGCACCTTGGCCACGCCGAGCGGCACGCCCAGCAGCGTCGCGACCTCGGCGACCGATCGGGGCTCGGTGCACAGCACCGCGACGGAGCGGTGCTCGGTCTGGGTGAGGGCATCGATGTCCTCACCCAGCTCGCTGGTCGTGACCAGGGCCTCGATCCGCAAGTCCATAGTGGACTTCGTGCGGCCGCGGGTCCACGCGTACGGGCGCACGATGGCCGCGTCCGCCGCGTCCGCGAGGTCCGCCTCCAGCGCGTCCAGTTCCGGCCGCGAGGCCCGCCGAGGCTGCGGGCTCGGCCGGGGCCGCGGCCAGGCCGGCCAGTCGATCCGTCGCACGACCTCCGCGCTCGGAATCGGCCCGGTCGCCGGCTCGCCGTAGTCCTCAGTGGACTTCCTGCGCCGGTTGCGCTTGCCGCCGGTGAGCTCGTTGACCAGGTCGGCGAAGGACTGTTCAGGCTCGTCCGGCGGCTCGGCGCCGTCCTCGTCGGGCGGCTCGTCAGGTCCGAAGAAGCCGGTCACGCCGGCTGCCCAACCATCCTCCCGCCGGCGCCCTGCAGCTGGGCGCGAAGCTCAGGGGTGAGGATCTGGCCGACGCGGTCGACCAGCAGCGTTATCTCGTACGCCACCTGGCCGATGTCACAGACCGGCGCGGCGAGCACGGCGAGGCAGGATCCGTCG
The DNA here is from genome assembly GCF_050699915.1 of Actinophytocola sp. Lineage (GTDB taxonomy): Bacteria > Actinomycetota > Actinomycetes > Mycobacteriales > Pseudonocardiaceae > Actinophytocola. The sequence continues at coordinate 52,372 of NZ_JBOHGA010000015.1, forward strand.
CTGATCGCCATCAGCAGCATGATCCCGCCCTGCATCTCGACGATCGTCTCCTTGACGTTGCCAGCCTCGAAACACCGTGCGGCGCCCTGGGTGAGGCTGACGAGCCCGGAGGCGACGGCGGCCAGTTGGTCGGCTCGGTCGACCGGCAGCCTGGCCGACGAGGTGAGCAGTAGACCGTCGGCCGACACGACCACGGCATGCGCTACTCCGGGGACACGCTCGGCGAAGTCGTTGACCAACCACCCGAACTGACTCGGTTGGGTGTGCGGGCTCATTCACTCTCCTGTTGCTTGTTCTCGGGGTAACCGTTCGGTGTTCCTCGCTCGGCGAGACTGCGCCGTCCGCGGGACAGCCCCTTCTGGAAGCTGCCGAGCCGGCCGCGCAGCTCCTCGGCGCGGTCCATCCGCAGGGGGCCGGTCTGCGTGGCGCCGGCCTGGGCGCCGGCGGGCTTCACGCTGCCCGGCACCAGGTTCTGCCCGGCGGTGCGCCGGGGAAGGCCACCGGAGGTGAAGTCCACCGGGGTTGACGTGGACACGGCGTTGGCCGCACGCCACCCCACGTCGGCGGCGAACCGCCATCCGGCACCGGACAGGTCCAGGCGGGCCGGGTCGTCTTGGGCTGCGCCGGACTGGGCTGCGCCGGGCTGTGGCAGCGGAGTGCCGTTGGCCTGAACCACCGGCATGGGACCGGATCGGCTCTCCTGCGCGGAACCCGGCTGGGTCGCCGGACCTTTGCCCGACGGGGGCACCAACCCGGAGCCGAACTGGCTCGCCGCGGCGGAACCGTTCTGGTTCACCGGCGCGCTGCCGGTCTGGTTCGCCGGCTGGAATGCGGGAGCGGTGCCCGGCTGGAGCTCCGGCCGGGAGCCGAACTGGTTCGCTGTGCCGAAACCCTGCCCGGTCTCGTCGGCGGACTGATCAACCGGCGCGGGACCTGGCTGACTACCCGGTCCGTCGCCCGGCTGGGGCGCCGGCCGGTTTGGCCGCGCGGAGCCCGGCTGGGCCGCCTGCCCGGCGCCCGACTGCGGCGCCGATCCGGTGTCCTGCTTGCCCGCCGGTCCGAAACTCGGCTGGGTCGCCTGCTCGGCGCCCGACTGTGGTGCCGGGCCGAAGCTGGGTTGGGCGGCCGGACCAGGGCCCGACTGCGATGCCGAGCCGGAGTCGAGACCGACCGCCGGACCGGAGCCCGACTGCGGCGCCCGGCCGGAGTCGAGGTCGACCGCCGGACCGGAGCCCGATGCCCGGCCGGAGTCGAGGCCGACCGCCGGGCCGGAGCCCGGCCGCGATGCCCGGCCAGAGTCGAGGCCGACCGCCGGGCCGGAGGCCGGCTGTGGTGCCGGGCCGGAGGCCGGCTGTGGTGCCGAGCCGGAGCCCGGCTGCGTTGCCGAGC
>NZ_JBOHGA010000016.1:0-53614 GCF_050699915.1 Actinophytocola sp.
GGCATGCGCACGGTCGCGCTGGCCGCGCTCGGCTTCGGGGTGACGGTCGGCTTCGTCGAGGTCGCGGTGCCCGCGGCCGCCACGAACGCCGGCCAGGCGCCGCTCGGCGGGCTCATGCTCGCAGGCTGGTCGCTCACCTCGGTCGTGTTCGGCATCTACTACACGATCCGCCCGTGGCCGCGGCCGATGCACCTGCGTCTGCCCGCGATGCTCGGCCTGTTCGCCCTGCTCATCGCGCCGCTGTCGCTGCTCACCGGCCTGCTCGCGCTCACCATCGGGCTGCTCGTGGCCGGCATCTGGATCACCCCGCAGTCGACGGCCCACTCGACGGCGATCGAGCTCGTCGCCCCGCGCGGCACCGCGACCGAGGCGTTCGGCTGGGTCATCACGGCCGTGACGCTGGGGCTGGCGGCCGGGCAGTCGATCAGCGGCTACCTCGTCGAGCACGTCAGCATCGGCGCGTCGTTCCTCGCCTCGAGCGCCGCCGGGCTGGTGCTGGCGGCCGTCGTGTGGGCGCGGCGCGGGACGGTCACCGAGTACCGGCCGGCTCGCGAGCTCGTCTCGGCCTAGGGCGCGTCTGGCGGATCTTGGTCGATGCGATTCGTGATCCAGCCGGTTCCCGGCAAGGCGGAGCGATGGCCTCGTACTGGGCGTACTCGGCCATCGCGACAACGCGGCCAGGGGTCGGCTGGGCGCGAATCGCGCGGCCGGAGATCCGTCAGCCGTGCCCTAGCCCAGGAAGATCGGGTTCGTCAGCGCCACCATCGTGTCCGGAGTCGTCGCCGTGGGGACCGGGCGGCGGACCTCGGCGCGGACCCACGTGCTGTAGCGGGACTGCGTCGTCCACCGCACGGTCGCCGAGCCCGACGCGTCCACCGGCTGACTCCACTGTGGACCGTTCTGGTTCAGCAGCCGGACCGACGTGCCGGGCACGCCGGCCACTGTGACCTCGAGCGTCACCTCGATACCGGTGTCCACCCGCAGCCGCTCGCCGATGCCCGCGGTCCGCCGGCCGTCGGTCGCCGTGTAGGTCAGCGACACCGCGGCCGACTCGGCGATCCAGTTGCGGCCGGCGCGGAAGCCGTCCAGCAGCCGGCGGGTGCGCAGACCGTCCGCGAGGACCACGTTGTGCGGCAGCGCGACGACCTGGTCCGGGTTGTGCGCGTCGCTGTTGCCCACGGCGGGGACGAACTTCCCGTTGCGCAGCAGGCCGTCCCACGTGATCACCGCGGCCTCGTCGTCGAGCGTCCACGGGCCGTTCCACACCTCGACCGCGTCCGCGAGCTCGTAGCTGAACTCCCACGAGCAGGCGAAGCACGGGGCGAAGGGGTGCGCGGCGACCACGAGGCCGCCGGCGTCGTGCACGTCGTCGGCGAAGCGGCGGAAGGCGCGCGGGGCGTCGGCCCGGTAGCGCCAGTCGATCCACTTCCCGACGGGCAGGCCCCACGCGGGCCAGTGCCCGCTGCGGGTGGTGACCTCCTCGCCGTTGACGATCAGCAGGTCGTCGCCGGCGTGCTCGCCCCACTGCAGCGACGCGCTGGACGTGTTGTGCTCGGTGGAGATGAAGAAGTCCAGGCCGGCCGCGCGCGCCGCGGCGGCGAGCTCGGCCGGCGTGCGGCGGCCGTCGGAGTGGACGGTGTGCAGGTGGCCGTCGCCGCGGTACCAGGCCTTGCCGCGGTCCTTGGCGGGCGCGCTGTCCGGCGCCGGGTCGGGCTCGAAGGTCGGCCCCGGCTCGCCGAAGCGCAGCGTCACGTCGACCTTGTAGTTCAGTCCCTGCCGGGCGACCGTGTACGGGCCGAGGATGATGTGCCAGCGGCCGCGCTCGACCGGTCCGGGCAGGTAGCCGGGCGTGGCCTCGGTGGCGCTGATCGTGAAGCGGTCGCGGAACCCGCCGGACCAGCCGCGGAAGCCGCGCTCGTTGCCGAGTTGGTGGCCGGCCGGGTCGAAGATCCCGATGTCCAGCGCGTTCCCCTTGGCGCCGGGCGGCACCTGCGGACGGTCGTAGCTGTACACGACCTCGATCTCGCGGACGCCGCGCGGCACGTCGACGGGCAGGTAGTACCAGTCGGGCACGCCCGGCTCGAGCGTGCCGGTGATCGACTTGGTCTGGTCGCCGGTCTGCTTCGCGTCGCCTCCCGGGTCTGGCTTCGGCTCTGGCTCCGGCTCTGCGAAGGCGATGCCGGGCAGTATCGCGCCGGCCGCGCCAACGGCCAACACGCCGGAGCTGGCGAGCAACGTCCTGCGGCTCATCGTCTCGGACACGCCGGCACCTTAGCCTTTTCACCCCACGGTCGGGTGAACATCGGCTGTCGAGCGCGACTGTCAGACCACGCCGCTACCTTGGCCGCATGAACCTCGATCTCACCGTCGCCACCGGCGAGCTGGCCAGTGCAGCCTCCGCTCTGGTCCGGCTCGTGCCGGGCCGGCTCGTCGACCCGGTGCTGTCCGGGCTGCTGGTCACGGCGGCGGAGGACGGCGTCTCGCTCGCGGCCAACGACCGGGAGCGCGCGGCCCGGCTGCGGCGGCCGGCGGTGGTGCACACCGAGGGGCGGGTGCTGGTGCCGGCCAAGCCGCTCGCCGACACGCTGCGTGCGCTGGAGATGCCCGAGGTGCGGCTGGTGGTGGAGGGGTCGCGGCTCGCGATCCGGGCGCCCGGGGCGCGGTTCGCGCTGCCCTTGCTGGACGCGGAGGTGCATCCGGGGGTCGCGGCACCGCCGGATGCGGTGGGTTCGGTCGACGGTGGACTGTTCTCCTCGGCGCTCGCGACGGTGGCGTCGGCCGCGTCGCGCGACGAGGCGCTGCCGATGTTCACCGGCCTGCGCATCCGATCCGAGGGCTCGAGGTTGGTGCTGCTGGCGACGGACCGGTACCAGATGGCGGTGGCCACGCTGGCGTGGGAGCCGGCCGGTGACCTGGACGCGCTCGTGCCGGCCGGGCTGCTGACGGAGATCGCGAAGCAGGTCGACGGGTCGGTGACGCTGCACGCCGACCGGGACCGCTTCGGGCTGGCGTGGTCCCGCTCGACCGCGACGACGGCCGTGCTGGACGGCAGCTTCCTGCACGAGTCGAAGGTGTCGGTGTCCGATGTGGACACCCGAGTCGAGGTGGACGCCGACACGCTGGCCGGTGCTGTGCGGCGGGTCGGCCTGTACACGGACCCGCGAGGAGTCCTGATGCTGGAAATCGGCGACGGCGAGGTTCGCCTGCGCGGGGCGGACCAGCAGGCCGGCGAGGCGGAGGAGTCCGTGAAGGCAACGGTCGATGGCGGGCGGACGCCGCAGGCCTACCAGGCGCGGTTCCTGTCGGATGCGTTGCGGGCCTTCGGAGGGCGGCGGGTTCGGGTGGAGATTCAGCCTGGGATGCGGGCTACTGTGTTCAGTTCTGTAGAGGAGGATTCGTTGGGGCTGCGTTATGTGGTGATGCCTATGTTGCCGCCTCGCGTCTGAGTTTCTGTTCCGGGTCGTTGGGATCCGGGGCGGGGCCGGGTGCGCTGGGGCGGGTGCGGTTGGGTTGGCCGCCCTCGCTCACCATCCCGTTCGTGAGCCTTCCGTGATTTCGCAACACGAATGCGCTCCCCGGAGCGGGTTCGGTCGCGTGGCCCCGGCCACGCCGGCCGCGTTGCGCGACCCGATTGCGCGACCTTGTTGCGGGATCCCGGGTTCCGCGACTCTGGTTCCTCTAGCCCCCGCCGCTCGATCCCAGTTACGCGGCCCCCAGTTGCGCGACCGGTTTCGCGAACTCAGATCCGCTGGCTCCGGCTGTGCGATCCAGGCCGCGTGGCCCGGTTGCGCCATCTCGGCCGCGTGATGCCGTGCGGGGTTGCGGTTTCCGCGAGCCCAATTCCGCCATCCCGCTGCATTGCTAGTTCCGCGGTGCAGTTCCGCAGCCCGCCGCGCTGGTCCGGCGGGCTCGCTGCCTGCCGACCTTCCGTTCGCGGCGGGCTCGTCAGTTTCCGTTGCCGCGTAGGTAGTCCAGCTGTGCCTTGACCGACCACTCGGCCGGGGTCCACAGCGACCTGTCCACATCGGCGTACACGAGTTCCACGATCTGCCTCGGGGTGGCGTCACCGCCCAGGTGCGCCAGCGCGGCGCTGACCTGGTTCAGGCGTTCCACCCGGTGGGCCAGGTACTCCCTCGCGATGCTTGCCACGTCCGGGAGCTCCGGGCCGTGGCCGGTCAGGGCTACCGTGCCTCGGGGTTCCTCGATCAGGCGGCGCAACGTGGTCAGGTACGGGCCAAGGTCCGCGATCACCGTCGTGCCGCGGCCCAGGACCGAGTCGCCGGTCAGCATCGCCGACTTGCCGTTGTAGCCGGCCCGCACGCAAACCGAGTCCTCGGTGTGTCCTGGCGTGTGCAGCACCTGGAAGCTCAGGCCGGCCGCTTCGAAGGTCTCGCCATCGGTCAGGGGTCGGGCGTTCTGGCACAGCGTCGGATCGAGCGCACGAACGGGCGCACCGGTCCGGGCGGCCAGCCACGGCGCCCCCTCCGCGTGGTCGGGATGGTGGTGCGTCAGCAGGATCAGCTCGATCTGACCTACCTCGGCCACCTTCTCCAGGTGCGGCTCGTCCTCGTAGCCGGGATCGACGACCACACAGGACTCAGCGGCCGGCGTCCGCAGCAGCCAGGTGTTGGTGCCCTCGAGCGTCATCGAGCTCGGGTTGTTCTCCAGCACCACCGACGCAACCGGCGTCACGCGCCGAAGCTCGTCGTACGCGGGGTGGCCGGTCATGTCGGATCGCCCGGGGACAGGTGCGCCGCCGCGGTGTCGTAGCCCGGGTCATCGGGCAGCACGAGGCGCAGCACGTCGCCCTCGCGGGTCACCTTGGGCATCAGCTTCTCGATGGTGCGCTCTCTCGTCATCGCATCCTCGACCGAACCGCAGTCCTCCAGCTCCGCCAGCGTGGTCCAGGTCGGTGGCAACAGCCCGACCCGGCCCGCCTTCCACTCGTCGAGCGTATCGGTCGGCCGTCCCCACCTCGTGTCGGCCGCCTCCGTCGTCGCGCCGTCGGCACGCTGACCGACCGGCAGCCGCGCCAGGAAGAACCTCGTGTCGAACCGGCGCTTCTCCTCCGCCGGCGTCACCCAGTTCGCCCACGGCCGCAACAGGTCCGCGCGCAACACCAGCCCCGACTCGGCCAGGAAACCCGCCAGCGACAGCTCACGGTTCACCAACTGCGCCCGCGCCTCCGAGTACGGCCGAACGTCGAACACCACCGAATCCTCCGACGGCCCCGCCAGCAGCACGCCCGACTCCTCGAACGTCTCCCGCACGGCCGCGCACACCAGCGCCCGCGCAAGCCCGACGTCACAAGAGAAGCGGGACGCCCACCACGCCGGCGGCGGGCCGTGCCAGGCCAGCGACGTGTCCGCGTCGCGCCGGTCCACGCCGCCGCCGGGGAACACCGTCATCCCGCCCGCGAACGCCATGCCCGACACGCGGCGCTGCAGGAAGACCTCGATCCCCACATCCGTGTCTCGCACCAGCATGACCGTCGCCGCGTCCTTCGGTGTCGCGGGCGGATCCGGCAGCTCGGGCGGGATCAAGCCCTCCGGCAGAGTCAGTTCCTTCGGCAGCTCACGCACACGCCGAGCCTACGCAGCGCCTCCACCCGCAGCCGGCAGTATGTGACCATGACCGACACACGGCTGCGCATGGGACTGGTCGGCGCGGGACCTTGGGCACGCAAGATCCACGGGCCGGGAGTGGCCGCGCACCCCGGCACCGAGCTGGTCGCGGTGTGGGCGCGCCGCCCGGAGGCCGCGGCCGAGATGGCCGCGCTCGTCGACGCCGCGCCGGTCGCCGACTTCGACGACCTGCTCGCGACCGTCGACGCGATCACCTTCGCCGTGCCGCCCGCGGTGCAGGCGCCGCTCGCGCTCCGGGCCATCGAGGCCGGCAAGCACGTCGTCCTCGAGAAGCCCATCGCCGGCAGCGTCGAGGAGGCCGAAGAGCTCGTCGCCGCGGCCGAGCGGGCGGCCGTCGCCACGCTGATCATGCTCAGTTTCCGTTACGGGGCCGAGACGATCGAGTGGCTGGAGGACGTGCACCGTACCGGCGGCTGGCACGGCGGCAGCGCGCGGTGGATGTCCGCGACGCTGCTCGACACGAAGTACGAGTTCTCCCGCTGGCGCCACGACGGCGGCGCGCTCGCGGACATCGGCCCGCACGTGTTCGACATGCTCGACGCCGCACTCGGACCGATCACCGAGGTGCTCGGCGCGCACTTCGCCGAGACGGGCGCGGTGTGGCACGTCCTGTTCGGCCACGAAGGCGGCGCGACCAGCAGCGCCACCCTCACCATGCACACGCCGGCCACGCCGCCGATCAACGACTTCGCCGTGTTCGGCGCGCACGGGTACAGCCGGCTGGACGGCTCCGGCGACGCGCAGGTCCGCTACGCCGGGCTGCTGGACGACTTCGTCGCGATGGTGCGCGACAACCGCACGACGCACCCGTGCGACGTCCGCCGCGGCCTGCACATCCAGCACCTGATGCGGGCGGTCTCGGACAAGATCGCCGCCGGTCAGCCCACCGGCGGCTGACCACCACGCCCGTCCTGCTGCGGCGGCATCCCGTTGACCACCGTCGGGGCGCCGGACTTGCCGTGCCGGCCGAACCAGGTGGACGAGGACGTGCCGCCCTGATTCTGCTGCTCGCGGCGGGCCAGCTCGTCCTGGAGCTCGCGCAACAGGCTGCGCTCCTGGGTGTTGAGGATGTCGTCGCCGAAGGTGGCGCCCTGGTTGTCCTTGCCGGCCGGGTTCAGCCGCGGTCGCGTGCCGTCCTTCGGCTTCGCCCGGCGGCGCGGCGAGGGACGCGAGTTGGTCGGCGCATCCGCACCCAACGCGGACGGCGGCTGGCTCGACCGGCTGTCGGGCTCCTCGGGCGCTCGCTCCTGCGCGAAGACGGACGGCCCCTCCGGCGCGACCGACTCGGCCGGTTCGACGGAGGAGGGCAGCGAATGCTCACCGCGCGCCCCACCGCTCGGCTCGGCATCCACGCGACGCAGCTCGACTGGCGGCGGCAGGGCAGAGCCGGCGCCCGACTCACCCAGCTCCGCCGGCGGCGGCAGCGTGGATCCGGAACGCGAGTCGCCCGAACCGCGCAGCTCCACCGGCGGCGGCAACGCGGACCCGGTGCCCGAGTCAGCCGGGCCGCGCCGCTCGGCGGGAGGCGGCATCGAGCCGAGTTTCACGGCGCGGTGCTTCTCGGTCGGCGCGTCGGCGTTGCTCGGGCTCGGACGGCGCAGCGGTACCGGCGCCGGAAGGTCGGAACCGGCCGGTTGGTCGGGCCGGTGCGAATCCACCGGGGCCGGCTCCGCGCGGCGCAGCTCGACGGGTGGAGGCAGCGGCGCGGACGTCGCCGTGTCGGGCACGGCGCGGCGCAGCTCGACCGGCGGCGGGGGCTCCACCGCGTGCACCACCTCCGACCGGGCCGCGCCCGCCTGGGGCAGCTCGATCGGCGGCGGAAGCGCCCGCTGCGGCTCGGTCATCGCCTCGCCGGGATGACGAGGTGGCTCTCCCGGAGCGCGAGGCGGCTCCTCGAGGGCATGCGGTGACTGGGGCGGCTCCCCGAACGCACGAGGCGGCACGCCCAGGGTGTGAGTCGCCTCCCCCACGGTGCGAGGTGCCTCGCCCGGAGCCTGAGGCGGCTCCCCGAGTCCGCGAGGTGCCGCACCCAAGACCTGAGGTGACTCCCCATGTGCGCGAGGGGGCTCCCCTGGAAGTTGAGGTTCCCCGAAACCGCGAGGCGGCTCCAGGCGGGGTGGCTCCAACGGCTCCGGCCGCGCGTGGGCCGGGTCGCGCCGCGGTTCGCCGGCGAACGGTTGGGCCGCCACCCTCGGTGGCTCGAACGGCTCCGCCCGGACCGGCTCCACCGGACTCATCCGCGGCCTGTTGCCCGAGTCCGGCTCAGCGAAAGGGACCTGTCGCGCGCAGCGCATCGCCTCCTGGTGGTAGTCGCCCGGCTGGTTGCCGTCCACCAGCACCTCCACCGACGCCCGCATGCCGGCGCGGCGCAGCGCGTACTCCACGCGGTAGGCGGTCGCCGGGGCGAACCCGCCCGGGCCGACCCCGACCAGCACGAGCCGGTGCGGCACCGGGCCGGACGACGGGCCGGCCGGCGTCAGCCGCCACACGCACCACACGGACCGCACGTCCGGCAGCGCGTCCAGCACCGGCCGGATCGCCTCGGCGACACCTCGGTCCGGCTCCCGGCCGTCGACCGCGCCGACGGCGAAGCGGTGCCGGCTGGTGGGCGCCGGATCCCGAACCACGACCCGGTCGATGACCGACGGGTCGAGGAAGGTGTCCGAGAACAGCGACTCGAGCTCGCCGTGCTGCGCCTTCGCCAACACGACCCGCCCGGCCACGACACAGCCGGCGACGAACTCCAGCGACCGGTCCAGCTCGGCCGACGCGAGCATCTGGCGCGCGTCGGCCAGCGCGTCGTCGTCCAGCCGGCCGGCGAGGCTCAGCAGCAGCTCGTGTATTCGAATCGGCAACGCGACACCCGGCCGGCTCCCCCGGGAAACCTGGGTCACGGTCGGCTCCTTCCGCTCGTCTGTCATCGACGGGCAGCGAGGAGCTGCTCAGCCCTGGGGCACGACCGCTCCGGGCAGCAACGGCTCGGATGCCGCGAAGGCCGCCTGGTGATACGGCGGGAGGTCGAAACCCTCAGGCATGACCTCGACACCCGGCTCGTACGTGCCGAGCGCCCGCAGCACCCGCTGCAGCTCCCCGGTCAATCGAGCGCAGCCGGCTGTAGCTGTGACGAGCACGATCCTGGTGGCCGGTCCCAGGCCGGATCGGTGCCGCCGCCAACTCCCACGCACGTCGACCAGCTCGGGCCGACCATGGAGGACCGCCCCGAGCACTACCGCTTCGGAGTCACCCGCGTTCACCCGTTCGGGCGACTCCGATGTGAATGTGTAGTCGACTTCGTCGATTTGGTCCACCCAGGGCACCGCGTGCAGCCGTCCGGCGTCCGCGCCCGCGTCGAGCAACGCGGCGTTGAGCAGGAGAGACTCCCGGGCTGTGATCGCCACCCGCTCCCTCAGAAGGGTTAGGGGCAGGGCCCGGGCCAGCGCGTCGAGCGCGTCGCCGGCGAGCCAGTCGCGCAGCCGCCACAGCTGGCGGTCCGGCAGCCGGCCGGCGAGCCGGAGGAGCAGCTCGTGGCAGGGATCTTCCATGTCCGGCATTCGCTACCTCCCAGGTCAGGACACCTCGGCTCAGGACACCTCGACGACGAGCTCCACCTCGACCGGCACGCCCAGCGGCAGCTCGGCGACCCCGACGGCGGAGCGCGCGTGCCGGCCGGCGTCGCCGAAGATCTCGCCCAGCAATTCGGACGCGCCGTTGACGACCGCCGGCTGGCCGGTGAAGCCCTCGGCCGACGCGACGAAGCCGACGACCTTGACGACCCGCGCGACCGCGTCGACGCCGACCAGGTCGTGCACCGCGGCGAGCGCGTTCAGCGCGCAGGTCCGGGCGTGCCCCTTGGCCTCCTCGGGGCTGACCTCCTGGCCGACCTTGCCGGTGGCCGCGATCGCGCCGTCGACGAACGGCACCTGGCCCGCGGTGAACACCAGGTTCCCGGTGCGCACGGCCGGCACGTAGGCCCCGGCCGGCACGGGCACGTCGGGCAGCGCGATGCCGAGCTCGGAAAGCCGGTCACTCCACGTCACGCCGCCCCCTCGCAGGCTCGGTCGCGGCCCTCCGGGGGCGCCTGTGTCGATGGTTCGCTCGCAAGCTCGCTCACGTCACTCGCCCTTCGGCCGCTTGAGGTAGGCCACCATCTGCTCACCGGTCGGCCCGGGCAGCACGGTCACGAGCTCCCAGCCGTCCTCGCCCCACTGGTCGAGGATCTGCTTGGTCGCGTGGATCAGCAGCGGCACGGTGGCGTACTCCCACTTCGTCATGAACCGGGACTGTAACCGGCCCTACTGTCAAAGCCATGTCCCAGGTGCGCCCCGCGACCCACGACGACATCCCCGACCTCGTCGAGCTCCGCAGCCTGCTGTTCGCGAGCCTGGAGAGCGGCTGGGGACCGCCCCGCGCCGGCGAGGACTGGCGGGACGCGTGCGCCGCCGCGTTCGCCGACCAGCTGGCCGCCGAGGACATGCGGGTCGTGGTGATCGACGGAGACGGCGGCCTCGCCGCGTGCGGGCTGGGCGTCGTCGACCGGCGGCTGCCGAGCCCGTACAACGCGAGCGGGCTCGTCGGGCACGTCTTCGGGATCGTCACGCACCCGGAGTACCGCCGGCGCGGCTACGCACGGGCGGTCCTGACCGAGCTGCTCGGCTGGTTCGACGAGCGCGGGCTGACCAGGGTCGACCTCAACGCCAGCGCCGACGGGCAGGCGCTATACCGCAGCCTCGGCTTCGCGGTCCACGCCGACGCGGAGATGCGCCGCCACCGCTGAACTGGACCTACGCCGGTACGGTTGCCCGGTGGAAGCCTGGCGAGTGTTCGCGACGGTGCTGCTGGCTGTCGCCGGGATCGTGATCGTGCTGCTCACGATGGCCAAGACCCGCGACCGCACGAACGCGACGAGCGGCCTGGTCGCGCTCAACGGGGCGATCAGCTTCACGATCCTCGCCGTGCTGTGCGTGCTGACGCTGACCGTGCTGGCCCCGACCGTCGCCTGGATCGTCGTCGGGGGCGTCGGCGTGACCGTGACCGTGATGCTGCTCGCTAGTTGAGCTCCTGTCCGGCACGGCTCCAACCAGTCCACATACCCTGAACCGGTGACCACTTCCGCACACTGGCCGGAGCCGGTCGCCCGGGCGCGCTTACACGTGGTCACCGGCAAGGGCGGCACCGGCAAGACCACCGTGGCCGCCGCGCTCGCGCTGGCGCTGGCCACCGGCGGCCGGCGGGTGCTGCTGATCGAGGTCGAAGGCCGGCAGGGCATCGCCCAGCTCTTCGACACCCAGCCACTGCCCTACGCCGAGCAGCGGATCGCGTCCGCGCCCGGCCGCGGCGAGATCCGCGCGCTGCACGTGGACGCCGAGGCGGCACTGCTCGAGTACTTCGCGATGTTCTACAACCTCGGCTTCGCCGGGCGCACGCTGCGCCGGATGGGCGCCATCGAGTTCGCCACCACGCTCGCGCCGGGCCTGCGGGACGTGCTGCTGACCGGCAAGGTCAAGGAGACCGTCGGGCGCACCGACGAGCACGGCCGGCACGTGTACGACGCGGTCGTGCTGGACGCGCCGCCGACCGGCCGGATCGTGAAGTTCCTCGACGTCACCAAGGCGATGGCCGACCTCGCGAAGGTCGGGCCGATCAAGGGCCAGAGCGACGGCGTGGTGCGGCTGCTGCACTCGCAGGACACCGCCGTGCACCTGGTCACGCTGCTCGAGGAGATGCCCGTCCGCGAGACCGTCGAGGCGGTCGCCGAGCTGGCCGCCGCGGACCTGCGGCCCGGCGCGGTGTTCGTCAACCGGGTCCGCCCGCCGCGGCTGCCGACCCGCTCGGTGATCCCGGCCGCCGGCGGCCGGGTCGACGCCTCCCGCGTGCGTGCCGGCCTGACCAGCGCGGGCCTGGACCTCGCGCCAGAGGACGTCGAGGGCCTGGTCGACGAGACGGTCGAGCACGCCATCCGGGTGCTCGCCGAGCAGCACGCCCGCGAGCAGCTCGCCGAGATCGACCTGCCGGTGCTCGAGCTGGAGGACAGCACCGACGGCATCGACACCGCCGCCCTGTACGAGCTGGCCGAGGCCCTGGTGGACCAGGGGGTGCGATGACCAGCGGGCTCGACGTCGACACCTTGATCGACAATCCGGACATCCAGGTGATCGTGTGCTGCGGCTCCGGCGGGGTCGGCAAGACCACCACGGCCGCCGCGATCGCGGTACGGGCGGCCGAGCGCGGTCGCAAGACCGTCGTGCTCACCATCGACCCGGCCCGCCGGCTCGCCCAGGCGCTCGGCCTGCGGGAGCTGGGCAACACACCCAAGGAGGTCGAGGTCGACGGCTTCGAGCCGGTCGGCCAGCTCTCCGCGATGATGCTGGACATGCGCCGCACCTTCGACGACATGGTGCTCGCGCACGCAGGCGAGAAGCGGGCCCAGGAGGTGCTCGCGAACCCGTTCTACAAGACGATCTCCAGCTCGTTCTCCGGCACGCAGGAGTACATGGCGATGGAGCGGCTGGGCCAGCTCGCCGGCGAGGGTCGCTGGGACCTGATCGTCGTCGATACCCCGCCGAGCCGCTCCGCGCTGGACTTCCTGGACGCCCCGCAGCGGATGTCCTCCGCGCTCGACGGCCGGATGATCCGGCTGCTGTCCGGGCCGGCCCGCACCGGCGGCTGGGGCGTCCGCAAGGTTGTGAGCGCCGGGATCGTGCTGTTCGCGAAGGCCGTGTCGACGATCGTGGGCGGCCAGCTGCTGGCCGACGCGTCGGCGTTCGTGCAGGCGTTCGACAGTATGTTCGGCGGATTCAAGCAGCGGGCCAGAAAGACGTACGAGCTGCTCCGTTCGGGCGGTACCGCGTTCGTCGTGGTCGCCACACCCGAGCCGGACGCGCTGCGTGAGGCGAGCTACTTCGTGGAGCGGCTGGACTCGGATGACATGCCGCTGTCCGGCCTGGTCATCAACCGAACACACCCCGTGTTGACGAAACTACCCGCCGGTAGAGCGCTCGCCGCTGCCGAAAACCTGGAGCGTGCCGGCGACGCCCCGCTGGCCACGGCGGTACTGCGGCTGCATGCGGACCGGGTGGCCGTGCACCAGCGCGAGCGGCGCCTGCTCGCCCGGTTCACCAAGGCACATCCGACCGTGCCGGTGGTCAGCGTCCCGGCGATGCCTGCCGACGTGCACGACCTGACCGGCCTGCGCGGCATCGGCGAGCGGCTCACCGGCCGCTGAAACCGCAGGTCAGCTCACTCTTACGGCCTCGTCTTCGTCGGAGTGGTTGCGCTTGGCCGTCTGCAGCAGCTCCAGCCAGGACGTGACGTCGGGCCGGCGACGCAGCAGCGCGCGCCGCTCCCGCTCCGTCATGCCGCCCCACACCCCGAACTCGATGCGGTTGTCCAGCGCCTCGGCCAGGCATTCCGTGCGCACCGGACATGCGATACACACGAGCTTGGCCTTGCGCTGCTCCTTGCCCCGGACGAACAGCTCGTCCGGGTTCTCGTCGCGGCATGACGCATTGACTCGCCAGTCCGCCTGCTCGATGTACATAACCCCCGCCCCTACCTACCGTCGTCGCGACCTACTAACCCGGTCCCCTCGTTCTGCCGGGTGCCGATATGTGGAATACGTGTGAAACACGGTTTCCGTTCGGCTGGTGTCGTTGAGACGTTGACGGACTCTAGGGCCAGACGGTTCCCGCCTGTATGGCGGGGTTCACAGTCGTTACGGATTGTCAATAACTCGGTCGGGGTAACAAGAGCTTGATCCCGCGCCGCGTACCCTGGTCGCCGTGCGAGTGGGAGACGGTCTGCTGAAGCTTCTCGGTCTGTGCCTGCTGGCCGGCGTTCTCGTCGCCGGCATGCTGTTCCCCGTGGTAGGGGCGTTGGGGGTGGCATCCAACCGAGCGAGCGACACCATCGACAGCGTGTCCGCGGACCTGGTCGCCACCGACCCGCCGCTCGCCACCACCATCACCGACTCGCAGGGCAGGGCGATCGCCTACCTTTACGATCAGTATCGGGTGCCGGTCACACCCGAACAAATCTCGCCGACGATGAAGGCCGCGCTGATCTCGGTCGAGGACCGCCGGTTCTACGAGCACCACGGCGTGGACTGGAAGGGCACGGTCCGGGCGCTCATCAGCAACCAGAGCGGCGAGGACGTGCAGGGCGCGTCGACGCTCACCCAGCAGTACGTCAAGAACTACCTGATCAACGTGGTGTACCGGGACCAGGTGGGCGCCGACGAGGCCGATCCGGGCAAGAAGATCGAGCGCGAGCGGGCCCAGGAGCAGACCGTGACCCGCAAGCTGCGGGAGGCTCGCCTCGCCATCCAGCTCGAGCAGTCGATGAGCAAGGAGGAGATCCTCGCCGGGTACCTCAACGTCGTCGAGTTCACCGACCGGGTGTTCGGCGTCGGCGCCGCGGCGCGCGCGTACTTCAAGACCTCGCCGGACAAGCTCACGGTGGCCCAGTCCGCGCTGCTCGCGGGCATGGTGAACAACCCGAGCCTGTACAACCCGTGGCGGCGGCCGAAGGAGACCCTGGACCGGCGCAACTTCGTGATCGACAAGATGGTCGAGACGAAGAGCCTGTCGCCGGAGAACGCCGCGGAGGCGAAGAAGGAGCCGCTCGGCCTGCAGGCCAGGCCCAAGAAGCCCGCCGCGAACTGCGTCGGTGCCGGTCCGCAGTACGGCTTCTTCTGCCAGTACGTCGAGGACTACCTGCGCAAGATCGGGTTCTCCCAGGACCAGCTCTACACGGGCGGCTACACCGTCCGGACGACCTTCGACGCGGCCGCCACTCGGACCGCCAAACAGGCCGCGATGGCCCAGGTGCCGAAGAACACGTACGGCATCAACAACTCCATGGCGATCATCCGGCCGGGCAAGCAGCGCCACGAGGTCACCGCGCTGGTCTCCAACCGCGACTACGGCCTGAACGTCAAGGCCGGCCAGACCCAGCTCGCCTACCCGTACGGGGTCATGAACAAGTTCGGCGCCGGGTCGGTCTTCAAGATCTTCACCGCGGCCGCCTTCCTCGAGAAGGGCGGCGGCATCGACCACCGGATCAAGACACCGGGGTCGTACACCTCGCGCGTGTTCAAGGGCGGCGCGGAGAGCTGCCCGTCCACCGGCGAGCCCTACACGCACTGGTACTGCCTGTCGAACAGCGAGGGCGCGGACTACCCGGGCGAGATGAACCTGACCGACGCGCTCGCCACGTCGCCGAACACCGGCTTCGTGATCCTCGAGGAGCGGGTCGGCATGGGCAAGGTCGTCGACATGGCGAGCCGGCTCGGCCTGCGCGAGACGATGGGCACGAACATGCTCGGGCAGAGGCCGAACCCGAAGTCCGACGACCCGAACATCAACATGAACCAGAAGCAGTTCTTCGGACCCAAGGGCAACAGCCCGGGCAACGCCTCGTTCACGCTGAGCCCGGCCCCGCTGTCCACGCTCGAGCTGGCCAACGTCGGCGCCACGCTGATGAGTGGCGGCGTGTGGTGCCCCCCGACCCCGCTGCTCGAGGTGCTCGACCGCAACGGCAAGAAGATCAACTACAGCGAGCAGCCGTGCGAGCAGGCGGTGTCCGAGGGGCTGGCGAACACGCTGGTCACCGGCATGTCGAAGGATGACACCACGGGCACCGCGGCCAACGCGGCCCGGCAGGTCAGCTGGAACCGGCCGATGCTGGGCAAGACCGGCACCACCCAGCAGAGCAAGTCCGCCGGCTTCCTCGGCGCCACCCCGCAGCTGGCCGGCGCGGTGCTGGTGTTCAACGACGGCCGAAGCCCCGAGGGCATCTGTGACAACACCCCGGGCGAGCCGTACCTGTGCGGCGAGAACGGCAACATCTTCGGCGGCAAGGCACCCGCGCGGACCTGGTTCGACGCGATGACCAAGATCCACCAGGGACTACCGGTCAAGGGCCTGCCACCGACCGACCCGAGATACGTCAAGGGTGGTGACCAGGCGCAGGTGCCCGACGTGGTCGGGTTCAGCGAGCAGGAGGCCCGGGACCGCCTGAGGCAGGCCGGCTACAAGGTCGTCGCCGACGAGATCAACTCCTCGTCGGCTCGCGGGACCGTGGTGAGCCAGTCGCCGCGCGGCTCCGCGCTGCCGGGCGAGCTGATCACGATCCGGGTGAGCACCGGGTACGTGCCGCCGCCGCAGACCTCCGAGCCACCACCCTCCGGGCCGTCCGCGCCGCCCAGCGGCCCCGGTGGTGGCGGCCCAGGTCCGGGCGGCGGTGGTCGACCACCGAACGGCAACCCGGGCGGGCCGGGCTGACGTCCTGACGGCCGCCGGCCTCGTCAGTTCTGGAGCTTCGCGCGCACCGAGGCGGCCACCCGGCCGCCCTCGGCGCGGCCGGCGACCTTCGCGTTCGCGGCCTTCATGACCTGTCCCATCTGCCGCTGGCCGGGGGCGTCGCCGAGTTGTTCGGTGACCTCGGCGACCGCCCCGACGACGATCGTCTCCAGCTCGTCGTCGGTGAGCTGTTGGGGCAGGTAGTCGGTCAGCACCGCGGCCTCGTCACGCTCGGCCTGGGCCTGCTCGGCGCGGCCGGCGCCGGCGAAGGCCTCCGCGGCCTCCTTGCGCTTCTTGACCTCGCGGGTGAGGACCTTCTGGACCTCCGCGTCCGACAGCTCGCGGGCGACGTCACCGGCGACTTCTTCCGTCGTCAGCGCGGCCAGCGCCATCCGCAGCGCGGCCATCCGGGTCGACTCGCGAGCCTTGATCGCCGCCGCGAGGTCGGCCCGCAACCGTGCCTTGAGCTCAGCCATGGAGCGCACACTACTGGCCGTTGCCGGTCACCCGGTGCACGCATCTAGGCTCGGGGTGTGGGTTCTCTGGCGCGAAACATCGGACGGGCGGCGCTCGGCGCCACGGCGGTCGGCACGGCGACCGTGGCGTACGCGGCGGGCTTCGAACGGACGCACTGGAGGCTGCGGCAGGCCACGCTGCCGGTGCTGGCCGAGGGGGCGCGGCCGCTGCGCGTGCTGCACATCTCCGATCTGCACATGATGCCCAACCAGCGGTCCAAGCAGCGCTGGGTGGCCGAGCTCGCCGACCTCAAGCCGGACCTCGTGGTCAACACCGGGGACAACCTGGCGCACAAGCTCGCCGTGCCCGCGGTGCTTCGTGGCCTAGGCCCGCTGCTCGACCGGCCTGGCGTGTTCGTGTTCGGCAGCAACGACTACTACGCGCCGCGACCGAAGAACCCGGCCCGGTACCTGATCAAGTCCAAGCGGCGAGTGCACGGCATCCCGTTGCCCTGGCGAGACCTGCGAGCGGCTCTGATCGAGCGCGGCTGGCACGACCTGACCCACGTAAGGCGCCTGCTGACAGTCGAAGGCCAGACGATCGCGGTAGCCGGCGTAGACGATCCGCACCTACATCGCGACCGCTACACCGAGATAGCCGGCCGCCCCGACCGATCGGCGACTCTGCGCCTGGGCATCACCCACTCGCCGGAACCGAGGGTCCTGGACCCCTTCGCCGGCGACGGCTACGACCTGGTCATGGCGGGCCACACCCACGGTGGCCAGCTCCGGCTGCCGGGCTACGGCGCGATCGTGACGAACTGCGAGCTGGACAGGTCCAGGGCGCGAGGCGCCTCCCGCTGGGGGGCGCACATGTGGCTGCACGTGTCCGCGGGCCTGGGCACGTCGCCCTACGCACCGGTCCGCTTCGCCTGCCCCCCGGAGGCGAGCCTGCTGACCCTCGTCCCCCGCCCCACCGGCAGCAACAGCCCGGACAGCGCCAAACGCGGCGCCCACTTCGGGGCAGGCGCGGACGTCGGCTAGACTCTTCGCGTACTACGGGGTGTGGCGCAGCTTGGTAGCGCGCTTCGTTCGGGACGAAGAAGTCGCAGGTTCAAATCCTGTCACCCCGACCAACATCAGGCCCTGTCCGCGTTTCGCTGTGGACGGGGCCTGGTCTGTGTGTATATGGCATCTCGCCTCAGTCCTGTGGGCGGCGACGAAGTCGCTCGCTTGGAAATACAGCCACGCACAGGCGGCCCGCCAAACGGTTGGTGTGCTTCACCGACTTCGGTGTCCCTTGTATGACGAACAGGAATGAAATTCCAGTGAGGATCGAGCCAACCAAAGCCGGAAGGTCAGCCGAGGACGAGCGGCAACTTCGCCGCCAGGCCGTCCAGTGAGACCTTCTCCGCTCCCGTCGGGGTGCGTCGCCCCGTGCCGACGAGCAGGGTGTCGGCGTCGGAGAATGACGCGGGAAACGGAACCCCGGCGATCTGTTCCAGAAGTTCGCGCGACCGGGCCAAACCATCGGCCGGTGGACCAGCCACCGACGGGAGGTGCGCGATCAGGTCGAGGTGGTGCAGCGTCCACTCCATGACGTACGCCTCGAGGTAGTCGCCCACCGTGAGGATCTGCTCTCGGGTGCTGACCCGAGCCTCGAGTGTGGCAAGTGAGGCGGCTCGCCCCGCGGCGGAGCCGACGTCGTCCAGGTGGAACTTCAGCAGCGCCGGATCCTCGTACGCGGCGGCCAGCCGGACGATCAGCGCGTCGAGTGGGTCGTCGCCGGTCGGTGGGGTGGCGGTGACCTCCCAGTAGGTCGCCGCGTCGCGGGTTGGCGACGCATCAGACGGGGTTGCGAGGGTGATCAGCACGTCCTGGGCGTCGATGACCAGGTGGCACACCAGGTCTCGCACCAGCCAGCCGGCGCAGCCCGACGGGCGGGCGAAGGACTCGAGAGGTACCGACGCCACCGCCGTACGCAGGGCCGCCCAGGTGAGCGCGAACAGGCTCACTCGTAGATGCCCAGGTTGATTCTGTTGTGGACGGTGTCCAGGTAGACCCGCCATTCCGTCAACCGATCGGCCATGACAGTGGCCGACCAGATGGCCGGGCCCGTCAGTTCCGGGTGGTTCGGACATTCCGAGAAGCCCGTGACCGTCACCATGTTGTCGAAATGAAAGAACCGGACGAACGTGTTGCGGTAGCCGGGAAAAGCACGAAAGAAACCACTCCACGCCGCGATACACGCCGGCTTGCCGGAGACCATGTTTCCTTGTGAGTCGATGAATCTGTGGTCTTCCGACATCAGGGAGGCGAGGCCACGTAAGTCCGCGGCGTTGATATGGGTGTTGAACGCCGCGGCCGCGGCGGCGGGGGTGAGCGACATGTCAGTCCAGCTTGCCTTCGCGGCGGCCGCGGGCCACCAGCGCTCGAACATTCGTCAGCGTGCCGCAGTCGTCGTCGATCTGGCGGTTTCGCTCCTTCACGAACGCCTCGCCCAGGTCGGCCCGCGCGCGGGAGCCCAGCTCCGAGCGCGCCGGGTTCAGGATCGTCAGCTCCTCCTCCACCAGGTGGTGACCGACCGTCGCCGAGAGCTCCTCCACCGCGTCGTCGAAGGCCTGCGTGTCGGTGCCCTTCAGCTCGAGCACCTTCAGCAACGCCTCGTGACCCTCCGCGTGCTCCTCCGCGCCGTGCTCGGCCTCATCCGCGCCGACCGCCGCGCGCTTGCGCAGCTTCGGGTACACGAACTTCTCCTCCGCCTCCGCGTGCGCGACCAACACCGTGGCCAGCGCATCGCGCACGGTGGGGCGGTCCGAGCTCGCGTCGCGCAGGTTGCGGAGCAGCTCCTCGAACAGCCTGTGGTCATCCAGGATCAAGTCGATCACGTCGCCCGAGACCGGCCGGTGAACGTCGACGACATGGTTCATACGGACAGTTCTACCGGCCGGCGGCCGATTCGGCTGCACCTGCGGCCAACACGAAGTCCAACCGCGACCGGGCGGCGTTCTCCCACGGCCGCGCCAGCTCCGCGACCAGCTCGTGCCGGCCGGCGGTCGTCACCTCGACCGCCAGGCGGCGCTGCGTCTCCCTGCCCGGCGCGCCCGGCGACATGCCGACCCGCTCGTCCACCAGCACACGCAGTCCCACCGGCACGTGCCACCGCCACGTGAAGCCCGTGGTCGGCGGCTCCGGCAGCAGCAGCGACACCGTGTCGCCGACGTGCACCTCGACCGGCCCCCCGGCGTCGGCGTTCGACAAGCGCACCGCGGCCATCAGACGAGGATCTGGTCGATCTGGCCCGATGCGTCCTCGTGATAGTCGACGGGCTGGTTCCGCTGTGTCGCCAGCGTCGCGAGCACCGTCATGTGCGTGTGCCCGAACTGCGACACCGGGGACAGCCGCTTCCAGCCGATCCCGTCCACCCACACCCACACGCCGGTCGGCGCGTCGTAGGACCACAGGTGGGTGATCATGCGGTTGTTGACCCAGCCGGCGGCGAACGCGTCCGGCGCGCGGACCCCTGCCTCGCGCAGCCCGGGTGGCATCGGCGCGTTCACGTCCGGGTCGCGGACCTCGGTCGCCGTCCGGCTCTTCAGCTCGGCCGGCAGCGGCGGGCGAGTACCGGGCGACCCCACCGTCGACGGGCTGTCCGGGACGGGCGGTGTCTGGTTGGCCTCCATGGCCGTCCTCTCAGTCGGAGACCAGCACGGAGCGCAGCTCCGTGCCGTCGATGAACGGGCTGACCGGCCGCCCGCTGCCCCGCGCGTGCGCCAGCTCGGCCAGCTTGTTGGACGTGGTGTGCGGGCCGCCGCCGAGGTGCGCCCAGCCGTAGTTCTCCAGGTAGGCCCAGCCGTTGGCGTCGTGCGCCGTGGCGAACAGCCGCAGCGTGCGCTGCGCCGGCAGCCACGCCCGCAAGGTCACCGACGTGCAGCCGAACACCGTCGGCCGCGAGCCGGGGTAGTCCTCGATGAACGAGTCGCCGTACGCGATCTTGAAGTAGCCCCCGTCGCCCCAGCCGGTGCCCCACGAGTTCTTCCCGATCCAGCAGCCCAGCTTGTCGTCCCACCCGACCAGCGCGACGCAGTGCCCGCCGGCGACGTCGTCGGTCGTGTGCTTGTAGACGCCGCTGCGGTAGTGGAAGAAGTCGTCGTACACCACGAAACAGGCGACCACCGCGCCGTAGCTGTAGATGTGCTGCTTGACGGCCGGCGGGTTGCCGGTCAGGTCGATCAGCCCGACGGCCTTCGCGAGCCGGTTCGGCCAGTCCGCGGCGAGCGAGCCGGAACCGGTGTCGCTGTAGGGGAAGTAGTCCTCGAACGTGACACCGGTGTTGACGCAGTCCGCGAACAGGTCGTCCGGCCAGGAGCCGCTGGCGCACGTGTAGCCGCGGGCCTTGGCGTGCACGTGGTACAGGTGCGCCTCGGACAGGTTCAGCGACAGGCCGGGCGCGCCGCGGGTGTACGAGGCGGTCGACTCGATCGCCGCGAGCGTGCCGAACGCCACGCACGATCCGCAACCGCCCTGGTCGCGGATCGGGGTCAGGTAGCTGCGCCCGTCGACGTCGCGCAGGTCGAACGCGGGCGGCAGCGACGCGCTCGGCGCCGTCATGGCGCTCACCTGCTGGCCGAGCGCGGACCGGGCGGCGGCTGCCATCCCGTCCGCCTGGACCTCCCGTTCGGCGATCTCCGCCTCGGTCGGCGCGGGCACGCCCAGTCGGGCGGCGCGCCAGTCGGCGGGCAGGCGGCTCATCCGCGTCTCGGCGGCCTGCCAGGGGTAGCCGAGCGCGGCGAGGGACTCCCGAACCGCCGCGAGCTCGGCTGCATGGGGTCTGTCAGGGCTCATCTCTGCTCCCGTCTCAGGGAAGCGGTGGTTGGCAGCCCTATTAGATGCCCGGCCGTTGCCGTCTGGGTACCGCTGCGGGGTCAGATTGTTTGGGCGTTTTCCTTGGCACGATTGGAAAATCCCGAACCCAAGCCTCGGTTCGCAGCCGCCCGCACGCACGGACTGGCGGTGATGAGGCAGGATCGAGGGGTGAGCAACCACCCCATGGCCGAGGTCCCCGAAGCGCTCTTCGCCGACGCGGGCGCGGAGACCCGCTGGCGCGACCGGTTCACCGCCGCCCGGGTCTCGCTGCCGCGGTGGGCGCACGGCGCGCCGGACCGCAACCTCTACCTGTCGAACTCGAGCGGGGTCTGGGAGGTCTACGCGTGGGACCGGGCAACCGGCACCCACCGGCAGGTCACCGACCGGCCGAACGGCACCTCCTACGCCGCGATCGCTCCGGACGGCGAGCACATCTGGTGGTTCGCCGACTCGGACGGCGACGAGTTCGGCACCTGGGTCCGCGAGCCGTTCGCCGGCCGCCCGTCCGACGAGCCGGTCGCCGAGGCCGTGCCCGGCAGCGTGGCCGGCTACCCGGCCGGCGTGGAGATCGGGCGCACGGTCAGCGCGGTGGGCGTCTCCAACGACGACGGCACGTCGGTGTTCGTGGCCCGCGGCGACGGCGAGGCACAGGTCGTCTACCACGACGAACACGACGGCGGGGTGGCCGCGCTCTCCCGCGACGAAACGTTCCTGACGATCGAACACTCCGAGCACGGCGACAACCGGCACCCGGCGCTGCGCGTGCTGTCGGTGGCCGACGGGAGCGTGGTCGCGGACAAGTGGGACGGCAAGGGCAAGGGCCTCGACGCGATCGGGTTCAGCCCGGTCGCGGGCGACCAGCGGCTGCTGGTGCTGCACGAGCGGCGCGGCCGCGAGGAGCTGCTGATCTGGGACGTCGCGGCCGACGCCGAGACCGAGATCACGCTCGACCTGCCCGGCGAGGTCACCGCCGACTGGTACCCGGACGGCTCGGCGATCGGCGTCCTGCACACCCACGAGGCCCGCAACACCCTGCACCGCTACGACATCGCCACCGGTCGACTGTCGTCATTGGACACTCCAAACGGGACGATCGGCGCCGCGGCGATGCGTCCGGACGGCACCGTGGAGTACTCCTGGTCGAACGCCGCGCAGCCGCCGGTGGTGCGCGCCCAGTACGCCGACGGGACCGAGCGGGTGTTGCTCGAACCGCCGGGGCACAAGGCGCCGCCGTCGGTCGAGCTGATGGACGCGTTCGTGCCCGTCCCGGACGCCGGCGACGTGCACGCGCTGTACGCGCGCCCGGCGAACGCCCCGGACGGCCCGCTGCCCACGGTGTTCACGCTGCACGGCGGCCCGCACTCGGCGGACGAGGACCGGTTCTCCGCGTACCGGGCGGTGTGGCTGGACGCGGGGTTCGCGGTGGTGCACGTCAACTACCGCGGGTCGACGGGTTACGGCTCGGCCTGGCGGGACGCCATCGAGGGACGGCCGGGCCTGACCGAGCTGGCGGATGTGGCGGCCGTGCACGCGTGGGCGGTGGAGAAGGGCCTGGCCGACCCGGCGCGGTGTGTGGTCAACGGCGCTTCGTGGGGCGGGTACCTGGCGTTGTTGGCGCTGGGCACGCAGCCGTCGCTGTGGGCGGCGGGCGTCGCGGGCGTGCCGGTGGCGGACTACCTGTCCGCGTACGCGGACGAGATGGAGCCGCTGCGCGCGTTCGACCGGGCGCTGTTCGGCGGCTCGCCGGACGAGGTGCACGACCGGTACGTCGAGTGCTCGCCGATCACCTATGTGGACCAGGTGCGCGCCCCCGCGCTGATCGTGGCGGGCGAGAACGACCCGCGCTGTCCGATTCGGCAGATCAACAACTACCTGGACCGCCTCGCGGCGCGACACGCCGCCTACGAGGTCTACCGGTACGACGCGGGCCACGGCTCACTGGTGGTGGCGGAGACGATCAAGCAGATCGCCATCGAGGTCCACTTCGCCCGCCGAGCCCTGTCCCTCTGACTCATCCGCGCCGAGACAAATAAGAACCCGCGAGTCCCGGGCAGTGGACTCGCGGGTTCTTCGGAGCGGGGTCTCGCCGTCGGGTTTGCGAGACCCCAAGAGTCTCAGGCGGTCTGCGCCTGCCACATCCAGTGCTGCTTCTCCAGCTCGGCGGCGATCTCGATCAGCAGGTCCTGCGTGACCAGGTCCGACTTGTCCGTCTCCTCGATGCGCTTGCGCAGGCGCTTGATCAGCTCGCCGAGGATCTGCACGATCGAGGCGACCGTGTTCTCCACCGACTGCCAGTTGTCCGGAAACTCCGGAACGCCGGAGCTCTCCACGACGGTCCGCACCTTGCCGTTCGGCGAGACTCCGATCGCGTTGGCACGCTCGGCCACGTCGTCGACGTACTGCCGGGCGGCGTTGACCAGCTCGTCGAGCTGGAGATGCGCGCTGCGGAAGTTCGGCCCGACGACGTTCCAGTGCGCCTGCTTCGCGATGAGCGACAGGTCGATCAGATCCACCAGCGTCGCCTGCAGGATCGCGCCGGTCGCCTCGCGCTCGGTGTCCCCGAGTGGGCTGGTAATGGGTGACTTGCTCATTGGAACCTCCCGTCCGCTCATCCCAACGGACGGCGTACCCCGATCAGTCCCACTCACACTCGCGCTGTGGCGAACTCCACGACCTGTAGCCCGATGGTGCGGAGCGTGCCCACGACCTTCTCGTCCGTGCAGTCGCCGTCGGCGCCGAACTCCACCTGCGCCGAGTTCACCGCGGCGCCGAGCGGGGTCGGCCAGCCGCGCAGCGAATGCACGATCGAGCGCAGCGACGTGAGCGTCGTCACGGACGCCTGCCAGCCGCGCGCGATCGCGACGCAGCCGACCGCTCGGCCGTCCAGATACGGGCGGTCGTCGTCGCGCAGGTCCTCGATGTAGTCCAGGACGTTCTTGACCAGGCCGGACACCGCGCCGTGGTAGCCGGGCGAGACCAGTACGACGCCGTCGGCCGCGCGCAGCTCGTCCACCAGCCGCCGCGCGATCGGCGTGCGGTCGGTCTCGGCCGGGTCGTAGAACGGCAGCACCAGGTCAGCCCCGGACACGAGCGTGGTCTTCGCGCCCGCCTGGGCGGCACCCTCGAGCACGATGCGCAACGCGCGCTCTGACTGCGAGTCGGCGCGCAGTGACCCTCCGATGCCCACCACGTTGACCGTCACAGCACCGATCATTCCCCATCGAGTGACACGGCGGGCAGGCGTCTCGGAGGGTGCAGACGAATCACGAGATCGGTGTATAGCCTTCTGTCGGCAAAGCTGGGAGGCCGCCGATGTCAACATTGCTGAACAGGATTCCCCCGTCCGTGCAAGGCGTGGCGCTCCACGCTGTCTTCGCCCTCCCGCTGCCCGCCCGACGCCTGCTCGCCGGCCCGCCGATCCGCAAGGACGGCCTCGAGCTCGCCCTCGACGCGCAGCTGCTGCTGCGCATGGCCTCGCTGAGCGACACCACCAGCAGCCTCACCGGGGCGTCCCCGGCGGCCGCTCGCACCCAGCTCGAGGTCGGCCGTACGCTGCTCGGCGGGCCGATCGTGCCTGGCGTGCGCACCCGCAACCTCAACCTCCCGGCCGTCGGCGGGACCATGCCGGCCCGGCTGTACGAGCCGGTCAACACGCTCCCCGGCTCGCCGCTGATGGTCTACTTCCACGGCGGCGGCTGGGTCGTCGGCAGCCTCGACACGCACGACGGCGTCTGCCGCTACCTGGCCAAACAGGCGAACCTGCGGGTCCTGTCGATCGGCTACCGGCTCGCCCCGGAGTACCCGTTCCCGGTCGCAGCCGACGACGCGTTCGCCGCGTACCGCTACGCCGTCGAGCACGCCGAGGCGCTCGGCGCGGACCCGGCGGCCGTCGCGGTCGGCGGGGACAGCGCCGGCGGCAACCTCGCCGCGGTCGTCTGCCTCGACGCGGTACGCCACGGCGGCCCCCGCCCGGTCTTCCAGCTGCTGTTCTACCCGGCCACCGACCCGTCGGTCCGCCGCCGCTCGCGGGACCTGTTCGCGGACGGCTTCTTCCTCACCGACGACGACATGACCTGGTTCATCGACCACTACTGCCCGGACGTCGAGGCCCGCACCGACCCGCGGATCGCGGTGCTGCTCGCCGACGACCTGCGCGGCGTGCCGCCGACCTACCTCGCGACGGCCGGCTTCGACCCGCTGCGCGACGAGGGCAACGCGTTCGCCGACCGGCTGCGCGAGTCCGGCGTGCCGGTGGTCAAACGCCAGCACGACGACCTCATTCACGGTTTCGCGTCATTCATCAGCCTCGGCACGCGATTTCGGGAAGCCGTCTCGGAAGCGGCCGGCGCCCTGCGTACGGGGCTCGCGCTGCGCTCTCGCGCTAATGTCGTCGACATATTTCGACCGACCGCGTAAATCGTCCAACAATCGCGGGCAAGGCCGCGGTAATCCACCCCTCGAAAGGACTACCGCGGCCTTGCCGGAATTGCCCGTCGCCAGGGATCAGGCGTTGGGCAGCGGCGCCGGGACGTCGGGCGCGGGCACGTCCGGCGCCGGGACATCGGGCGCCGGCACATCCGGGGCCGGCACATCAGGAGCCGGCACATCAGGCGCGGGGACATCAGGCGCGGGGACATCAGGCGCGGGCACGTCCGGGGCCGGGACGTCGGGCGCCGGGACACCCGGGATCTCGGGGGTCGGCACGCCCGGCACCTCGGGCAGCGGCAGCGGCAGCTCCGGCAGCGGAAGCGGCACCGGCAGGCCGCCCAGCAGGCTCGTGACCAGGTCCAACAGTGTGGTGAGCAGCGAGGTGACCAGGCCGGTGACCGGCGCCAGCAGCGTCAGGCCGGGCAGGTCCCGCTCGACCTGGGCGGCCTGCTCGTCGGCCCGGTCGGTCAGCACCAGCGCGGCCCGCTCGACCGGCGCGTCGGCCACCGCGCCCAGCACCGGGCGCAGGTTCTCGACCGCCGCCTGGACGGCCTCGACGTCGTCCTGGTCCACGGCGCCCGAGAGGTAGGCGCGCAGCTGCTGGAGATAGTCGCCGACGGCGTGCGTGCTCGTCTGCCCGGTCGCCGCCGCGATCTCGGATTCGACGCGATCGACCGTGGCGGCATTGGCCATGCCCGCGCCCATGACGGAAACAACGGCCGCGGCGGTAACCGCGGTGATAAGGCGAACTAGTCTTGTGTTCATTCGCGGACTTCTCCTTTGGGGTGTTTGAAAACTCCCTCCGAAAACATCGTTACCGCAGTTGCTCGATGGCGCCATGTAGCGCAGGCACCGTTTCGGCGTTCGATTAGCTATGTGTGCATGAATGCGGCCAGACAGGCGGTTCGGGCCGGTATCGGAAGAGTGGCCCGAGCGGCGAGCGGTTACCACCCTCTCGGTGACCAGCGAAAACGGCTCGCCGCCAGTGACACGATCGAGTCGACGAACAACCCGTGCGACGGATTTACGCGGACGGCGCCGTGTGCCTGCTTGACCGGGCGGCAAGCCCGCAGGCCGACACCTCTTCTGGAACGAGTCAAGAGACAGCCCGATTGTCAGGGGTCATTCGTAAATTGGTTGCGTAGTCGGGTCAGGGGAGGTCACATCCAGCCATGGGGCTCTATCGCAGCACGCTCGCGCTGCCCGGGGTGCGCACGCTGATGGTGTTGGTCTTCTTCGCCCGGGTGCCGGCCGCCGCCGGCGGCATGGTGCTCACGCTGCAGGTGGCGGTCGGGCTGGAGCACGGCTACGGCGCGGCCGGCACCGCGGGCGCGGTGGTCACGATCGGCATGGCCGTCGGGGCGTCGTTCATGGGCCGGCTGACCGACCGGTTCGGCTTACGCCTGGTCCTGGTGATCACGATGATCGGTGAGGCGCTGTTCTGGGGCTTCGGGTCGCAGCTGTCGTACGGGGCGCTGCTGGTGGCCGGGATCGCCGGCGGGTTCCTGACGCTGCCGGCGATGTCGATCGGCCGGCAGGCGATCGCCGCGCTGGTGCCCCCGGACCTGCGGCGCACGGCGTACTCGATGGACTCAGTGTCCACGGAGCTGTCGTTCATGGTGGGACCGGCGGCCGCGGTGCTGATCGCGACGCAGTTCACGCCGGTCACCGCGATGTACGCGATGGCAGCGGCGATCGTGGCGGTCGGCACGTTGCTGCTGGTGGTGAACCCGGCGGTGCGCAGCGAGGAGGAGCGCGCGGCGGACACCGGCGAGCGGGTGCCGCGGCGGGTGTGGCTCGGTCCGCGGATGATCGCGGTGCTGGTGATCGCGGCGGGAGCGGTGTTCATCCTGGCGGGAACCGAGGTGGCGATCGTGGCGGAGCTGCGGTCGACCGACCAGCTGGCGTACACGGGGATCGTGGTCGGCGTGTGGTCGGCGGTGTCGGCCGTCGGTGGGATCGTGTACGGGGCGCTGTCGCGGTCGCCGGGGCAGGTGACGCTGATGGCGCTGCTGGGTCTGCTGACCGTGCCGATCGGTGTCGCGTCGGGCGAGTGGTGGCTGCTGGCGTTGGCCCTGATCCCCGCGTCGGCGCTGTGCGCCCCCACGATCGCCGCGACGGGCGAGGAGGTCGCCCGCCTGGCCCCCGCGGCGGCTCGCGGCGAGGCGACGGGCATGCAGTCGTCGGCATTCACCCTGGGCGCGGCGGCGGGCGCGCCACTGGTGGGCTTCGTGGTGGACCACTCGTCACCGGCATGGGGTTTCGCGGTGGCGGGCCTGGGCGGAGTAGCCGTCGCGGCCGCGGCCGCCCTACTGATCACCCGCCAACGCCGCACGGCGCCACTGACAGTGCCCGTGCCGTAGCCGGTTGTCCACAGGCGCCATCCACACTGTCCACAGGTCAGGCCGTCATGGTTCGGATCCGTGCGACGACGTCTCGGAGTGAAGGGGACAACGGTCGAAGCAAGGACACGGACATGACCGACTTAGTGCAGATCTTCTGGACGCCGGCCGGCGTGAGCATGTCGTCCAACGAGACGCGCCAGCTCGTCGACATCACCGACGGCGACACCCCCAACATCAGGATGCCCGTGCGCATGCTGTCCGTGGACACCCCCGAGGTGACCGCGCGCAGCGCGGACGGCGCGCACCGGGTCGACGAGAAGTTCGCACAGCTCGCCGAGTGGATCGCGCAGGGCAAGGCACCGATCTCCGGCCCCATGGGCGAGTACTTCCGTCCGAAGCTCGCCACCGGGCGGGCCGGCTCGCTGCAGTTCACGCAAGGCAAGGCGGCGTCCGAGTTCGCCAAGAAGAACGCCGAGCGGCGCCTGACCAAGCCCAGTGGCGGCAAGCGGAACCTGTTCGTGCGCATGGACAAGGCGAACGCGTTCGACGACAACGGCAGGCTGCTCGCCTATGTCGCGCCGAACTACACGGCCAAGGAGCGGGAGACCCTGCCGCTCGAGGAGCGGTCGACCTTCAACATGGACATGGTCCGCACGGGCTGGGCGACCACCTTCATCATCTACCCGGCCATCCCGGGCGAGCTCGACCTGCCGCTCCTGGTCGAAGCCGCGGAGTCGGCGCGGACGGGCGAGCTCGGCATCTGGTCCGACCCGCACACGCTGCTCGCCTATGAGTACCGGTCGCTGGAGCGGCTCTTCCAGATCACCGAGAAGATCGTCAAGGGCGAGGACGTGAACGCGGCCGAACGGTTCTCCTGGCGCGAGCGCTACTGCGTAGACATGCGCTCGCGCGTGCTGCACGGCCCGGAGGACTACCTCGACGTCCCGCCCGGGTATCGCCTGTGGCTGTGGCCGCGCGACGTGCAGGCGGCCGTCGCGAGTCTCAACCTGGTGCCGGCCCCCAGGCTCGTCAACGGCTCCCCGGATCAGCCTTCGGCGGCCAGGGCTTCCGCGATCTCGTAGGTGTTCAGGGCCGCGCCCTTGCGGAGGTTGTCGCCGCAGACGAAGAAGTCCAGGGTGTTCGGGAAGTCCAGGGCCTGGCGGATGCGGCCCACGTACGTCGGGTCGTTGCCTACGACGTCAGCCGGCGTCGGGAAGACGCCCGACGCCGGGTCGTCGACCAGGACCACCGACTGGCTGGCTTCGAACAGCGCGTGCGCCTCGGCCACCGTCACGGGGGAGGCGAACGTCGCGTGGACGGCCAGCGAGTGGGTCGTCACCACGGGGACTCGGACGCAGGTCGCGGACACCCGCAGGTCCGGGATGCCCAGGATCTTCCGGGACTCGTTGCGGACCTTCAGCTCCTCGGAGTACCAGCCGTCCCCCTTGTACGAGCCCGCCGACGGGACGACGTTCAACGCCAAGGGCGCCGGGAACGGGGAGTCCGCAATGGACAGTCCGGCCGCCTCGATCGCCTCGCGGACGTCGCCGGCTCGTACGCCGACATCCTTGCCGACCACCGCGGCCAGCTCCGCGTACAGCCGCTCCACGCCGGCCACCCCGGCGCCCGACACCGCCTGGTACGACGCCACCACCAGCTCGCGCAGACCAAAAGACCTGTGCAGCGCGCCCAGCGCGGCCATCATCGACAAGGTCGTGCAGTTCGGGTTCGAGATGATCCCGCGCGGCCGCTCGGCGATCTGCGCGAGGTTGCACTCCGGCACCACCAGCGGCACGTCGTCGGACATGCGGAACGCGCCCGAGTTGTCCACCACGATCGCGCCACGAGCGGCCGCGGTTGGGGCCCACTCAGCGGACACCTCGTCCGGCACGTCGAACATCGCGACGTCGACGCCGTCGAAGACCTCCGGCGCCAGCGCCTGGACGGTCACCGGCGTGCCCCGCACGGTCAGCTGCTTGCCGGCCGAGCGCGGCGACGCGATCAGCCGCACCTCACCCCACGGCCACGATGGCCGCGACGCGAAGATCTCCAGCATCACCGACCCGACGGCACCGGTGGCGCCGACGAGTGCGAGCGTCGGAGCCATCAGCGACCACTCCCCGCGTACACGGTCGCGACCTCGTCGCCACCCAGGTCGAACGCCTCGTGGATCGCGCGTACGGCCTCGTCGAGCTCGGTGTCGCGGATCAGCACCGAGATCCGGATCTCCGAGGTGTTGATGATCTCGATGTTCACGCCGGCCTTTGCGAGCGCCTCGCAGAACGTCGCGGTCACGCCGGGGTGCGAGCGCATGCCGGCGCCGACGAGCGACACCTTGCCGACGTGGTCGTCGTAGAGCACCGCGACGAAACCGAGCTCTTCCTTGATCTTCTCCAGCGCCGCGACCGCCGTCGGGCCGTTGTCCTTCGACAACGTGAACGTGATGTCCGTGCGGCCGGACGCGGTGCTCGAGATGTTCTGCAGCACCATGTCGATGTCGATCTCGGCGTCGGCCACCACTCGGAAGATGCGCGCCGCCGTACCGGCCTGGTCGGGCACGCCGGTCACGGTCACCTTGGCCTCGGACCGGTCGTGCGCGACGCCGGTGATCATCGCCTGTTCCACGGGTATGTCCTCCACTGAGCCGGACACGATCGTCCCCGGCCTGCTTGTGTACGACGAACGAACGTGAATCGGGACGCCGTAGCGGCGGGCGTACTCGACACAGCGCAGCATCAGGACCTTCGCCCCGCCCGCCGCCATCTCGAGCATCTCCTCGTAGGGCACCCGGTCCAGCCTGCGGGCGTTGGTCACGATCCGCGGGTCGGCGGTGAAGACGCCGTCGACGTCGGTGTAGATCTCGCACACGTCCGCGTTCAGCGCCGCGGCCAGCGCCACCGCCGTGGTGTCCGAGCCGCCGCGGCCGAGGGTCGTGATGTCCTTCGTGTCCTGGCTGACGCCCTGGAACCCGGCGACGAGGCAGATGAAGCCGTCGTCGAGCGCGGCCTGCACCCGGCTCGGCGTCACGTCGATGATCCGCGCCTTGCCGTGCGTCGAGTCGGTGATGACACCCGCCTGCGAGCCGGTGAACGACAGCGCCTCCGCGCCGATCGCGCTGATGGCCATCGCCACCAGGGAGTTCGAGATCCGCTCGCCCGCCGTGAGCAGCATGTCCATCTCTCGCTCCGGCGGCACCGGGTTCACCCGCTGCGCCAGGTCGAGCAGTTCGTCGGTGGTGTCACCCATCGCCGAGCACACCACGACCACGTCGTTACCGGCCTTGCGGGTCTTCACGATCCGCTCGGCCACCCGCTTGATCCGGTCCGCGTTCTCCAGCGACGAGCCGCCGTATTTCTGGACCACGAGCGCCACTTGTCCGAAACCTCCTCAGCCGACCACGGCGAGCCTAACGGAGAGGGTGAATGGTTACGGTCGCGTGTGTGGCCGCCGCCACGTGCGCAGATGCGGGTTCTAGGCTGTAACGCGCCGAGCAGGTGACGCAGGAAGGATCGGGGTGTCTGCGACGGACGTGACCCGTGCCGACTCGAAGGAGGAGGCCAGCACCGAGACCGAAGCCGGTCCGGCCGAGTCGCCACGATGGACGGTCCGCCGGGTCGGTGCGCTGCTCGCGCCCGCGCTGATCTTCCTCGGCATCCGCGAGTTCGGCCTGCTCGTGCTCACCTGGATGGCGGCGGTGACCGACCGGTCGGTGACCGAGGCGCTCCGCTCGTGGGACGGCCAGTGGTTCCTCGCCATCGCCGAGGGCGGCTACCGGGGCGTGCCGGAGAGCCTCGTCGACGCGTTCGGCCAGCGCAGCGCCGAGACGCCGCTCGCGTTCTTCCCCGGCTACCCCTCGGTCGTGCGCTGGTTCGCCGGGATCGACGGCGCCGGCGGGATCGGCCTGGTCAGCGCGTCGTTCACGGTGACGACCGTGTCCGGCGTCGTGTGCGCCTACGGGCTGGCCCGGATGGGCCAGCACATTCGCGGCGGCTCGCGGCGGACCGGCCTGATCCTGGTGGCGCTGTTCGCCGCGACCCCGATGTCGATCGTGCTCTCGATGGCCTACTCCGAGGCGATGTTCTGCGCGCTCGCCGCGTGGTCGCTGGTCGGCGTGCTGGAGCGGAAGTGGCTGCTCGCCGGCATCTGCTGCGCGCTCGCCGGGCTCGTCCGCTCGACCGGTGCGGCGCTGGTCCTGGCCGTCGGGATCGCCGTGGTCGTGGCGATCGTGAAGCGGCGGGACGGCTGGCGGCCGTGGGTCGGCGGCCTGATCGCACCGACCGGACTCGTCGGCTACCTCACCTGGGTCGGCGCGCAGACCGGCGAGTGGGACGGCTGGTTCGCGCTGCAGGAACGCGGCTGGGGCACCGGCTTCGACGGCGGCGCGGCAACCGTGAAGTTCAGCCTCGAAGCACTCGCCGACGCGCGCTCGGTGCTGGAGGTGGCCACGGTCGGACTGATCGTCGTCGGCATCGTGCTGCTGGCGATCGGCATCGTGCGCAGGGTGGAGTGGCCCCTGATGACGTACGCCGCCGCGGTGCTGGCGATGGACCTGTTCGCGAACGGTCTGATGAACTCGAAGGCCCGGCTGATGCTGCCGGCGTTCACCCTGCTCATCCCGGTGGCGCTGGCGCTGGCCAGACGAAGGCCGTCGACCGCGGTGCTCACCCTGTGCGCGCTGGCGGTCGCGGGCTCCTGGTTCGGCGCGTACTCGATCACCTCGTGGGGCTACGCGATCTGATGGACGACAAGCTCGCGGACACCAGCGTGCCCGTCCACCCGCTCATCGCCAGGCGCTGGAGCCCGCGGGCGCTGGACCCGAGCGGCGAGGTCGGCGACGCCACGCTGCGCGCGATGCTGGAGGCCGCGCGGTGGGCGCCGTCGAGCGGGAACACCCAGCCGGCGCGGTACCTGATCGGCCGCCGCGGCGACGACACGTTCGCCCGGCTCTTCGAGCTGCTCACGCGCCGCAACCAGGGCTGGGCGGGCGCCGCGGCGGTGCTGTTGCTCTGCTGCATGGTCACCACGAACGAGAAGGGCCGGCTGCCGGTGCCGGAGTACGGCACGGGCCTGGCGTCGGCGAACCTGGTGCTGCAGGCGGTCGCCGAGGGCGTGGTCGCGCATCAGATGGGCGGGTTCGACCGCGCGGGGGCGAGGGTGGCGTTCGCGCTGCCCGAGGACGTCGAGCCGCTGACGGTCATCGCGGTCGGGACGCCTGGCTCGCCGGAGCTGCTGGACGAGGAGCGGCGGGCGAAGGAGCTCGCGCCGCGCCGGCGGATCCCGCTCTCGGACATGGCGTTCGGCGGCGAGTGGGGCAAGCCGGCGTTCTAGACACCGGCATGATGCGCTCATGATTCTCCGCGTGCGTGGCGTCCGCGTTCGCTGGTGGGTGGTCGGCGTCGTGGTCGCGTTCGCGCTCACCGTGGCGGCGACGTGGCTGGCGCTCGACCTGCTGCTCGGGGAGGCTGACCGCGCGGGCGCCGCGGACCGGCCGGCGGCGCGCATCGACGCGATCCGCACCGGGCTGACCGTGGCCGCGGGCGCCGGTGCGCTGGTCGCGCTGGTGCTGGCGCTGCGCCGCCAGTGGCACACCGAGCACGACGCGACCGAGCAGCGGATCACCGAGCTGTACGTCAAGTCGGTCGAGCAGCTGGGCTCCGAGCACGCACCGGTCCGCCTCGGCGGCCTGCACGCGCTCGCCCGCCTCGCCGAGGACAACCCCACGCAGCGCCAGACGGTGGTCGACGTCATCTGCGCCTACCTCCGCATGCCGTTCACCGTGCCGGCGCCCGACGACGCGGTGGGACAGCAGGAACGGCAGGTCCGGCTCACCGCCCAGCGCCTGCTGGCACGGCACCTGTCGGGCCCCACCCCATGGCGAGACATCGACCTCGATCTGAGTGGCGCCACGTTCCATCGGTCCGCGGTGTTCCGCTCGGCGATGTTCACCGAGTCTGCCGAGTTCGACCGCGTCGACTTCCACGATGGCATCGACCTAACCGATGCCGTGATCCGCAAACCCGTCGACCACTCGAGTCCGCCGGAAGGCTGGGTGACCACAGCACACGGTCGCGATCGGATCTTCGTGCGGTCAGGCACCGTAGACGGGGACCGGGCCGGCGGCGCCGGCGAGTAGCTCCTCGACCGCCATGCCGACGTCGGCGGGGTCGCGGCGGGTGCTCGGGCCCCGGGCGTGGCCGTCGACGATCGTCAGGCGGTCGCCCTCCACCTCGAAGACGCGGCCCGTCACGTGCGCCGACTCGGGGCCGCCAAGCCAGACGACCAGCGGCGCCACGTCCTCCGGGCCCGGCAGGTCGGGGAAGAGCTCCTCGGTCATCCGGGTGCGCGCCGACGGGGCGATCGCGTTCACGGTGACGCCGTAGCGGGCCAGCTCCGCGGCCGCGACCAGGGTCAGCCCGAGGATGCCGGCCTTCGCCGCGGCGTAGTTCCCCTGGCCGACGCTGCCCCACAGGCCCGCGCCGGAGCTGGTGTTGATCACCCGGGCGTCGACCGCGGCGCCGGACTTCGCCCGCGCGCGCCAGTGGGCGGCGGCGTGGCGGATGGTGAGGAAGTGTCCCTTCAGGTGCACCCGCACCACGTCGTCCCACTCCTGCTCGGACGTCGACACGAGCATGCGGTCGCGGACGATGCCGGCGTTGTTCACCAGCACGTCCAGCCGGCCGAACGCGGACAGCGCGGTCTCGACCAGCGACGCCGCTCCGTCCCATGTGGACACGTCGGCGGTGTGTGCGACAGCCGAGGAACCGAGCGGCGCCACCACCTCCTCGGCCAGCTCAAGATCGTTGACCACCACCGACGCGCCCAGCCGGGCGAACTCCAGCGCGTGCGCCCGGCCGAGGCCCTGACCCGCGCCGGTCACCGCGACCACCCGGCCGGCGAGGCCCGTCATCGGGTCGGCGCCGCGTTCGAGGCGGCCAGGAACGCCGGGCGCTCGCCGCCGCCGTGCACGGTCAGCGTGCTGCCGCTGACGTAGGAGGCCGCCGGCGAGGCCAGGTACAGGCACGCCTGCGCCACGTCCGCCGGCGTCGCCAGCCGGCCGGCCGGGATCGTCTCGCCGACCGCGGCCACGCCGTCCTCGTCGCCGTAGTGCAGGTGGGACAACTCGGTGTGGACCGGGCCGACGACGACCGTGTTGACCCGCACCTTCGGCGCCCACTCCACGGCCAGGCTCGACGCCAGGTTCGCGAGGCCGGCCTTCGCCGCGCCGTACGCGGCCGTGCCGGGCGAGGGCCGGGTGCCGGACACGCTGCCGATCATGACGATGACGCCGCCGGACTCCTGCTGTTGCATCACGGTGTTCGCGCGCTGCGAGACGTGCAGCGGGGCCACGAGGTTCAGCGCGATGATCTTCTCGTGCAGCCGCGGCGAGGCGGTCGCGGAGTCCGCGGGCGGCGCGCCGCCCGCGTTGTTGACCACGACGTCGAGCCGTCCGAACTCCTCGACCACGGCCGACACCAGACCGTCCACTTGCGACGAGTCGCGAACGTCGGCCTGGCGGTAGCGGACGTCCAGGCTCGGGTCGGGAGTCCGGCCGCAGGTCACCACGGTGTCCCCGGCCTCGACGAACCCACGCACGATGCCGAGCCCGACCCCGCGCGCCCCGCCTGTCACCAACACAACCCGGCTCATAGTCGCTCCACGATGGTCACATTGGCCTGGCCGCCGCCCTCGCACATCGTCTGCAGGCCCCACCGGCCGCCGGTGCGCTCGAGGTTGCCGAGCAGTGTCGTCATCAGCCGGGCGCCGGTCGCGCCGAGCGGGTGGCCCAGCGCGATCGCACCGCCGGTCACGTTCACCCGCGCCGGGTCCGCACCGGTCTCCCGCTGCCACGCCAGCACCACGCTCGCGAAGGCCTCGTTGATCTCCACGAGGTCGATGTCCGCGATGGACAGTCCGGCGCGGGACAGCGCGTGCGCGGTGGCCGCGATCGGCGCGTCCAGCATGATCACCGGGTCGCCGCCGCGCGCGCTGAGGTGGTGCACCCGGGCCCGCGGCGTGAGCCCGTGCGTGCGCAGCGCCCGCTCGGAGACCACCAGCAACGCCGCCGCGCCGTCGCAGATCTGGCTCGCCAGCGCCGCGGTCAGCCGGCCGTCCGGCACCAGCGGCGCCAGCGCGGCCATCTTCTCCAAGTTCGTGTCCCGGGGACACTCGTCCGCCGAGAGCCCCGCGAGCGGGGCGAGCTCGCCGGCGAACCAGCCCGCGTCGCGCGCCGCGATCGCCCGGGAATGGCTCCGCAGCGCGAACTCCTCCATCTCCGCCCGCGAGATCCCCCACTTCGCCGCGATCAGCTCCGCCCCGCGGAACTGCGAGATCTCCTGGTCGCCGTACCGCGCGAGCCAGCCCTTCGAGGTGGTGAACGGGTCGGGGAACCCGTGGTCGCGCCCGGCCAGCATCGCCGCCGAGATCGGGATCGCGCTCATGTGCTGCACGCCGCCGGCCACCACCACGTCCGCCGTCCCGGACATGACCGCCTGCGCCGCGAAGTGAACCGCCTGCTGCGACGACCCGCACTGCCGGTCGACGGTCACCCCGGGCACCTCTTCCGGCAGCCCCGCGGCGAGCCAGCAGGTGCGCGCCACGTCGCCGGCCTGCGGCCCGATCGTGTCCACGCACCCGAAGATCACGTCGTCGGTGACCGCCGGGTCGAGCGGGACCCGGCCGAACAGCTCCGCCAGCACGTGCGCGCCCAGGTCGGCCGGGTGCACCGCGGCGAGCCCGCCGCCGCGCCGGCCCACCGGCGTGCGCACCGCGTCGACGAGGAAGGCGTCAGCCATGGCTGATAGGCTACCAAGCTAGCGCTTGGGTGTGGGAGACGAGAGACATGGCAACCAGAGGCAGGACCTCCGAGCGGCGCGACGCGCTGGTGCGGATCGCCGCCGAGCTGTTCGCCGAGCAGGGCTACCGGGCCACCACGGTCCGGCACATCGGCGACGCCGCGGGCGTGCTGTCGGGCAGTCTCTACCACCACTTCGACTCGAAGGAGACGATCCTCGACGAGCTGCTCTCCAGCTATCTCGAGGAGCTGCTCGACACCTACCGCACGATCGTCAAGGCCGGCGACGATCCCGCGGACACGCTGCGCGAGCTCGTCCGTGCCTCGTTCCGGTCACTGTCCGAACACCGCGCGGCGATCACCGTGCTGCAGAACGAGCGCAACTACCTCCGCACGCTCCCCCGCTTCGGCTACCTCACGAAGTCCGAAGAGGAGGTTCGGCACAGCTGGATCACCGTGCTGCGCGACGGCACGAAGTCCGGCGAGTTCCGGGCCGACCTGGATCCCGTTGTCACGTACCGGTTTCTGCGCGACTCGGTGTGGGTGGCCGTGCGCTGGTTCCGGCAGGACGGTCCGCTGTCGGCGGACGGACTCGCCGACCACTACCTGACCCTCGTCCTCGACGGACTCCGGGCGGCCTGACCGGAGGGACAACAAGTCTGACGGAGCGTGATTAGAGCGCTCCCATTCGTGGTAACCGTACGTCAGCAGCACCGAACACGAGCCCGCGATGCGGGCGGTTGGGAGGTCCATCATGGGAAAGCTGCGGAAGATTGCGGGATTGGCCGCCGGTGCGGTGGCCATGGGTGCGGCGGCGATGGTCGTGGCTCCGGCCACGGCGGACGCGGCACCGGTGCCCTGTGGCCGCAAAGTGGCCGCGTGCATCGACCTGAGCGCGAACCGGGCCTGGTTGATGGATGCCGGACAGGTCACCTACGGCGGGGTGCCGATCACCAGCGGACGGCCGGGCTACGAGACGCCGGTCGGCACGTACAAGGTGATCTGGAAGGACATCGACCACTGGAGCAAGCCCTACAACGGGCCGATGCCGTACTCGGTGTTCTTCACGGACAGCGGCATCGCGTTCCACGAGGGAAGCCTGTCGGAGCTGTCCCACGGCTGTATCCATCTCTCCCACGCGGCGGCGGTGAAGTTCTTCAACGTGCTGCAGCCGGGTGAGACCGTGGCGGTTCAGCCGTAACCTCAACCCGCGAGCGGCGGGGTCGGCCGACGAACAGCCCTGGCCGGCCTCGCCGCTGTTTGCCAGGTGCCGGAAGGGGTAGGCGAGAACGATGCGGACACACACCGAACGAGAACGCAAGTACGAGCTGCCAGCAGACGCGGAGCTGCCGTCGCTCACCGCGCTCGCGACGTCGATCGGACCGCGAGACGAGCAGCTCGACGCCCTCTACTACGACACCCTGAACCTGCGGCTGATCCGCGCCGGCATCACGCTGCGCAAGCGCACCGGCGGCAAGGACGCCGGCTGGCACCTCAAGACCCCGGCCGGCGCCGACGCGCGCGAGGAGATCCACTTCCCGCTCGGCGACTCGAACACGCCGCCGGACGAGCTGGTCGCCCTCACACTCGGCTACACCCGCGGCGTGCCGCTGGTACCGGTCGCGCGCATCGCGACGCGCCGGGCGAGCTGGCGCCTCGTGGACGAGTCCGGTGCCGAGCTCGCGGAGCTGACCGATGACCACGTCGAGGCCGAGAACCTCAACTCGTCCACAATGGACAACTGGCGTGAGCTCGAGGTGGAGCTGGCCGAGGAGGCCGACGCCGCGCTGCTCGACCGCGCGGAGAAGCGGCTGCGCAAGGCCGGCCTCCGCCCGGCGAGCTACCGCTCGAAGCTGGCCCGCGTGCTGGCCACCCCGCGCGGCGACGAGCCCGGCCACACCGCCGGCGACCAGCTCATGGCCTACGTGACCCGCCAGCTGGACGCCCTGCTGCGCCACGACCTGCTGGCCCGGCGGGACGCCCCGGACGCCGTGCACCAGATGCGGGTGGCCACCCGCCGGCTGCGTGCTGCGCTGCGGGCCTACCGTCCGCTGCTCGACCGCGAGCGCGTCGAGCGGCTGCGTGCCGAGCTGAAGTGGCTCGGCGGGCGCCTCGGGCCGGCCCGCGACCTCGAGGTGATGGACGCCGAGCTGAAGAAGGCCACCGACGAGCTGCCCGGCGAGCTGGTGCTCGGCCCGGTCGCCGCGCAGCTGACCAGGCACTTCTCCCCGGCCCGGGCCGAGGCGCAGCGTGCCGTGGTGAAGACGCTGGGCACGAAGCGCTACCTGCGCCTGCTCGACCAGCTCGAACGGCTCGTCGCCGACCCGCCGCTGACCGAGCGGGCGGACCGGCGCGCGGGCAAGGAGCTGCCCAAGCACGTGCGCCGCACCTACCGCCGCACCGCCCGCAAGGTGGCGAACCTGGACGGCACCGACGAGGCCCTGCACGACGTGCGCAAGGCGGCCAAGCGGATCCGCTATGCCGCCGAGGTCGCCGTGCCGGCGGTCGGCAAGCCGGCCGACCGGACCCGCAAGCGCGCCCGCAAGGTCACCAAGATCCTCGGCGACCACCAGGACAGCGTGGTCGTCCGGCCGGTGGTGCGCGCGGTGGGCGCGCAGGCCCACGCGGCCGGCGAGAACGGGTTCACGTTCGGGTTGCTCCACGAGCGCCAGCGGATGCGCGCCGACGAGGCGGCGGACCGGTTCGACGGCGCCTGGGACCGGCTCGAAGCCAAGAAGCACCGACAGTGGCTGAAATGACCACTGTGGTCACACGGCCGGGTGGATCACCCGCCGCACACGCATAACCGCAGGCAGTTCGGGTCAACTCCTTCTCCCGCAGGATCCAGCATCGAAGGGAGCGGGAGAACCATGATCGGCCAGAACATGATCGACCGGTTGTACGACTGTCAGGTCGTCGACCCGCGCGGAGAGAAGATCGGTTCGGTCAAGCAGGTGTGGCTGGACGGGCAGACCGGCGATCCGGTGTGGGCTTCGGTCCACACCGGACTGTTCGGCCTGAAGGAGACGTTCGTGCCGCTGCAGCGCGCCGAGATGCACGACGACCAGGTGCAGGTGTCGGTGCCCAAGGAGCAGGTCAAGGACGCGCCGCGGATCGAGGCCGCGGGCGACCGGATGAGCGAGGCCGACCAGGCGGCGCTGTACCAGCACTACGGCGTTGCCGGGCCCGGCAATG
Source organism: Actinophytocola sp. (assembly GCF_050699915.1). Taxonomy (GTDB): domain Bacteria; phylum Actinomycetota; class Actinomycetes; order Mycobacteriales; family Pseudonocardiaceae; genus Actinophytocola. The sequence continues at coordinate 40,024 of NZ_JBOHGA010000016.1, forward strand.
GTGGACGCGGCGCCGGTGGACGCGGCAACGGCGGACCCGGCAACGGCGGGCGCGCAGGCCGGCCAGGCGAACAGCAGCCGCCCGGCGGCGGCCGGATGGGCCAGCAGGGCGGCCGGATGAGCGGGGACCTGTCCGGTCGGCACGCCCGGTCCGGGCACGAGACCGCGATGACCCGCTCCGAGGAGCGGCTGAAGGTCGGCACCGAGCAGGTGGAGACCGGGCGGGTGCGGCTGGTCAAGCACGTCGTCACCGAGAACCAGCAGGTCACCGTGCCGGTGTCGCACGAGGAGGTCCACCTCGAGCGCGAGCCGATCACCGACGGGAAGCCCGGCCAGCGCCTCGCCGACGGCGAGCAGGAGATGCGGCTGCACGCCGAGCGGCCGGTGGTGGACAAGGAGGCCGTGGCGGTCGAGAAGGTGCGGCTGGCCAAGGACACCGTCACCGACGAGGAGACCGTCCGCGGCGACGTCCGCAAGGAGCGGATCGACGTCGACGACCCCGCCGGCCGGCTGGGCAAGCGCTAACGCAACAGTCGCTTGAGGACCTTGCCCGACGGGTTCCGCGGCAGCTCGGTGGGGAACTCGACCACCCGCGGCACCTTGTAGTTCGCGAGCTCGCGCCGGCAGTGCGCCAGGACGTCGTCGCTCGACAGCGCGGCGCCGTCCTGGCGCACCACGTATGCCTTGCCGACCTCGCCGAGCCGCTCGTCCGGCATGCCGACCACGGCGGACTCGGCCACCCCGGGCAGCCGGGCGAGCGCCTGCTCCACCTCCGCGGGGTACACGTTGAACCCGCCGCAGATGTACATGTCCTTCAGCCGGTCGGTGATCGTCAGGTAGCCCCGCTCGTCGACCCGGCCCACGTCGCCGGTGTGCAGCCAGCCGTCCGCGTCGATCGCGGCCGCGGTGGCCGCCGGGTCGTCGAGGTAGCCGAGCATCACGTTCGGTCCGCGCAGCAGGACCTCCCCCGCCGGCGGCTCGATCCGCAGCTCGAAGCCGGCGGCCGGCCTCCCGCACGTGTGCGCGACCGTGGCCGCGTCGTCGTCGCGGCGGCACATCGTCGCCACGACCGCTTCGGTCAGCCCGTACGCGGTGAGGACGGCGTCGAGTTCCAGCTCGTTCTGCATCCGCTCGACCAGTACCACCGGCACGGTCGCCGCGCCGGTCACCGCGAGCCGCAGGCTGGACAGGTCCATCTCGGCGCGGTCCGGGTGGTCGAGCATGGTCTGGTAGATCGTCGGCGGGCCGGGCAGCACGGTGATCCGCTCGGCGGCGACGAGGCGCATCGCAGCGGCGACGTCGAACACCGCCTGCGGCACGATCGTGGCCCCGGTCAGCAGGCAGACGAGGATGCCGGCCTTGTACCCGAAGCTGTGGAAGAACGGGTTGATCACCAGGTAGCGGTCGGCGGCGGTGACCCCGCCCAGCTCCGCCCACGCACGCGCCACGCCGAGTGCCTGGCGGTGCGCGCTCATCGCGCCCTTGCTGCGTCCGGTGGTGCCGGAGGTGAAGAGGACGTCGCTCACGTCGTCCGGTCCGACCGCGGCCGCCCGCGCGTCGAGGTCCGGCACATCGGCGCCCCGCTCCTCGAGGTCGGCCCAGGCGATCGCATCCGACGGTCGTGCGTCGCCGAGCGGCACGTGCACGACGGTCGGCGGGAGTGGGTGGCCGCCGGCACGCAGCTCGGCGAGGCGGTCGCGGCCGAGGAACTCGCCGGCCACCACGAGCGCGCTCGCGTCCGTGCGGGACAACAGGTCGGCGGTCTCCGTCGCGGTGAACCGAGTGTTGACCGGGACGAGCGCGGCGCCCGCGTAGGTGACCGCGAGCGCGGCGATCACCCAGTGATGCGTGTTCGGCGAGCACAGGGCGACCCGGTCACCGGGCGCGACACCCTCCGCGACGAGCGCGCGGGCGACCGTGTGGACCTGGTCGCGCAGCTGCCACCAGGACAGCCGGCGGGCGCCGTCGACGACCGCCTCGGCGTCGCCGAACCGGCTCGCCGCGCGGTCGAGAGCGACCGGGATGGTGTCCACCCGGCCATACTAGAACAGGTTCTAGGACCGTCAGCCCAGCCGGCGAACGATGCGGGCCAGGACGGCCGAGGCGATGAGCCAGAACAACGCGGCGAGGCCGTAGTTGACCAGCACGCGCAGCTCGGCGTTCTCCGGGGTGAACAGGCTCCGGAAGGCCAGCGCCAGCGGCTGCGCCGCGTCGGCGAAGAAGACCGTGATCCCGTTACCCGAGTTGGCGTTGCCGACGGTCAGCAGGATGTGCGCCACGAGGACGATCGCGAATGCCAGCCCGACCCAGCGGATCAGGCCCGCCACGACTCCCACCACGGACGCGCGCACCTCTGCGGGACTGCGGCGCGGTGTCCGCGCCGGTTCCTGCTTCAGTGCCTGCTCGACGTCCTCCGGACGCTCGGCTTTCGCGGCCATGATGGGAGTCTGGCACGGTACGCCCCCGGCTGGCTACCAGCGGGTAGACAGCCGGGAGGCAAGGGTTACCGGGAAACCAGCCTGGCGAGGAACGCGGCTACGACGATCCAGAACACGGCGGCGAGGCCGTAGTTCACGATCACTGACAAATTGTAGTTGCCGAGATCGAACAGACCGGGGAAGAACAGGGCGAGCGGTGCGGCGAGCGACTTGATGAACAGGAAGAACGAGTTCGCCTGGTTCGCGCCGAACAAGATCATCAAGATGTAGACGACCTCGATCAGGGCGAACAGGACGCCGATGCCGGTGATGACTCGCGCTGCTGTGCCTCGGCCGGAACTGACGGCCCATCGAGAAGTAGTCATGGGGAGTGAATGCCCACACGGCCGTGTGACGAAACCGCTGTGGGGGACCAATCGCTTGGCCCGTTCGGCCCACTATGTGGAATGACGATTACCGAGTGCTGGACACGGTCGCTACGCTGACGGCCGTGGCGCGCGCTCTCCTGCTTCGTTGCCGCGACGGGGCCTGACCAGACCGGCTCCCCGCCGCGGGGCGAAGCCTTGCCGGTCGTCGACAGTCACGATTCCGGCCAGGAGACCCGCACATCATGACCATTCCGGACACTCAACGCGCTGCGAGTAGCAGCCTCCGCGTCCCGTCCCGCCCGGCACCCGCCGACCAGCCCGCCTGGAACACCCAGCGCGGCTCGGCCATGCCGATCCACCGCTACCGCCCCTTCGGCGAGCTCGTCGAGCCGGTCTCGCTGCCCGACCGCACGTGGCCGGACAAGGTGGTCGCCCGCGCGCCGCAGTGGTGCGCGGTGGACCTGCGCGACGGCAACCAGGCGCTGATCGACCCGATGTCGCCCGCCCGCAAGCGCAAGATGTTCGAGCTGCTGGTTCGCATGGGCTACAAGGAGATCGAGGTCGGCTTCCCAGCGGCGTCGCAGACGGACTTCGACTTCGTCCGCGAGATCATCGCCGACGGCGCGGTACCCGACGACGTGTCGATCCAGGTGCTCTCGCAGTGCCGGCCCGAGCTGATCGAGCGGACCTTCGAGTCGTTGCAGGGCGCGCACAAGGCGATCGTCCACATCTACAACTCGACGTCGATCCTGCAGCGGCGCGTGGTGTTCCGCGAGGAGCGCGAGGGCATCAAGAAGATCGCCACCTCGGCGGCGGAGATGGTGCTCGAGTACGCGGGCAAGTACACCGACACCGACTTCCGGTTCGAGTACTCGCCGGAGTCCTACACCGGAACCGAGCTGTCCTACGCGGTCGAGGTGTGCAACGCGGTCACCGAGATCTGGCAGCCCACTGTGGACCGTCCGGTGATCATCAACCTGCCGGCGACGGTCGAGATGGCGACCCCGAACGTCTACGCCGACTCGATCGAGTGGATGCACCGCAACCTGGAGCGCCGCGACTCGGTCGTGCTGTCGCTGCACCCGCACAACGACCGCGGCACCGCGGTGGCCGCCGCCGAGCTGGGCTACCAGGCGGGTGCGGACCGGATCGAGGGGTGCCTGTTCGGCAACGGCGAGCGGACCGGCAACGTCTGCCTGGTGACGCTGGGCATGAACCTGTTCAGCCAGGGCATCGACCCGCAGATCGACTTCTCCGACATCGACGAGATCCGCCGCACGGTCGAGTACTGCAACCAGCTGCCGGTCGCCGAGCGGCATCCGTGGGGCGGCGACCTGGTGTTCACCGCGTTCTCCGGCTCGCACCAGGACGCGATCAACAAGGGCTTCGACCACCTGCGCGAGCAGGCGTCGCGGGGCGGCCACCCGGTCGACGAACACCCGTGGGAGGTCCCGTACCTGCCGATCGACCCGAAGGACGTGGGCCGCACGTACGAGGCGGTCATCCGGGTCAACTCGCAGTCCGGCAAGGGCGGCGTGGCGTACGTGATGAAGACCGAGCACCAGCTTGACCTGCCGCGCCGGCTGCAGATCGAGTTCTCCCAGGTGATCCAGCGCTACACCGACAACGACGGCGGCGAGGTCTCCCCCACGCTCATGTGGTCCACGTTCTCCTCGGAGTACCTCTCGCTCGCCTCGCCGCTGGGGCTGCACGAGCACCGCATCAGCGATGACGGCGAAGGCCACGACGAGATCGTGGCCTCGGTCGAGGTGGAGGGCGACCGGCACGAGATCACCGGCTCGGGCAACGGCCCCATCGCGGCCTTCGTGGACGCGCTGGCCTCGGTCGGGTACGACGTGCGGGTCCTCGACTACACCGAGCACGCCCTCACCGCCGGCGACGACGCCCGCGCCGCGGCGTACGTGGAGTGCACCGTCGGCGACCGCGTCCTGTGGGGCGTGGGCGTGCACAGCTCGATCGTCACGGCCTCGCTGCGCGCGGTGGTCTCGGCGATCAACCGCGCACACCGGTGAGACGACCACGCACCGTCCGACGCGACTCTTCGTGAACCGGACGCACCGGTGACGGTTGGCCCGGCAAGATGGCTGCCATGGACCCCGTCTGGCTGATCGTGGCCAACGTGTGCCGGGCCCGCCCATACGGCGAGTCGCACGCGCCGAAGGCCGGTCTGCGCTGGCTGAACGCTGGCGCGAAGGTGTTCGTGCCTGGCGGTTTCGGCGGAATGGGGTTCGAGTCGGTCACGGTGATCGGCCGGCACCGGCTGCAGCGGCGGCTGTTCATGCAGCACGTGCAGTCCCGGTACCTGGTGAGCTGGCGGGTCAAGCTGGTCTACCAGCCGGCTGTGCTGCGCCTGGTGGCCGAGGGCGACTACGACCCGTTCGCCTACGGCGATCATCGAATGCCGGACGACTCGCCGGAGTATCGGGCAGGGCTGGAGAAACTGGCCGGCTCGTTCGCCGCACGGGAGGTGACCGCCAGGCTCGTCGCCGGGCCGTGCGACGGCGAGGAGATCACACTCGGCCCCGGCGAGGCGCCGGCACAGTTGCTGGTGCCGCTGCAAGCTCACCCGGTGGACGGCGTGCGCTACCTGCGTCGCGCCTGGGACGGGGAGGTCGCCTACTACGACCACGCACCGTCCGAACGCGACAGTCCGCAGGGCTAGGAGTCGGAGTCGCCGTTCGGCTCCGGGTCGGCGGCCGCGGCGATGCCGGCCGGGTCGATGGTCAGTTTCTCGACGTTCTCCGGGAAATGGCACGCCACCTGGTGGCCCGGCGCCAGCTCGGCCAGCGGCGGCTCCTCGGTGGAGCAGATCTCCTGCGCCTTCCAGCACCGGGTGTGGAAGCGGCACGCCGGCGGCGGGTTGATCGGGCTCGGCACGTCGCCGGTCAGCCGGATGCGCTCGCGGCGGCGGCGGCGGGTGGTGTCGGGGATCGGCACCGCGGACAGCAGCGCCACCGTGTACGGGTGCATCGGCCGCTCGTACAGGCCCGTCCGGTCGGCCAGCTCGACGATCTTGCCCAGGTACATGACCGCCACGCGGTCGGACACGTGGCGCACCACCGACAGGTCGTGCGCGATGATCAGGTACGTCAGGTCGAGCTCGTTCTGCAGGTCCTCCAGCAGGTTCACCACCTGGGCCTGGATGGACACGTCGAGCGCGGACACCGGCTCGTCCGCCACGATCAGCTTCGGGCGCAGGGCGAGCGTGCGGGCGATGCCGATGCGCTGGCGCTGCCCGCCGGAGAACTCGTGCGGGTAGCGGTTGTAGTGCTCGGGCGACAGGCCGACCAGCTCGAGCAGCTCCTGCACGGCCTTCTTGACGCCGTGCTCGGTCTTGACCTTCTGCAGCTTGAACGGCGCGCCGACGATCGTGCCGACCGTGTGCCGCGGGTTCAGCGACGAGTACGGGTCCTGGAAGATCATCTGCACGTCGCGGCGCAGCGGGCGCATCTTGCCGGCCGAGATGTGGCTGATGTCGCGGCCGTCGAACACGATCTTCCCGGCGGTCGGCTCGAGCAGTCGGGTGATCAGCCGGCCGGTGGTCGTCTTGCCGCAGCCGGACTCGCCCACCAGCGACAGCGTCTCGCCCTTCGTCACCGCGAAGTCGAGTCCGTCCACCGCCTGTACCGCCGCCACCTTGCGCTGCAGCAGGCCGCGCCGGATCGGGAAGTGCTTCTGCAGCCCGGAGACGGACAGGAGCTCCTCGCCCGACGGCTCGGCGGGCGCCGGGGTGGCCTCAGCTTCGGCAGTCACATTCTCCCCGTTCTACAGCTTTGGCTTGATCTCGTCGTGCCACAGGCGCAGCCGGTTCTCCGCGGACAGGTGGCAGGCGATCTGGTGCCCGGACCCGTCGGAACCGCCGACGTCGCGCAGCTGCGGCCGCTCGGTCTCGCTCAGCCCGTTGTTCAGGTTGTCGTAGGCGCACCGCGGGTGGAACGGGCACCCGTCGGGCACGTTGATCAGGCTCGGCGGCGTGCCCGGGATCGGCAGCAGCCGCTCGGTCCGCTCCCGGTCCAGCCGCGGCATCGAGCCGAGCAAGCCCCACGTGTACGGGTGCTGCGGCTCGGTGAAGATGTCGTCCGCGTTGCCGTACTCCACCGCCCGGCCGGCGTACATCACCAGGATGTCGTCCGCGAGCTCGGCGACCACGCCCAGGTCGTGGGTGATGATGATGACCGCGGAGTTGAACTCCTGCTGCAGGTCCCGGATGAGGTCCAGGATCTGCGCCTGCACGGTCACGTCCAGCGCGGTCGTCGGCTCGTCCGCGATCAGGAGCTCCGGGTCGCAGGACAGCGCCATCGCGATCATCGCGCGCTGGCGCATGCCGCCGGAGAACTGGTGCGGGTAGTCGTCGAGGCGCGAGTCCGGGTTCGGGATGCCCACCCGGTCCAGCATCTCGATGGCGTGCTTGCGCGCGACCTGCTTGCTGACGTCGTGGTGGATCCGGTACGCCTCGACGATCTGGTTGCCCACCGTGTAGTACGGGTGCATCGCCGACAGCGGGTCCTGGAAGATCATCGCCATGTCCTTGCCGCGCAAGGCGCGCACGGACTCCTTGCCCATCCCGACGAGGTTGCGCCCGTTCAGCATGATCTCGCCGGAGATGTGGGCGGTGCCCTCCTTGTGCAGGCCCATGATCGACAGGCTGGTCACGCTCTTGCCCGACCCGGACTCGCCGACGATGCCGAGCGTCTTGCCCCGGTCGAGCTGGAAGGACAGCCCGTCGACGGACTTCACCACACCGTCGTCGGTCGGGAAGTGAACCCGCAGGTCGCGCATCTCCAGGTACGCGCCGGAGACCGGCGGCTCGGACGCGGCCGGCAGCCCGGTGTCCGGCTCGAGATAGATGTCTTCCTCACTCACGATGTCCGCACCCTCGGGTCGACGACGGCGTAGAGCAGGTCCACGATCAGGTTCGCGATGACGATGAACACCGACGCGCACAGGACCACGCCCATCACCTTCGGCAGGTCGTTGTCGTTGATCGCCTGCACGGCGTACTGGCCCAACCCCTTGAGCGAGAACGCCGACTCGGTCAGCACCGCGCCGCCGAGCAGCAGGCCGACGTCGAGCCCGAAGATCGTCAGGATCGGCGTCAGCGCGCCCCGCAGGCCGTGTTTGACCACGACGGTTCTCTCCGGCAGGCCCTTGGCCCGGGCCGTGCGGATGAAGTCCTCGTTCATCGTCTCCAGCATGCCCGCCCGGGTGAGCCGGGCGTACTGCGCGGAGAACAGGAAGGCAAGCGTTATCCACGGTAGTAACAGCGAGTAGGCCCATTCGCCCGGGTTCTCTTCGAAGGGCACGAATCTGCCGGCCTTGGCCGTCCAGTCCAGGCCGTAGCTGAAGATCGTGAGCGAGATCAGGCCGGTGTAGAAGATCGGCAGTGACACACCGGCCAGCGCGATGCCCATCGCGCCACGATCGAAGACAGTGCCTCTCCGCAGTGCGGACAGGACGCCGATGGACACGCCGGCGACGACCCAGATCAGGGCGGCTCCGACCGCGAGGGAGAGCGTCACGGGTATTCGGTCGATCAGCTCCGGCCACACGGGACGGTTCGTGATGAACGAGTAGCCGAGGCACGGTGCGGGGCAGTGCTCGACCTCGCCGCCGAGGTCGTAGTCGGCGCCGGCGACGACGCCCTTCGCCCACTGGCCGTACTGCGTGAAGATCGAGTCGTAGAACCCCAGCTTGTCGGCGATCGCCTTGACGGTCTCCTCGGTGGCGGTACGCCCGACGTAGCGGGTGGCGAGCGTCTCGGGGGTGGCCCCGGTCAGCCGCGGAACCAGGAAGAAGATCGAGAACGTCACCGCGCTGACGATGAACAGCAGCACCACGGCGGCGACGAGCCGCCTCATGATGTAAGTAATCAACGGAAGTCATCCAATGCGGTGAACGGTCTCGTGCGCGAGGCGGCCGGTCCGGGGACCGGCCGCCTCGCGGTCGGACTAACGAGAGACGACTAGCCCTGCTCGACGCCGAGCGCCAGGTAGTCGTACATGCTGAACGCCGGGCTGATGAACACGTTCGTCAGACCCTTGCCGCGGAACAGCAGGCTCTTCGCGTAGACGCCCGGGAGGATGACCGCCTCCTCCATGACTCGGCGGTCGATGTCACCCCACAGCTGCTCGCGCTTCGCGGTGTCCTGCTCGTTGACGGCCTCGTCGATCAGCTGGTCGACCTCGGGGATCCGCACGCTGGTGTTCGACGAGCCACCGGTCTCCCGGATGACCCGGCTGTCCACGATCTGGCCGAGGAAGCCGAAGCCGTCGTTCCAGTCCGCGCCCCAGCCGTTGATGACCAGGCCCAGCTTGTTGGCGACCACGAACGGCGGGTTGCCGGCGAACTGGGAGTAGTAGTCACCCTGTGCGAAGCCCTTGAGGGTCACCTTGATGCCGACCCGGCCGAGCGACTGCTGCAGCGACTCCGCGGCGGCCTTCTCCTTCGGCCGCTCGTTGCGGTAGGAGATGTTCGTCTCGAAGCCGTTGGGCTGCCCGCACTTGGTCAGGGCGTCCTTGGCCTTGTCGACGTCACCCTTCATGTCCGGGGTCTCGTAGAGGTTGAACTTCTTGTACCCCGGGATCAGCGGCGGTATGACCGTCGTCGCGATGTCGCCACCGGAGAACGGACCGCCGTACGCGGTCTGGTAGCCGGTCATGTCGGCCGCGTACAGCACGGCCTTGCGGCACTCGATGTTGTCGAACGGCTTCACCGTCGGGTTGATGCCGGTGTACCAGAGACGCGCCAGCTCGGCGTTGTCCGCCTGGGACTTGAGCTCCTGGTCGGGCAGGATCGTGCCCTGCGCGGCCGGCTCCACACCGTCACCCACCACGTCGAGGTTGATCGAGCCGTCCATGACCGCCTGGTCGAGCGAGTCGGCGTTCATGTTCAGCGTGACCTCGTACCGGTCCGGCAGCGCCTTGCGGTACTCGTCGGTCTTCGCGTCCCACTGGTCGTTGCGCACCATCGCGAAGCTCTTGCCCGGCTGGTTGTCCTCGAACTTGTACGGACCGGAGGAGATGATGTGGTCCTGGTACTTCGCGCCCTTGTTGCCGCCCTCGTCGGCCGGCACCGGCGCGGTCGCGACCAGCTGGGCGAAGTAGTCGAAGCTGGACAGCGGCTGCTTGAGGTGGAAGACGATCGTGTAGTCGTCCGGCGTCTCGATGGCCTGGTCGGTGTTCATGCTCGCCGACTTGTACGGACCCTCGTAGCCCTCGGGCAGGTCGAGGAAGTCGTTGAAGTACGTCGGGCCGTCCGGGAACGTGACCTTGTCGAGGGAGCGGAGCACGCCGTACTTGACGTCGGCCGCCTTGACCTCTTCGCCGTTCTCGAACTTGACACCCTTCTTGATCTTGTAGGTCCAGGTCTTCTGGTCCTCGCTCGCGGTGCCCATGTCCTCGGCCAGGTCGGGCACGAGCTCGTTGCCCTCCTCACCCGGTGCCGGCTTGAACATCAGCAGCGTGCGGGCGTAGAGCCGGGAGAAGTTCCAGGCGTAGCCGTAGTACGTGTCGGCCGTGTCCAGCGAGTCCCACTCGCCGTTGTTGGCGAACTTGATCGTTCCGCCCTTCTTGTCAGAAGGGTTGAAGATCTTTTCGACACCGGCGTTGAACGCGGCTTCCGTGGTGGACTCGGGACCTCCGCCACCGTCACCGTCGCCGCCGCTCTCGGAACCGCCACATGCGGATGCGGCGAGCGCGACCGCCATGGCGGCGGCGATCGCGGGAAACAGGCGCTTTCTCTTCATCTTGCGGGTGCACCCCTTCTCGTTGGGAACCTCATCGCGATCGCGGATCCAGAGCGTCGCGCAGCCCGTCCCCGAACAGGTTGAACGCGAGCACGGTAATGAAGATCGCCAGACCGGGCCAGAGCATGAAGTGGGGAAGCGTGTAGAACCGCACGGCTTCCGACAGCATGCCGCCCCACGTCGCGGTCGGCGGTCGGATGCCGACCCCCAGGAACGACAGGGCCGCCTCGAACAGGATGTTCGTGGGGATCAACAGCGTCGCGTAGACGAGGATCGGCGCCACGAGGTTCGGCAGCAGCTCGCGGAACAGGATGTACGGGCCGCGGCCGCCCAGGCTGCGCGCGGCGTCGACGAACTCGCGTTCGCGCAGCGACAGCGTCTGGCCGCGCACGATCCGGCCGATGTAGGGCCAGTTGAAGAAGCCGATGACGAAGATCAGCAGGACGATGCGCAGGCTGTCACCCTCCAGCCCGAAGGCCTGGTCGGGCACGACGCCGGCGAGCGCGATGGCGAACACCAGGATGGGGAAGGCGAGGAAGACGTCCATCGTGCGACTGATGATCGTGTCGACCCAGCCGCCGAAGTAGCCGGAGACGACACCCATGATGGTGCCGATGGTGACCGAGAGCATTGTCGCGGAGACCGCGATCAGCAGGGAGATCCACGAGCCGGCGTAGACGCGGGTGAGGATGTCGCGGCCGTTGACCGGTTCCACACCCAGCGGGTGGGACCCGGTCATGCCGCCGAACGTGCCCTGTGGGCTCAGCGTCTCCGGGTTGATCAGGTCCTGGTGGAACTCGTTCGGCTGGATCCAGCCGAACACCCGGTCCACGAGCAGCGCGGTGATCGCGATGATCACCAGCAGGATGATGAAGATGCCGCCGCCGACCGCGACCTTGTCGCGCTTGAGTCGCATCCAGGCGATCTGGCCGAGCGAGCGACCTTGGATCTTCGCGCCGCTGAGTCCGGCCAGCGCGGCTTCCGGAGGTGCACCGGCAGCGGCGTCGGTGACTTCGAGTGGTGTGGTCATGCGGCCCGCTCGCTAGCCCGCCCCGAACCAGCCGGCTGCACGCCGGCTCGTCGCCGCGTCGATGCACGCGTCGGGCCGGGTCGTGCGGATCGCGGGTAAGCCATCACGCACTCCTCAGGTTTGTCGGGATCTCACCGCTCGGTGGCAGACCCTAGCCCCTGTGTTCCACATGCTTTAACCAGGTGAGGTTACGATCCGGGAACACGAGCGCAGATTGTGCACGGTGCGGCCGGTCTTGATCACATTCTGTGGTCGGCGGCGGCCTTCGTACCGTCTATCGCGAACCAGCCGTCCTCGAACCGTTGCCACGCCGTTAGCGGAGTACGCGAGCCTTCTCCGTCCCGCGCGACCGCCCGTTCCAGTCGCTCCGCGTGGTCGGGGAGCTCCCGCCAGACGAGCGCGGAGAGTAGGCGGCGGACCGATCGTCGTCCCGCGGAGACACCCTCCAGCAGCAGGACTTTCGGCGGGTTGACAGTGATCACGGCACCCGGCCGCGGCACGCCGTCGATCCACTCGGTTCTGGTGTACGTGCCGGGGCGGCCGGCCGCGAGTGGTTCGAGGACGCCGTCGCGCAACCGGGGCCACCACGCGACGGGGTCGTCCCAGGTGGCGAAGTCGTCCGTCCGGATGATCACCGCGTCGAGGTCCGCGGCGAGCTCGTCCGCCAGCGTCGACTTCCCGGACCCCGACGGGCCGTCGACCGCCACGAGCGTGACGGCGCCGAGCCGCGGCGGCCCGAGCCTCACACGGTTCGCCGGCCGGACAGTGCGCGGCCCAGCGTCAGCTCGTCGGCGAACTCGAGGTCGCCGCCCATCGGCAGGCCGGACGCCAGGCGGGTGACGGTGAGGCCCGGGAAGTCACGCAGCATGCGGACGAGGTAGGTGGCGGTGGCCTCGCCCTCGGTGTTGGGGTCGGTCGCGAGGATGACCTCGGTGACCTCCTGGTCGGAGATGCGCGCGAGCAGCTCGCGCACCCGCAGCTGATCGGGCCCGACGCCGGACAACGGGTCGAGGGCCCCGCCCAGGACGTGGTAGCGCCCCTTGAACTCGCGGGTCCGCTCGATCGCGAGCACGTCCTTCGGCTCCTCGACCACGCAGACCGCGCTCACGTCGCGGCGGACGTCGCGGCAGATGCGGCAGGTGGCCTCCTCGGAGACGTTGCCGCAGATGTCGCAGAAGACCACGCCCTCCTTGACCCGCTGCAGCGCCTGCTGCAGCCGGGTCACGTCGGCCGGGTCCGCGCCGAGCAGGTGGAAGGCGATGCGCTGGGCGCTCTTCGGCCCGACGCCGGGCAACCGGCCGAGCTCGTCGATCAGGTCCTGGACCGGGCCCTCGTACATCTACATACCAGGCAGGCCGAGCCCACCCAGCCCGCCGGCCAGGCCACCCATCCGGTCCGCGGCGAGCTGCTGCGCGCTGCTGCTGGCGTCGCGCACGGCGGCGACGATCAGGTCGGCCAGCGTCTCGGTGTCCTCGGGGTCGACCGCCTTCGGGTCGATCGTGAGCGACCGGAGCTCGCCGGAGCCGGAGACCACCGCGGTCACGAGGCCGCCGCCGGCGCTGCCGGTCGTCTCGGCGTTCGCCAGTTCCTCCTGAGCCGCCGCGAGCTGCTCCTGCATCTTCTGGGCCTGCTGCAGGATCTGCTGCATGTCGGGTACGCCACCGGGTTGCACGCCGGCTCCTCTCGTCCTGTGTCGTGTCCCAGCGTAGTCGTGTCTTCGTTGTGGGATCGTGAGCGCCGTGCGTAGTGGCCTTCTCGCGGTGACCTGTCTGCTCGTCGTCGCCGGTTGCGGCTCGGCCGAGGCGGGCCGGCCCGTGGCGGCCACCGAGCCGCCGCCCGCCTCGACCACGTCTCCGCCGCCCACCACCTCCTCGGCGCCACCGTCCTCCACGGCCGCCCGCACGGCCGCGAAGCCGCCGCCGCCGAAGCCCGCGCCGCGGCCGGTGTCCGGCGTGGTCGTGCTCGACCCGGGCCACAACGGCGGCAACGCT
>NZ_JBOHGA010000017.1:0-52165 GCF_050699915.1 Actinophytocola sp.
GACATGACCTGCGCGTGCGTGCCGGCGACCGCCGCGACCGCGTCGGCGGGCGTGCCGGGCAGCGCGGCCGCGAGCCCGTGTCGGGCCAACCGGCGGGCACAGACTCGCGGCCAGTCGACCGGGCTCATGAGCCGAACGGCTTCGCGCTCGTCACGTAGTCCATCGCCGCGACGAACTCCGGCTGGGCCATGCGCTCGGTGATCTCGTCGGGCGTCAGCTCGGCCACCCGCTGCTGGATCCACCACAGGTTGCCGAGCGGGTCGCGGACGCGGCCCACCTTGTCGCCCCAGAACAGCTCGGTCGGCTCGGTGACCACGACCGCGCCGGCCGCCTGCGCGCGCCGGAACGTCTCGGCCGCGTCCTCGACGTAGAGGCGCAGGAAGCACGGCGTGGCCGGCCAGTCGTCCGGCGCGTCGAACAGCAGCACGATCGCGTCTCCGATCCTGGTCTCCGCGTGCCCGATGCGACCATCCTCGCCGACCATGCGGCCCAGTTCCTCCCCGTCGAATGCGGCCTTGACGAACTCCAGCTCGCTCGCGGTGTCCTTGCTGATCAGCCATGGGGTGACGGTCGTGTATCCGTCCGGGATCGTCTTCATGGCACCGACCGTAGCGGCCATATAGGTCGGATCCTGTCCCATATCGGTGGCATTCTTGACGCCATGACCGATCCGTCCGCCCGACTGCTCGCGCTGCTGTCGCTGCTGCAGACACCGCGCGAATGGCCGGGCACCGAGCTGGCCCGCCGCCTGGAGGTCAGCCCGCGCACGGTGCGCCGCGACGTCGAGCGGCTTCGCGAGCTCGGCTACCCGGTATGGGCGACCCGCGGCGCCGAAGGCGGCTACCGGCTCACCGCCGGCGCCGCGATGCCGCCGCTGCTGCTGGACGACGAGGAGGCGGTCGCGATCGCGGTCGGCCTGCGAGCGTCCGCGGGTCAGGCGGTGGTCGGCATCGAGGAGGCGTCGGTCCGCGCGCTGACCAAGCTCGAGCAGGTGCTGCCGTCCCGGCTGCGCCACCGGGTCGGCGCGCTCGGCGCGGCCACCGTCAGCGTGCCGGCCGGCGGGCCGGCGGTGGAGCCCGCACACCTCACGCTGCTGGCCGCCGCCATCGCGAACCGGGAACGGGTCCGGTTCGGCTACCGGACCGGCGACGGCGCGCAGGGTCGCCGGCTGGTCGAGCCGTACCGGCTGGTGACCGTCGGCCGCCGCTGGTACCTGCTCGGCTTCGACCCCGAACGCGACGACTGGCGGACCTTCCGGGTCGACCGGATCAGCGAGCCGGTCGCCACCGGCGCCCGGACGGCGCCGCGTGAGCTGCCCGTGGCCGACCCGGGCGAGTTCGTCACCTCGAAGCTGTACTCGGTCGTCCCGACCTACGCCGCCGTGGCCACGCTCGACCTGCCGGCCGCGCCACCGCACCTGGGCGGGCGGAGCACGCCGCTGGCCGACGGGCGGTGCCGCTGGGAGAGCGGCGAGGACACCCCCGAATGGCTGGCCTACCGGCTGCTGACCCTCGGCTGCGAGTTCACGGTGCACGAGCCGCCGGAGCTGCTCGACCACCTGCGCACGGTCGCCGGCCGCGCGCACCGGGCGGCCGGCGGCGACTAGGACCCGAGCCGCCGTGTCGAATCCGGCAGGACTCGTTCGACGCGTGGTCAGCGGCTAGGTTGACGGCCGCGGGAGCGACTGATGAAGAGGTGGGACGTTTGCGATTCCTGATCATCAGACGGGCGGACGAGGAGACCGAGGCCGGCGTGCCGGGCTCGGAGGAGATGTTCACCGCCATGACGAGGTACAACGAGGAGCTGGCGAAGGCGGGCGTGCTGCTCGACGGCGCCGGCCTGCAGCCCAGCTCCAAGGGGGCGAAGGTGCGCTTCTCCGGCAGCCGGCGCACGGTCATCGACGGACCGTTCACGGAGGCCAAGGAGCTGATCGCGGGCTACACGATCATCGAGGTCGACTCGTTGGCGGACGCGATCGAGCTGGTGAAGAAGTGGCCCAAGGTGGACGGCCACGGCAACGCGACCATCGAGATCCGCCGCGTCGCCGAGATCGAGGACTTCGACACGGCGAGCCCCGAGGTCATCGAGATCGACCGGCGGATTCGCGAGCAGACGGGAAAGGGCTGAGACATGCGGGTCATGGTGATGGTGAAGTCCAGCCCCGAGTCCGAGGCCGGGGCGCTGCCCAGCACGGAGCAGCTCGAGGCGATGACGCGGTACAACGAGGAGCTGGTGAAGGCCGGCGTGATGCTCGACGGCAACGGCCTGACCTCCTCCGCGGACGGCGCGATCGTCTCGTTCACCGACGGCGAGCCCACGGTCATCGACGGGCCGTTCACCGAGGCCAAGGAGCTCGTCGCGGGCTACTGGCTGCTCGAGGTGCGGTCGCTCGAGGAGGCCATCGAGTGGGTCAAGCGGATCCCGGGCGATGAGTGGGACGGGGAGTCGGACGTCGAGATCCGCCGGCTGTACGAGGCCGACGAGCTCGGCGACGGCTTCACCGACGAGGCCCGCGAGCGGCAGCGAAGGATCGAGGAGCAGATCGCCGGGCGACACGGCTGAACCTGCTTGCCCGTGCTCCGTTGAGCTGCTCTGATGGCGCCCGTGGGGACGTTGGAGGTGCAGCGGACGGTCGAGGCCGTGTGGCGGATCGAGTCGGCACGGCTGATCGCCGGCCTGACCCGCATGGTCCACGACGTCGGCCTCGCCGAGGAGCTCGCGCAGGACGCGCTCGTCGCGGCGCTGGAGCAGTGGCCGGAGTCGGGCGTCCCGGACAACCCGGGCGCCTGGCTCATGGCCATCGCGAAGCGGCGGGCGATCGACCAGTTCCGGCGCAGGGAGACGTTGGAGCGCAAGGTCACCGAGCTGGGTCGGGACCTGGAGACCCAGGAGGGGCCGTCCGCCGAGCCGGACTTCGACGCGCTCGACAGCAGCATCAGCGACGACCTGCTGCGGCTGGTTTTCATCTCCTGTCACCCGGTGCTCTCGACCGAGGCGCGCGTGGCACTCACGCTGCGGCTGCTGGGCGGGCTGACCACCGGGGAGATCGGGCGCGCGTTCCTGGTCCCGGAGCCGACAATCGCGCAGCGGATCGTGCGGGCGAAGAAGACGCTGGCGCAGAAGAAGATCCCGTTCGAGGTGCCCGACGCGAGCGAGCTCGGCGAGCGGCTGTCGTCCGTGCTCGAGGTCGTCTACCTGGTGTTCAACGAGGGCTACTCGGCGACCGGCGGCGACGACTGGATGCGCCCGGGGCTGTGCGAGGACGCGATGCGGTTGGGCCGGATGCTGGCCGAGCTGGTGCCGGCCGAGCGCGAGGTGCACGGGTTGGTCGCGCTGATGGAGATCCAGTCCTCCCGCGCGCGGGCCCGGCTCGGACCCTCCGGCGAGCCGGTGCTGCTGTTCGACCAGGACCGGGCGCGCTGGGACCAGCTGCTGATCCGCCGCGGGCTGACCGCGCTCGCCCGGGCGGAGGCGCTGCCGGGCGAGGCGGGGCCGTACGAGCTGCAGGCGGCGATCGCGGCGTGCCACGCACGGGCGCGTACCCCCGAGGACACCGACTGGGCTCGCATCGCGGCGCGCTACGCCCGGCTGGTGCAGCTGGTGCCCTCGCCGGTGATCGAGCTGAACCGGGCGGTGGCGCTGTCGATGGCGTTCGGCCCGGAGATCGGTCTGGAGATCGTCGACGGGCTGAACGAGGAGCCGTCGTTGAAGAACTACCACCTGCTGCCGTCCGTGCGCGGCGACCTGCTGGCGAAGCTGGACCGGCACGCGGAGGCGCGCGAGGAGTTCAGCCGGGCCGCGGAGCTCACCCGCAACGAGCGCGAGCGGGCACTGCTGCTGGCGCGGGCCGAGGAGAGCGCGGCCGCCGCGCGGTGAGCCCGGCGCGGTGTCGCCGCGCCGGGCGGGTCGGACCTGATCTAGCCTTTCGCCAGAAGTCGGGGCGGGAGGGACGATGACCAGCGGGTCGCCGGGCATGAAGGACGTTGCCGCGCGGGCCGGCGTGTCCGTGGGGACCGTGTCCAATGTGCTCAACCGGCCGCACCTGGTCAGCGAGGCCACGCGCACGCGTGTGCAGGCGGCGATCGTCGAGCTGGGGTTCGTCCGCAACGAGACCGCCCGCCAGCTGCGCGCCGGGCGCAGCCGCACCATCGCCTACGTCGTGATGGACGCGGCGAACCCGTTCTTCAACGATGTCGCCCGCGGGGTCGAGGACGCAGCCCGTACCGAGGGGATGGCCGTCTACCTCTGCAACAGCAACCAGGACGCCGCGCGCGAGCGCGAGTACCTCGAGCGGCTGCGCGAGCAGCGGGTCCAGGGCGTGCTTATCACCCCGATCGACCCGTCCGGCGAGAAGCTCGCGGAGATGCCGGGCCGCGGCACGCCGGTCGTGCTGGTCGACTGCCAGGCGCCGGACCCGTCGTGGTGCTCGGTCGCGGTCGACGACGAGCTCGGCGGAGAGTTGGCGCTGACCCACCTGCTGGAGTGCGGCCACGAGCGGATCGCGTTCGTCGGCGGGCCGATGTCCGTGCCGCAGGTACGCGACCGGCATCGCGGGGCGTTGCGGGCGCTGTCCGCGGCCGGGCGGCCGGCGTCGGCGCTGGTGCTGCTGGAGACCGACGCGCTGCAGGTCGCCGAGGGCCGCCGGGCGGGGGAGCGGCTGGCCGGCCTGCCCGCGTCGTCCCGTCCGACGGCCGCCTTCTGCGCCAACGACCTGCTGGCGCTGGGCCTGCTGCAGGCGATGACGCGGCTGGGCCGCTCGGTGCCGGAGGACCTGGCGGTCGTGGGCTACGACGACATCGAGTTCGCCGAGGCCGCCGCGGTGCCGCTGACCTCGGTGCGCCAGCCGCGGGAGCTGCTCGGCCGCACCGCCGCGCGGCTGCTGTTCGAGGAGGCGGCGGGGGAGGAAGGGCACGTGCACCAACAGGTCCGCTTCCGCCCGGAACTGGTCGTGCGGGCCTCGACCGGGGCCGCCCGCTGACCTTGACACCCGTCGGGCTCGACACCATGCTGGCACCGATGGTTGAAACGTTTAAGTCCGCCGCCGAGGTCGAGGCGCTCGTCGACCGGAGCAACCGGCTGGGCGCGGACCCGCGCAACACCAACTACGCGGGCGGCAACACCTCCGCCAAGGTCGCCGGCACGGACCCGGTCACCGGCGGCGGCGTGGAGCTGTTGTACGTCAAGGGATCCGGCGGCGACCTCGGCACGCTGGCCGCCGGTGGGCTCGCCGTGCTGCGGCTGGACCGGCTGCGCTCGCTGGCCGGCGTCTACCCCGGCAGCGCCGAGGACACCGAGCGCGAGGACGAGATGGTCGCGGCGTTCGACTACTGCCTGCACGGCAGGGGCGGCGCGGCGCCGTCCATCGACACGGCGATGCACGGGCTCGTGGACGCCGCGCACGTCGACCACCTGCACCCCGACGCCGGCATCGCGCTCGCCACCGCCGCCGATGGGCCCGCACTGACCGAACGGTGCTTCGGCGACCGAGTCGTCTGGGTGCCGTGGCGCCGGCCGGGATTCCAGCTGGGGCTGGACATCGCGGCCATCCGGCGCGAGCACCCGCGGGCGATCGGCGTGATCCTCGGTGGGCACGGCATCACCGCGTGGGGCGCCACCAGCGACGAGTGCGAGGCCCGTTCACTGGAGATCATCCAGACGGCACAACGGTTCCTCGACGAGCACGGCCGGCCCGACCCGTTCGGCCCTGTCGAGATCGAGCCGCTGCCGGACAACGAGCGGCGCCGGCTCGCCGCCCGTCTCGCGCCGGTGATCCGCGGCCTCGCGTCAACCGACCGCCCCCAGCTCGGCCACTTCACCGACACCGGCGCGGTGCTCGACTTCGTCTCCCGCGCGAAGCTGTCCGAGCTCGCCGCGAAGGGCACGTCGTGCCCGGACCACTTCCTGCGCACCAAGGTTCGCCCGCTCGTCCTCGACCTGCCGCCGACCGCGCCGGTCGAGGAGCTGGTCGAGCGGTTGCGTGAGCTGCACGCCGCCTACCGCGCGGACTACCGGGCCTACTACGAGCGCCACGCCGGCCCGGACTCGCCGGCGATGCGCGGCGCGGACCCGGCGATCGTGCTCGTGCCGGGTGTCGGGATGTTCAGCCATGGCAAGGACATCCAGACCGCGCGGGTCGCCGGCGAGTTCTACGTCAACGCGATCAACGTGATGCGCGGCGCCGAGTCGGTGTCCCGCTACGAGCCGATCGACGAACGGGAGAAGTTCCGCATCGAGTACTGGGCGCTGGAGGAGGCGAAGCTGCGCCGACTGCCGCCCGCGCGGCCACTGTCCACACGGGTCGCGTTCATCACCGGGGGCGGGTCGGGCATCGGCCGGGCGACGGCGCGACGGCTCGCGGCGGAGGGCGCGTGCGTGGCGGTCGCCGACCGGGACGGCGAGGCGGCGTCGTCGGTGGCCAGGGAGCTCGGCGGGCTCGCGGTGACCGTCGACGTCACCGACCCGGCCGCCGTCGCCGCCGCGTTCGACGCGGCCGCGCTGGAGTTCGGCGGCGTGGACCTGGTGGTCAACAACGCGGGGCTGTCGATCTCCAAGCCGCTGTTGGAGACCACTGAGGACGACTGGGACCGCCAGCACGACGTCATGGCGAAGGGCTCGTTCCTCGTCGCGCGCGAGGCGGCGCGGGTCATGATCGAGCAGGGCATGGGCGGCGATCTCGTCTACATCGCCAGCAAGAACGCGGTGTTCGCCGGCCCGAACAACGTCGCCTACGGGGCGGCGAAGGCCGACCAGGCGCACCAGGTCCGGCTGCTCGCGGCCGAGCTGGGTGAGCACGGAATCCGGGTCAACGGCGTCAACCCGGACGGGGTCGTACGCGGTTCCGGGATCTTCGCCGGCGGCTGGGGCGCGCAGCGGGCCGCGGTGTACGGCGTGCCCGAGTCCGAGCTGGGCGCCTACTACGCGCGCCGGACGCTGCTCAAGCGGGAGGTGCTGCCCGAGCACGTGGCGGCGGCGGTGTTCGCGCTGACGGCGGGGGACCTGTCGCTGACCACGGGGCTGCACGTGCCGGTGGACGCCGGCGTGGCGGCGGCGTTCCTGCGATGAGCACGGTCCGGGTCGCGGCGGCCGACCTCGGCGCGGCGAGCGGCCGGGTGATCGTCGGCCGGGTCGGTGACGGTCGACTGTCCATCGAGGAGTGTCACCGCTTCGCCAACCGCCCGGTGACCGTCCGCGGCACGCTGTACTGGGACATCCTCGACCTCTACCGCGGCGTGCTCGACGGCCTGGCGGCGGCAGGTGCGCTGGACGGCATCGGGATCGACGCGTGGGGTGTGGACTACGGGCTGCTCGACGCGGACGGTGCGCTGCTCGGCAACCCGGTGCACTACCGCGACAAGCGCACCGCCGAGGCAGAGGCGGACCCGTCGCTGTATGCCGTGACGGGCCTGCAGTTCCTGCCGTTCAACACGATCAACCAGCTCGCTGCGGAGCGCCGGCTCGGGGCGGCGGACCGGTTGCTGATGATCCCGGACCTGTTGGCGTACTGGCTGACCGGTTCGGTGGGTGCCGAGCTGACGATCGCCTCGACGACGCAGCTGCTGGACGTGCGGGCGCGGTCGTGGGCGCCGGCGCTGGCGTCGCGGGTCGGTGCGTCGCCGTCGCTGCTGCCGCCGCTGCGCGACCCCGGGACGATCATCGGCCCGGCCGCGTCCGTCGATGGCACCCCGGTGATCGCGGTGGGCTCACACGACACGGCGTCGGCGGTGGTCGGCGTGCCGGCCTCGGACGAGCGGTTCGCCTACATCTCGTGCGGCACCTGGTCGCTGGTGGGAGTGGAGCTGACCGAGCCGGTGCTCACCGAGGAGAGCCGGCGTGCGAACTTCACCAACGAGCTCGGCGTCGACGGCACCGTGCGGTACCTGCGGAACGTGATGGGCCTGTGGCTGCTGGAGGAGTGCCTACGCGCGTGGCCGGACGCCTCCCGCACGACCCTGCTGGCCGAAGCGGCGACCCAGCACCGCCGGGCGGTGATCGACCCGGACGACCCGGTGTTCCTGCCCCCGGGCGACATGCCGGCCCGGATCGCCGCGGCATGCCGCTCGACGGACCAGCCCGAGCCGACCACCCGCGCCGAGACGGTCCGGTGCATCATGGACAGTCTCGCGGCCGCCCACGGCCACTGCGTGGCGTCGGCGTCCCGACTGTCCAACCGGGACGTCGAGATGGTCCACATCGTCGGCGGCGGCGCGCGGAACGCCCTCCTGTGCCAGCTGACCGCGAACGCGTGCGGGCTCCCGGTGATCGCAGGCCCGGTGGAGGCGACGGCGTTGGGCAACGTGCTGGTGCAGGCCCGCACGCTAGGAGCCGTCGAGGGCGGCCTACCCGAGCTGCGCGCCCTGATCCGCGAAACCCAGCCGACGAAACGGTACGACCCGAGCTGAGCCCGTGGAATCGGTTCAGCCGGTGAAGGACTGGGGGCCGAAGCGGCCCCACGCCACCAGTGCGGCAAGGGCCAGCAGGGTCAGGTTCACCACGATCGGCTGGGCTTCGTGGCGGCGGAGGTGTGTGATGCCCGCGCCGATCATCAGCAGGACCACGCCCACGGCGGCCAGTGGTACCAGTACCGGGGCGATGTCGAGCGCGGCCGGCAGGATCAGGCCCACCCCGGCCAGGACCTCGACCGCTCCGATGGCCTTCACGGCGCCGGTGCCGAAGTCCTCCGCGAAGCCCATGCCCGCGGCTGCCAGCTTCTCCTTGGGCAGGACCAGCTTCACCACGCCGCCGGCCAGAAAGGCCGTGGCCAGCAGGCCGGCGATGATCCACAGTGCGATGTTCACGATGCGCTCCTCGCGTCGGGATGTTCGCCGGTACGACGACGCGGGCCCTCGTACTGTGAGGCGACCTCACAGATCGGTGGGCTGTCTCGTCGAACCAGTACGGGAAGGGGGCGCCATGGAACCGGGGCTGAGCGCGATCATGAGCGAGCGGCGTCGGCTGATCAACCTGGCCTACCGGCTCCTCGGCTCCCTGGCCGACGCCGAGGACGTCGTGCAGGAGACCTACGCCCGCTGGTACGCCATGTCCCGTCAGCAACAGGACGCCATCGAAGCCCCCGGCGCCTGGCTCACCACGGTCGCCAGCCGCATCTGTCTCGACCAGCTCGGCTCGGCGCGGGCCCGGCGGGAGCGCTACGTGGGCGAGTGGATCCCCGAGCCGCTGCCCGACCGCGCGGAGACAGCCGACCCGGCCGACCGGGTCACGCTCGACGAGTCGGTCAACATGGCCTTCCTCGTCGTGCTCGAGGCGATGACCCCGGCGGAGCGCGTGGCGTTCATCCTGCACGACGTCTTCCGCTACCCCTTCCCCGAAGTGGCGCAGATCGTCGGCCGCTCGCCGGCGGCCTGTCGCCAGCTGGCCACGTCGGCCCGCCGCCGCCTCCGCGAGTCGCAGGCGCCCGCGACCCCGCGCGCCGACCTCGTCCGGGACTTCAAGCGGGCCTGGGAAGCCAAGGACATCGACGCCCTCATCGGCCTGCTCGACCCGGCCGTCACCGCGGTCGGCGATGGCGGCGGCCGCGCCACCGCCGTGCTGCGGCCGGTCGACGGCGCCGAGCAGGTCGCCTACCTCTTCGCCGAGCTCGCCGACCGGAGACCCGACGTGGTGCTGTTCGAGCGCACTGTCAACGGCCAGCCCGGTCTGGTGGCCGAGCACGCCGGCGGCGTCGTGATGGTGATGGCCTTCGGCGTCACGGACGACCGGATCACGCACATCTGGGCGGTGCTCAACCCCGAGAAGCTCCGGCCGTGGCTGGCGGGCTGACGCGCGGCTAGAGTCGCGCCGTGGCGACCACGGCCCCGATCGACTGGCTACTCGACTCGGATCCCGCGCTGCGCTGGCAGGTCGAGCGCGACCTCGTGGGCGAGCCGCCCGAGGTGTGGGAGGCGACGCGGGCGAGGATCGCGACCGAGGGCTTCGGCGCGCGTCTGCTCGCGCTTCAGGATCCGGACGGCCAGTGGGCGGGCGGCGCGTACTTTCCGGCGGGCTTCGCCTTCGACGACATGGACACGCAAGGTCAGCCCTGGACGGCGACGACCTGGACGCTGAACACCTTGCGGGAGTGGGGCCTCGACCCCGCGGTCCTGAGTGGCACGGCTGAGCTGCTCGCCGAGAACTCCCGCTGGGAGTACGACGACCTGCCGTACTGGGGCGGTGAGGTCGACTGCTGCGTCAACGCCTGGACCGTCGCGAATGGACTGTGGCTCGGCGCCGACGTCACCGGCATCGTCGAGTGGTTCCTGGAGCACCGACTGCCCGACGGCGGCTGGAACTGCGAGTGGGTCGAGGGCTCGACCCGGTCGTCGTTCCACTCGACGCTGAACTCCCTCACCGGGATGCTCGCCCATGACGTCGCGACCGGCGGCACGGATGCGACGCGCGTGGCCCGGCGCGGCGGCGAGGAGTACCTGCTGACGCGTGGGCTGTTCCGCCGCCTCTCGACGGGTGAGCCGGTGGGCCCGTGGGTGAACCGGTTCGCCTACCCGTTCCGCTGGTTCTACTCCGTCCTCACCGCGGCCGAGTACTTCCGCCGGGCCACGGCGCACGACGGCACGAAGCCGGACCCGCGCATGGCCGACGCCATCGAGATGGTGCGGGCCGCGCGGCAGCCGGACGGCACCTGGCTCCAGGCCCATCGGCACCCCGGCCGGGTGTGGTTCGAGGTCGACGTGCCGGCGAGAGAGCCGTCGAAGTGGCTCACCCTCTACGGGACGCGGGTGCTCGACTGGTGGGACTCCCAGCCGGTCTAACGCGCCGCGGCGAGGAACCTGCCGGTGACCGCGACCGCGGTGTCCGACGACGAGCCGTCCAGGACCACGACCGCGAACGCGACGTCGTCCCGGTAGCCGGTGAACCAGCCGTGCGCCTGGGTGCCGTCGCCGACCTGCGCCGTGCCCGTCTTCCCGTAGACGGCGCCGTACTTCGCCAGCGCGCTGCCGCGTCCGGAGGTGACGACGTCACGCATCATCGTGCGCACGGAGCCGAGCACGGCCGCCGACGGTGCCCGGTAGCCGCTGTTGACCGTGGTCGGCAGCTCGCGCCACAGGCTCGGGGTCACCGCGTGGCCGGCGGCGATGGTCGAGGTCATGAGCGCCATGCCGAAGCAGCTCACCAGCACCTTGCCCTGCCCGATGGAGTTCTCCACCTGTTCCGCCGCGCTCGCCGCGGGCCGCGCGGTGCCGGCCTCCGTGCTGATGCCGGGGATGTCGAAGTCCGCGTTGAGGCCGAGCTCGCCCGCCGCCGCGGCGAGCCGGGCCGGCGGCAGCTTCGCGGCCTGCATGGCGAACGTGGTGTTGCAGGACTGCGCGAACGCCGTGCGCAGCGGCACGTCGCCGAGTGCGAAGTTCGCGTTCCGCACGGTGCGCCCGCCGACGGTGACCGAGCCGGGGCAGGGCACCACCGTGCCGGTGTCGGCCGCGCCGGACTCCAGGATCGCCGTGGCGGTGGCGAGCTTGAACGCCGAGCCGGGTGGATAGAGGCCCTGCAACATGCCGAGATCGTTGCCGGCCGCCTGGTTCTGTGCCATCGCGAGGAGGTTCCCGGTCGACGGCTGCATCGCGACCAGCAGCGTGGCCTCCGACTGCGCGTCTACCGCCGCCTGTGCGGCCTGCTGGATCGACCGGCTCACCGTGGAGGTCAGCGCCTTCGTCCGGCGGCCGTGCAGGACGGCGCGGTCCTTGCCGGCCTGATCGGCGACGGCGACGTACCACCCGTCCACGCCGCCGGTCCGGCTCGCGACCCGGGCCATGCTCGGCAGCAGCAGCGGCGCCACCGCCGGCGTCGCGGCTGTCGGGTCGGTCTCGGTCCAGGTGAGCAGCGGCGTACCGGACCGGTCGACCACCGCGGGCTGCCCGGCGCGGTCGCGCAGCACCAGGCTCTGCCCGGAGCCCAGCCGGGGATGTATGAGCGTTGGTTGCCACCGCACCCGCCAGCCGTCGTCACCGCGGACGACCCGCAGCGTGCTGTCGTAGGCCCAGGTCCGCTCGGCGCCCAGCTCCCAGGTGAGCGTGAACGGCTCGTCGACCGCGCCCGCGCCGGGTTTCGGTTCGACGACCCTGGTGCGGTCCGCCACCGCGTACTCGGGCGCCATGCCGCGCCACACCCGCGCGATCGTGGCGACGGCGTCCTTCGGGTCGTCGGTGACCGCCCCCGCCGCGGTGGCGTCGCCCGCGGTGAGCGCGTCGAGGAACCGGTTCGTCAGCTCGGCCGCCGACAGGTCGCGGGCCGCTTCGATGGTCGCGCTCGCGGCGCTGTCGGCCTCCTCGCCGCCCGGCGCCAGCTGGAGCACGCCGAGCACCGTGATCACGACGACCAGCACGACGGCGGCCGCGAGGATCAGCCGCCTGCGCCGCCGGGTGTTGGTGGCGCGCACAGGTACCCCCAAGGTGCCGATCCCCGACCCGGCTGCCGCCGGACGTTATCGGTTGGGCGACCGCTTTTGGTGGCGCGTTACCCGATCGCGTCCAGAAGGAGCTCCAGCGGGTGCCGGGCCCGGCGCTCGGTGCCGTGCGCGATCTGCTGGCGGCACGAGACTCCCGTCGCCGCGACGATCGTGGTCGGCGGCTCCGCGCGGACGGCCGGGAAGAGGCGGTCATCGCCGACGGTCATGGAGATGTCGTAGTGCTCGGCCTCGAAGCCGAACGAGCCGGCCATCCCGCAGCAGCCCGCGTCCAGCTCGACGACCTCCGCGCCCGGGATCCGCCGCAGCAGGGCGACGGTCGCGGCCGTGCCGACGTCGGCCTTCTGGTGGCAGTGGCCGTGGAACAGGATCCGTCGGCCGGCCACCGGCGAGTCCTGCGCCAGCACGAGCGAGCCGCCGTCGATCGCCTCGGTGAGCAGCTCCTCGACCTGGCGCACCCGCCCGGAGACCGCACGGGCGCGGTCGTCGCCGGGCAGCAGCGACAGGATCTCGTCCCGCAGGGTCAGCAGGCAAGACGGCTCGCAGCCCACGATCGGCGCGTCCGGCGTGTCACCGGCCGCCAGCGAGGACACGAGTGCGCTCGCCTTGCGCCGCGCGTCGTCCAGTAGGCCCTTCGACAGGCTCGACCGCCCGCAGCACCCGTCCGCCACGAGCCGGACGCGGTATCCGGCGCGCTCGAGCAGCTCGACCGCCGCCCGCCCGATCGCCGGCTCGGTGTAGGTGGTGAACGAGTCTGCGAGCAGTGTTACCGGCCGAGTGACCGGCCGGCCCGTCGCCGGGCGGCGCCGGCGGAACCAGGCCGCGAGGTTGCGACGTTCGAAGCGGGGCAGCGGGCGCCTCGCGGTGATCCCGAGGCGGCGCTCCAGCAGCCGTCGGAGCGGCTGGAGGCGGCCGGGCAGGTTGGACAGCGGCGCGGTGGCGGAGCCGAGGCGGTTGAGCGTGCGGATCCCGCCGAAGATCCGCGACCGCAGCGGCACTCCGTGCCGGTCGTGGTGATGCGAGAGCGCCTCGCTCTTCAGCTTGGCCATGTCGACGCCCAGGGGACACTCGCTCTTGCACGCCTTGCACATCAGGCACAGGTCGAGCACCTCGTGCAGCCGCTCGTCGCCCAGCGCCCGCGCCGGGTCCGGCTGGGACAGCGCGTGCACCAGCGCATTGGCCCGCCCGCGCGTGGAGTCCTCCTCGATTCGAGTGGCCATGTAGGACGGGCACATGGCGCCGGCGTCGCTCTTGCGGCACAGTCCGATGTTCATGCACCGGTCGGCGGCCCCGCGCATCCCGCCGACCACCTCGAACGACAGCCTGGTGCGCAGCGGGCCGGGTTCTGGCAGCGCGGGATCCCGCAGGTTGTCGGTCATCGAAGGCGCGTCGACGATCTTGCCGGGGTTCATCGTGCCGTCCGGGTCGAACAGTCCCTTGACCCCGCGCATCGCCTCGTACAGCTCGGGTCCGAAGAGTTCCCGGTTGAACTCGCTGCGCGCCAGGCCGTCGCCGTGCTCGCTGGAGTTGACGCCGCCGTACTCGCGGACCAGATCCTTGATCTCCTCGGCGACCGTCCGCATCGTCGCCACGCCGCCCGGCTCGGTCAGGTCAACGAACGGGCGGATGTGCAGGCAGCCCACCGAACAGTGGCCGTAGAACCCGGCGCGCAGGCCGTGCCGGTCGAGGATCTCGGCGAACTGGGCGGTGTACTCCGGCAGCTGCCGCGGGTCGACGGCGGTGTCCTCGACGAACGCGAGCGGCCGGCGCGAGCCCACGCTGGCGGCCATGAGCAGTCCGAGGCCGGACTTGCGCACCTTCAGCAGCGCACCCTGCTGCTCGGGCGTGACGGCCTCGAGCGTGTGGTAGCCGTGGTTGTGTTCGCGCCACAACGAGGTGAGCCGGCGCAGCGAGCCGAGCAGCTCCGCCTCGTCGTCGCCGCTGAAGGTGACGAACAGCAGAGCGTCCGGGTCCCCGTGCAGGATCGTGCCGAGGGCGGCGTACTCGATCCGCTCGCGGGACAGGTCGAGGATGGTCCGGTCCATCAGCTCGACCGCGGCGGGGTCGCAGGCCAGCGCGTCGTCGGTGGCGGCGATCGCCGCCTGCGTCGAGGTGAAGTGACCGACCGCGATGACCGTCCGCCGCGGCTTGTCCACCAGGCCGACCAGCGCGCCGGTCACGGCCACGAGCGTGCCCTCGGACCCGACGACGAACTTCGCGAGGTCGAAGTCGCCGGCGAGCCGGTCGAGCCGGTAGCCCCCGGCACGGCGCCAGAACCGCGGGAAGCCGGTCTCGATCGCGTCCCGGTTGGCCGCGACGAGCTCCGGCAGCTCCCGGTGCAGCCTGCCCTCCAGCGAGTCCGCTGTGGACGGTCCGCGGCCGGGGGCGAAGGTGGCGGTCGAACCGTCGGACAGCACGACGTCGAGTTCGCGGACGTGGTCGATGGTCATCCCGTAGCGCACCGAGCCGCTGCCGGCGGAGTTGTTGCCGATCATCCCGCCGATCGTGGCCCGGTTGCTGGTCGACGTGTCCGGCCCGAACATCAGGCCGTGCGCCGCGGCGGCCCGGTTGAGCTGGTCCTGGACGACACCCGGCTCGACCCGCGCCACCCTCGCCTCGGGGTCCAGGTCACGGATCCGCGCCAGGTGCCGGGACATGTCGAGCACGACTCCGGGCCCGACCGTCTGGCCGGCGAGGCTGGTCCCCGCCCCGCGCGGCACCACCGGCACCCCGTGCTCCCGGGCGGCCGCCACGGTCGCGGCGACGTCGCCGGCGTCGCGCGGGAACACCACGCCCAGCGGGGTGATCGCGTACATGCTGGCGTCGCGCGCGTAGATTCGCCGGGTGTAGTCGTCGAACGCAACCTCGCCGGACAGGTCGGCACGCAGCCGGTGTTCGAGGTCCGTCACGGCGCCCCCAGGACCCGCAGCGCGGCGGTGATGCCGCTCGGGTCGATCGGCACACCGGCGAGCTCAAGCCCCATCTGGACGCCGCCGAGCGTCCCCGCGAGCGACACGTCGTTGAAGTGGCCCAGGTGGCCGATGCGGAACACCCGGCCGGTCAACTTCCCCAGGCCCGTGCCGAGCGACATGTTGAAGCGGTCCAGGATGAGCGCGCGGATCTTGTCGGCGTCGTGCTCCTCGGGCACCAGGACCGCGGTCAGCACCGGCGAGTGCTCGCGCTCGTCGAGGCAGAGCACCTCCAGCCCCCAGGCATGCACGGCGGTGCGGGTGGCCTCGGCGTGCCGGCGATGGCGAGCGAAGACCCGTGGCAGACCCTCCTCGGTGAGCATCGCCAGGCTCTCGCGCAGCCCGAACAGCAGGTTCGTCGGTGGGGTGTAGGGGAAGAAGCCGCGCTCGTTGGCCGCCAGGATCGGCTGCCAGTCCCAGTAGGACCGGGGGAGCGTCGCGTGCGCCGCCGCCCGCAACGCCTTCTCGCTCACGGCGTTGAACCCGAGCCCCGGGGGCAGCAGCAAGCCCTTCTGGGAACAGGAGATCGTGACGTCGACACCCCACTCGTCGTGGCGGTAGTCGATCGACCCGAGCGAGGAGACGGTGTCGACCATCAGCAACGCGGGGTGGTCGGCCTCGTCCATGGCCCGCCGGATCTCCGCGACGCGGCTCGTCACCCCGGTGGACGTCTCGTTGTGCACCACGCAGACGGCCTTGATGTCGGGACCCTCGCGCAGCTTCCGGCCCACCACCTCGGGGTCGACCCCGTGCCGCCAGTCGCCAGGGACGAAGTCGACGTCGAGCCCCAGGGTCGTGGCGAGGTCTCGCCACAGCGTCGCGAAGTGACCGGTCTCGAAGGCCAGCACGCGGTCACCGGGACGCAACGTGTTGACCAGCGCGGCCTCCCACGCGCCGGTGCCCGACGACGGGTAGACCACGACCGGCCCGCTGGTGCCGAACACGGGCCGCACCGCCGCCAGCACCTCGCGGGCCAGCGTGGAGAACTCCGCGCCGCGGTGGTCGATCGTCGGTGCGGAAATAGCGCGCAGCACCCGGTCCGGAACATTCGTCGGACCGGGAATCTGCAGGAAATGTCGCCCGGCCGGGTATGGCATCGCCAACTCCTGTCGGTATTCGTGAACTATTGACTGTCCATTATGGGTCAGGTCATACTGCCTCCGTCCACGAGTCGCCGTTGCCTCGGGGAGTCCTTATGTCCCAACAGGTTCTTTCCATCATCGTCCTGGTACTCATCGTCCTCCTCGCCACGCTCCGCAACGTGAACATGGGTGCCGTCGCCTTTCTCGGCGCCTTTCTCGTCGGCACGCTGATATTCGACGAGAGCGAGGACGACCTGTTCTCCGGATTTCCCGGCGACCTGTTCGTGGTGCTGGTCGGCGTCACGCTCCTGTTCGCCATCGCCAAGGCGAACGGCACCGTCGACTGGCTCATCCACGTAGGCGTGCGGGCCGTACGCGGCCGGATCGCCTTCATCCCGTGGGTGATGTTCCTCGTCACCGCGCTGCTCACCACGGTGGGCGCGGTCGTGCCGGGCGCAGTCGCGATCATGGCCCCGGTGGGGATGACGTTCGCCGTGCGCCACCGCATCAACCCGATGCTGATGGGGCTGCTCATCATCAACGGCGGCAGCGCGGGCGGCTTCTCGCCGATCGGCGTGTTCGGCGTCATCACCAACGGCGTGGTGGAGCGCAGCGAGCTGCCCGGGAACCCGGGCCTGCTGTGGGTGGGCTCGTTCCTGTTCAACGCCCTGCTCAGCGTCGTCGTGTTCTTCATGTTCGGCGGTCGCGAGCTGCTGAACAGGCGGGTCGACGACACGCCCGCGCCGGAACCCGAGCCCGAACCCGAGCCCGAACCCGAGCCCGACGGGGCCGGCGGCACCACCGCCACCACGGCCGCCACCGCGACCCGGACCACGACCTCGACGGTCCCCGAGGTCACCACGCTGAGCCCGCAGCGCATCGTGACGCTCACCGGCCTGCTCCTGCTCGTCGTCGGAGCGCTGGCCTTCGACATCGACGTGGGCCTGCTGGCACTGAGCATCGCCACGGTGATCTGCGTGCTGTTCCCCAAGGACACCAAGGCCGGCGTGGCACAGGTGGCCTGGCCGACCGTGCTGCTGATCTGCGGCATCGTGACCTACGTGAGCCTGATGGAACGGGTGGGCACCATCGAGATGCTCGGCGACAGCGTCGCGGACATCGGGGTGCCGCTGCTCGCCGCGTTCGTGATCTGCCTCATCGGCGCCGCGGTGTCCGCGTTCGCGTCGACGACCGGGATCCTCGGCGCGCTCATCCCGCTGGCCGTGCCCTTCCTGCTCACCGGTCAGGTCGGCGCGGTGGGTCTGATCATCGCGCTGGCGATCTCGTCGTCGGTGGTCGACTCCTCGCCGTTCTCCACCAGCGGCGCGCTGACCGTCGCGAGCAGCCCGGAGGACGTCCGCGACCGGGTCTTCCGCGGGCTGATGATCTGGGGTCTCAGCATGATCATCGTCGCGCCCGTGCTCGCCTGGACGATCTTCGTCCTGCCCGGCTGGCTGTGAGTGGAACGCGCTTACACTGCGGGAATGAGTGAGGGGATGCGCACCGTGCTCTCGGCCTTCCGGGTGCTCGAGGAGGTGGCATTCACGCAGCCGGCCGGCGTCGGCGAGCTCTCCCGGAAGCTGCGGATGCCGAAGAGCACGGTGCAGCGAGCGCTCCAGACACTGTGGACGGCGGGCTGGATCTGCCCGGCCGGCACCGAGACGACCGGGACCACCCGCTGGCGGCTCACGACCCGAGCGCTGCACATCGGCCAGCACGCGATCCCGGACCTCGGGGTGCGCGACGCCGCGCTGCCGATCATGCACGAGCTGCGCAAGGAGACCGGCGAGACCGCGCACCTGATGGTGCTCCAGGACGGCCACGCCGTGCTGATCGAGCGGGTCGAGACCGACCACCCGATCCGCGCGGTCATCGCGCTCGGCAGCGCCGTGCCCCTGCACGGGTCCTCGAACGGCAAGGCGATGCTCGCGCACCGGCCACCCGACGACGTGCGGGCGATCATCGGCGACCGCCTCGAGCGCCACACCGACCGGACCATCGTGGACTGGGACGAGTTCTTCGCCGAGCTCGCCCGGGTCCGCGAGCGCGGGTACGCCACGAACGTGGGGGAGTGGCGCACCGACATCGCCGCCGTCGCGTCGCCGATCTTCGACCACGAGGGACGGACGTCGGCGAGCCTGTCGGTGTCCGCGCCGGGTAGCCGCATGCCCGAGGAGCTCAGGAAGTCCTACGGCGCGCTCGTGACCGAGGCGGCGCATCGGGTCAGCGCGACGCTCGGCTACCGCCGCCCGCCGGAGTCCGCCGATCCCTGACACGGCGCCCCCTCACCGGCCGCGCCACCGCGGCGGGCGCTTGTCGAGGAACGCGGCGACACCCTCCTGGAAGTCCTCGCTGCCGTAACACAGCGAGACCAGGTCCTCGTCCAGCGGCAGGGCGTGCTCGCGCAGCCGGCGCAACGCGATCTTGCTGGCCCGCATGGTGAGCGGGGCGTGCCCGGCGAGCTGGGTGCACAGCTCGTCGACTCGGGTGTCGAGCTCGCCGGCGGCCACGAGCTCGCCGACCAGTCCGATTCGGACGGCCTCCTCGGCGTCGACGAAGCCGGCCGTGTAGATCAGCTGGAGCGTGCGCGCGGCGCCGATCAGGTGTGTCAGGCGGGCGTACGTCGCCATGGACACGCAGTTGCCGAGCGTTCGGGCGATGGGCAGCCCGAACCGGGCGTTCGGCGTGCCGATCCGCAGGTCGCACGCCGCCGCGATGGTCAGTCCGCCACCGGTGGCGTAGCCGTCGACGACCGCGACGGTCGGCACGGTCACCTGCTCGAGCCGCGCGAGCACGGTCTCGATGCGGCGCTCGTAGTCGATGCCGTCCTTCGGCCCGTGGAAGTCGCGGAAATGGGTGATGTCGGTGCCGGACACGAACGCCTTGCCGCCCGCGCCGCGCACGACCGCCACGCGTACCTCGTCGCTCGCGTCGACCTGGTCGCAGAACTCCGCCAGTGCCTCGTACATCGCCATGGTCATGGCGTTGCGCGCCGCCGGGCGGTTGACCGTCGCCGTGGCGACCGGGCCAGAGAGCACCACGTCGATCGTCATGACACCGATCCCTTCGCCCGCATGGCGCCGATGTCCGCGTCGGTGTAGCCGACCGAGCGCAGGATCTCGTCGGTGTGCTCGCCCAGGCCGGGCGGAACGCGCCGGATCGTTCCCGCGGTCTCGCTGAGCTTCACCGGGATGCCGAGCGAGCGGACCGGGCCCTCGGTCGGGTGATCCATCTCCACGACCATCTCGCGCGCGAGGGTGTGCGGGTCCTCGCACGCCTGCCGGTAGTCGCGGATCGGCCCGGCCGGCACGCCGGCGTCGAGCAACAGCTCGACCCATTCGTCGGTGTCCTTTTCGGACAGTGCGGCGGCGAGCTCCGCGGCCAGCTCCTCGCGGTTGCGGACCCGGTCGATGTTGGCGGCGAAGCGCGGATCGTCGCGCAGGTCGGCCCGGTCGAGCACCGCGCACAACCGTTCCCACAGCCGCGCGTTGTTGGCTCCGATGGTGAGATGTCCGTCGCGGGTGGGAAAGGCCTGGTACGGCGCGTTGACCCGGTGCGCGGAGCCGAGCCGGCCCGGCGCCTTCCCGGTGGCCCACAGCTCGGCGGTCTCCCACACGGACATCGCGAGCGCAGCGTCGTAGAGCGAGGTGTCCACGGCCTGTCCGCGGCCGGTGATCGTGCGGGACAGGCAGGCGCTGAGGATGCCGACCGCGCTGAGGATGCCGGCGGAGAGGTCGGCGACGGGTATGCCGCACTTGCCCGGATCGCCCGCCGGATCGCCGGTCACGCTCATGATTCCCGACATCGCCTGCGCGATCAGGTCGTAGCCGGGGCGTGCCGCGTAGGGTCCGGTCTGGCCGAAGCCGGAGATGGACGCGTACACGAGGCGCGGGTTGAGCTCGCGCAACGTCGGGTAGTCCACGCCGAGGCGGCTCGCGACGCCGGGCCGGAAGCTCTCGACCACGACGTCGGCGTCCCGTGCCAGGCGATGGAACGCGGCCCGCCCGGCCGGGTCGCCGAGGTCGAGCGCGATGCCGCGCTTGTTGCGGTTCACCGCGAGGAACGCCGCACTCTCCCCGTGCGGCAGGCGGTGTCCGGTGGCCTCCCGGGTGGCGTCACCGCGGCCGACCGGCTCCACCTTGATCACGTCCGCGCCGAGGTCGCCGAGCAGCTGGCAGCAGAACGGCCCGGCCATCACCTGGGTGAGGTCGACGACCGTCAGGTGCTGCAGCGCGAGCGTCATCGGCGGCTCCCGTACCTGTGCCGTGAGGCGGAACAATGGTCGTACGGTGGCACGTCGACCATACGATCGCCGTTCCCCGTGGGTCAAGCGAGCGCCTAGGGTCGAAGCCATGCCGATGAACGCCGTGCATCGCCGGCTGTGCCGCTCGGACGGTTGGGCGACGCGGATGCGCACCAAGGTGCTGCCGTGGGCGATGCGAGACGTGACGCTGGCGGGTGCCGTTCTCGAGCTGGGCCCCGGCTACGGGATCACGACGCAGTGGCTGCTCGACCGCGGCGCGCGGCTGACGGCGATCGAGGTCGACCCGAAGTTGGCCGCCGATCTACGTACGCGGTTCGCCGACCAGGTCGATGTCCACGAGGGCGACGGCGCCGCCCTACCGCTGCCCGACGAGACGTTCGACGCGGTCGTGTGCTTCACGATGCTGCACCACGTTCCGTCCCCGGAGCAGCAGGACCGCCTGTTCGCCGAGGCGGCCAGAGTGCTGCGCCCGGGTGGGGTGTTCGCCGGCTCGGACAGCCGACTGAGCCTGCGGTTCCGGCTGCTGCACATCGGGGACACGATGGTCCCGGTCCCGCCGCGGACGTTGCCGGATCGCCTCCGCGCGGCGGGCTTTCGCACCGCGGACGTGGAGATCGGCGACCGCTCCCTGCGGTTCCACGCGACGCGCTAGCGGCCCGCCGTCGTCGCCGGGATGATTCGGAAGTCCGCCTGGACACAAGGTTGTGCAGGTCGGCGCCGCCCAGGTGTGGGTGGTGGAACCCGCACATTTCTACGACGTCGGACGCCGGAGCGGCTCTCTCGGGAGCCCCGGCTCGTCAGCTGGCCGCGGTCAGCAGGAACGCGGGAGAGGACCAGTAGTCGCAGAGCGGCTCGACGGTGACGTCGCGGTAGCCGCACGCGGTGAGCTGCTCGGCCCACTCCGTCGCGGGCTGTTCCCACGTGCTGCGCCGGGCGCCGGGCGCGAGCTGGCCGGCGAGCACGGGCATCAGGAAGCCCTGCGCCACCAGGTCCCGGTCGTCGTCGTACTCGGTGAGGCCCTGCTCGTAGGTGTCGGCCAGGAAGGTCAGGTGCTCGGGGCCGCCCGGCGGGTGGCCGGGCACGTCGAACTCGGCCAGCACGAGATGCGACACGTGCCCGCGCAGCGCGGTCAGCAACTCGGTGCGCTCCTCCGGCGGCAGGGCGTGCAGCGCGAACGTGGACTCGGCGAGATCGAACCGCTGGTCGAGGTTCGCGGCGAAGGTCGTCGCGTCGGTGGCGTGGGCGGTGACCTCTCGGCCGAGCGCGGCGTGCGCCGCCTCGAGCAGCGCTCGTGACGGCTCGACCAGCGTCACCGCGGGGGCGACGCCGGCCTGGGCGAGAGCGGGCGCCAACGCCCGCCCGTCGCCGCAGCCGATGTCGAGCAGGGAGGTGACGCCGAGCCGGTCGTATCGCTCGGCGAGGGCCGTGCTGACCGCTTCGTAGAGCCGAAGGTTCCCGCCGCCGCGGATGAACGCGGTGAACGCGGCCGGCCGGTCGTACACGCGGCCGTCGGCCGCGGCGGCCAGGTACGTGCGCAGCGCCGCACTCAGCAGCGGGCGATCCGCACCGCCGCCCAACGCCTCCAGCGCCCGCTCGACGTTCCCCGCCACCAACGCCCCCAGCGCGGCGACCTCCGGATCTCGTCCCACGTCGCGACCCTATCCGGCTGTCAGACCCGGGGCTGACCAGCCTTCTTGTCGAACAGGGCCGTCGCCACGATGCCCGCGCCGACCAGCACGGCCGGAATCATGAGGGGTCCGGCGGTCGGCGAGGACAGCATCAACACCACCCCCGAACCGATGCGATGCGCCCGGCCGGCAGGGCGGTCCCGCCGCCACACCACGATGTTGTCCGCCACGATCATCACGATGGCGAGTAGCAGGACCGGCGACAGGAAGAACATCGAGAAGATCAGCACGTAGCCGTGTGGGTCGTCGCCGGTCGACAGCAGCTCCTCGTTGCCGGTGAGGAACAGGACGGCTCGGGTCGCCGACCAGGCCACGATGGCCAGGCCGGCGGCGAGCAGGGCGCGCCGGATGGTCAGGATTCGGACCGTCCGGATCATCGCCGGTGTGGCGCGATCGCCTCGATGATGCGTGGGCGGAGCTCCGCGGCACGGATGACGGCGTCGACGGAGCCGACCTCGACCGCGCGCTGGATGTTGTGCACGCGGTCGAACTCCGTGGCCACCTCGCCGAGCTTCTCCGCCCGAACCGACGCACGCAGCTCGTCCAGCTCCGCCGCCAGCGCCGCGCGCTCGGCGCCGGATGTGGCCGCGACGCGGCCCTCCTGGTCCCGCACCCTCGGGTCGGCCGCGGTGCGGCCGTCGACGTCGGCGGAGAACACCACCGCGGCGGCCGGCGCGCCGCCGAGCACCGAGGCGAACGAGCCCTCCAGCGCGAGCACGGTCATGTTCGGATTGAGCGCCTTCGAGAACACCACGAACGCGCCGCCGTGGTAGCGCGAGATGACGCAGAAGACGATCGGGCCGCGGAAGTTGACGATCGCGCGGCCGATCTCGGCGCCGTACTCCAGCTGCAGCTTGCGCATCGACTCCGGCGAGCCGTCGAAGCCCGACAGGTTCGCCAGCACCACCAGCGGCCGGTTGCCGCTCGCCGTGTTGATCGCGCGCGCGGCCTTCTTCGACGACCGCGGGAACAGCGTGCCCGCGGTGTAGGTGTCCGGACCGTCGGTGGGCGGGAAGCCGCGCCGGGGCACCGAGCGTGACTCGATTCCCAGCAGGCACACCGGCGTGCCGCCGAGATGCACGTCGGCCACCACCGCCGTCTCGGCGTCGGCCATCCCCGCCCAGCGTTCGAGCACCGGGTGGTCCTGGTCGGCCAGCGCCCGCATCACGGTCCGGATGTCGAACGGCTTCTTGCGGTCCGGGTTGGCGGTCGCCGAGAAGATCTCGCCGACCGTCGTGAAGTCGCCCACGGCGTGCGGGAAGTCGGACACGTCACGGTCGACGGGGTCGCTCGTCGCCGCCTGCCGCGGCCCGTCCTCGCCAGGCGCGACGTAGGTGTGGTCGTAGTGCGACATCAGCACCTCGCGGGCACCCTGGAGGGTCGGCGCCCAGTACTGCGCCTGCCCGTTCGGGCCCATCACCCGGTCGTAGCCGCCGATGCCGAAGTTGTCCTCCGCCGACACGCCACCGGAGAAGTCGAGCGACTGCTTGCCGGTGAGCACCATCGCCGAGTCCGGCGTCATCACCAGGATTCCCTTGGTGTGCATGAGCATCGTCGCCTCGGCGTTCCAGTACGGCTGCGCGCCGACGTTGATGCCCGCGACGACGATGTTGATCTCGCCACCGTCCTGTGTGTACTCGACGATCCGCTTGAGCGCCGCGGCCACCCAGTCCATGTTCTCCGTGCCCGACCCCATGGAGATCCGGGCGCCGGCGGACAGCGCGTACCACTCCAGCGGCACAGCCATCCGCTCGGCCAGATCCAGCGCGGCGATCACGCGCCGGCACTCCGGCTCCGACAGCGCGCCGAGCGACTTCGTCGGGTCGCCGAGCAGCACGACCCGGGTGATTCCCTGCGGGTGTCGCGGCGTCGGCGTGGTGACCACGCCAGCGACGATCGCCGCGCTGTTGCGGCCCTTGGGCCGGTCGATCGGCACCAGCACGTGGTTCTCGTCGAGGTCGTGCTCGACGAAGTCGCCGAGCCGCCCGGTCAGCTCGTACGGGTAGACCGTGTTGCGACTGCTCGCGCGCAGCACCTTCTGGCGGTAGTCGTCGAGCGGCTCGACCGGGGCGTCCGACGGCTCGCCGATGGTCAGCTCGGCACCGCCGGTGGCGTCGTAGGAGACCCGTACGGCGATCTTGGTGAGCTCGCCGGTCCGCGGGTGGCGCTGCCGCGCGATGAACAGGATCTCCTCGATCCCGGCGCCCGCGGTGGTGGGCAGCACGCGGTCGGCGATCATCTCCAGCTCGGCTCGGGTGATGTTGCTCGGCGGCCAGACGTAGACGACGATCCGGTTGGTGGGGAAGCGTTTCTTCGCCGGCCGGCGCGACTGCGCGCGGCGGATGGAGTCGAGACAGGTCGCGATGATGTCCTCGGCCGTGGGCAGCGCGACCAGCCGGCCGTCCTGCTCGCGCAGCTCGACGAGGTCCCGCACCTGGGCGAACGCGACGAGCCGGTCGTCGGACGGGTTCTCCCGCGCCACGCACCGGAAGAGGTAGACCTCCTCGTCGGCCGACGGCAGCCGGCTCAGGTCGAACTTGTGCAGCCGCTCCAGCTGCATCCGCTGCGCGATGTACGGGTGCAGCCCGCGGATCAGCCGCTCCTCGCTCATCCCGGTGGTCGACGGGCGGAACGTGAAGTGGTGGTGCATCACCGCGCCGCCGCTGCCTGCGACGGTGGCGGTGAGCCGGCGGACCTGGCTCGGCAGCCGGTGCGCGGCGACGACCTCGTGCAGCGCGGCGGCCATTGCATCGGAGTCCTCCGGCTGCGGCTCCCACGCGAGGTAGATGTCGGCGTCGATGGACTCCTCGCCGGCCGCCAGCTCGGCGAGCCCGCGCACCGCGTCGCCCAGCCGCTCGAACCCCACCGCGGAGCTCGCCAGCCGGGACCCGGCGCGCTCGGCGACGACGAACCGGCAGCCCGCGACGTCGCTGGTGCGCACGCCGGTGAGGCCCTTGTTGCCGTAGTACCGCCGGGTCAGCACCTCCAGCATCACCGAGTGGTCCAGCGACCGGCCCGGCACGCCGCGGACGAGCCGCTGACCGAGCAGGCGCACCAGCGGCTCGGTGCTGCGCACCATCTCGCCGACGCGCTCGGCGCGGTCCGGCGCGTCCGGGTGCTCGTCGAGGTGGCGCAGGTGCTTGCGGACGTCGGCGTAGACCCGGGCCCGGCTGCGGCGCAGCAGCGGCTGGCCGAACCACGCGAAGACCACGCCGCGGGCGAGGTCGGAAACGCCGGGGAAGCGGACCTGCGTCGCGGCCACCAGCCGTTCCAGTACGAGACCGGCCGGCTCGCGCAGCGCCTCACCCGGCTGCGGCTCCCGCAGCCACTCCCGCAGCAGCGCCGTGACGACCGCGGCGTCGGCCGCCGCGCGCTGCTGGGCGAGGAAGATCCGGAACACCGCGGCCTCGAGGTCGGGCGTGCGCTCCAGGTCGGTCACGCCGTACTGCCCGAGCGCCGTGGCGAGCTTCGCCTGGAACGCCTCCGGCAGCCCGGCCCGCTCCACGTCGAGGCTCTGCAGGTAGGTGTGGAAGTGCTCGCGGGGGCTGTGCACGTGGGTGTCGCCGCCGTCCTCACCCGCGGGGCGGTTGCGGCTCAGCTCCGCCAGGTCGGCGAACACGGAGACCAGCTCGAGCTCCTCGGCGAGCGGCCGCTCGCCGTTCTGCGCGCCCGTGCGGCGCGCAGCGAGGTAGTCGTCGAGCACGCGGCGCTCGTCGTGCGGGTCGACGTCGAAGCCCAGCAGCAGACTGCGCAGGTCCTCCTGGCCGCGCCGGGTGCGCTCCCGCGCCGGGACGTCCTCGGGCGCGGGGGGCAGGTCGAGCTCGACGGACGCGCCGGCGTCCCCGCCGTCGGCCGCCTCGTCGTCCCCGTCGGCGATCGGGTCTAGTCGCAGCAGCGCGGCGCCGGTCTCCACCTGGCTGCCCACCGACACGACACAGGCCTTCAACCGCGCCTTGAACGGCGCCCGCAGCACCGTCTCCATCTTCATGCTCTCCAGCACCAGCACCGGAGCGCCCGCCTCGACCTCGGCGCCGACCGTCAGCGGCGTCGCGACCACCAGCGCGGGCGCGGGGGAGCGGATCACGCCGCCCTCGTCGCGGCTGACCCGGTGCGCCACGCCGTCGACCTCCACCAGGTGGATCGGTCCGTGCGTGCCGATGAGCAGGTGGTACCTGGTGTCGTTGACGATGATCTGGCCGGTGTGCCGGTCGAACCGGTTGAGCTCGACGTCGGCGGTCCCGGTGCTCTCCCCGGCCTCGATGCCGACGCGGAACCGGTGCGCGCCCACGCGCGCGACGCGCACGCGGTAGCCGACGCCGCGC
The DNA here is from genome assembly GCF_050699915.1 of Actinophytocola sp. Taxonomy (GTDB): domain Bacteria; phylum Actinomycetota; class Actinomycetes; order Mycobacteriales; family Pseudonocardiaceae; genus Actinophytocola. The sequence continues at coordinate 26,738 of NZ_JBOHGA010000017.1, forward strand.
AGCTTGAGGTCCAACGGCCGGCCGCTCTCGTGGCGCACCTGCGGGCGGCCGCCGAACGCCGTCGACAGCAGCCGCTGCCGCTCGGCGCGCTCCTCCTCCTCGTAGGCCTCGATGGCGGCGGCGGCCAGCGCGACGGCCGAGTGCTTGTGCGAGACGAGCCGGCCCTCGCCGCGCACGCGGTCGATCCAGCCGGTGTCCGCGCTGGCGTCGATCACCTCGGGCTGGTCGAGCAGGTCGAGCACGAAGCTCTTGTTGGTCGCGCCGCCTTCGATGATCACGGTGGTCTGCGCCATGGCGCGGCGCAGCCGGCCGAGCGCCTCGTCGCGGTCGCGGCCGTAGGCGATGATCTTGGCGATCATCGAGTCGAAGTCGGCGGGGATGGTGTCGCCCTCGCTGACGCCGGTGTCCACCCGGATGCCGGGTCCGGCGGGCAGGCCAAGTCGGGCGATGCGGCCGGGGGAGGGGGCGAAGTCGCGGTCCGGGTCCTCGGCGTTGAGCCGGGCCTCGATGGCGTGCCCGCGTTCGGCCGGCGGCTCGCCCTCCAGCCGTCCGCCCGACGCCACGTGCAGCTGCGCCTTGACCAGGTCGAACCCGGTGGTGGACTCGGTGATCGGATGCTCGACCTGGAGGCGGGTGTTGACCTCCAGGAAAGCGAACATCTCGTCGGCGGGGCGGTAGAGGAACTCCACCGTCGCGGCGCCGCGGTAGCCGACCGCGACGGCCAGCCGCTCGGCCGAGGACTTGAGGTCGGCCGCCTGCGCGGGGCTGAGCACCGGCGACGCCGACTCCTCGATGACCTTCTGGTTGCGCCGCTGCACCGAGCAGTCGCGAACGCCGAGCGCCCACGCGGTGCCCTCGCCGTCGGCGATCACCTGGACCTCGACGTGCCTGGCGCCCGTGACCAGGCGCTCGAGGAACACGATGCCGCTGCCGAACGCCCGCGCGGCCTCCTGGCTGGTGCGCTCGTAGGCGTCGGCGAGCTCGTCCTCGCTGGTGATCACGCGGATGCCGCGCCCGCCGCCGCCCGCGGTGGCCTTGAGCATCAGCGGGTAGCCGACCTCGGCCGCGGCCTGCTTGGCGGCGTCGAGTGTCTCGACGGCGCCGCGGCTCCACGGCGCGACCGGCACGCCGACCTCCTCGGCGATCAGCTTCGCGCCGATCTTGTCGCCGAGCTTGCGCATGGCGTCCGCGTTGGGCCCGACGAAGGTCACGCCGACCCGCTCGCACAGCTCCGCGAAGGCCGGATCCTCGGCGACGAAGCCCCAGCCGACCCAGGCCGCGTCGGCGCCGGTGTCGACAAGCGCGCGCTCCAGCACCTTCAGGTCGAGGTAGGGACGCGCGGCCGCCGGACCGAGGTCGTAGGCGAGGTCGGCCTCGCGTACGAACGTGGCGGTTCGGTCGACGTCGGTGTGCAGGGCGACGGTCTCGATCCGCACCCCGGTCTCGGCGACCAGTTCCCGGACGGCGTGGATCAGCCGCACAGCGGCTTCCCCACGGTTGACTATGGCGACACGACTGAACACCGACCGAACGCTCCCTTGTCTCCGGCACCTTCGGGGAGCATGCCATGGCCACGGGGTCGCCGAACAACGACCGCACGCATGAACAAGCCGGGATGAGGGGGCGGATACCCGCAGCCGAGCCCGCTACCGACCATGTATGTGCGACTACCCTACGAGTTCTTCGAACTCCTTGACGTTGTCCAGCTCGGTGCCCATCGAGATGTTGGTGACCCGTTCCAGGATGACCTCGACGACCACCGGCACCCGCAGCTCCGCGGTGAGCGCCTTCGCCTTGTCCAGGGCCGGCAGGATGTCGTCCGGCTCGTGCACCCGGATCGCCTTGCAGCCCAGGCCTTCGGCGACCTTGACGTGGTCCACGCCGTACCCGCCGGTCTCCGGTGAGTTGATGTTGTCGAACGCCAGCTGCACGCAGTAGTCCATGTCGAACGCCCGCTGCGCCTGGCGGATCAGGCCCAGGTAGGCGTTGTTCACCACGACGTGGATGAACGGCAGGTTGAACTGCGCGCCGACCGCCAGCTCCTCGATCATGAACTGGAAGTCGTAGTCGCCGGACAGGGCGACCACCTGCGCCGCCGGATCCGCGGCCACCACGCCGAGCGCCGCGGGCAGGGTCCAGCCCAGCGGGCCGGCCTGGCCGCAGTTGATCCAGTTCCGCGGCCGGTAGACGTGCAGGAACTGGGCGGCCGCGATCTGCGACAGGCCGATCGCGGTGACGTAGCGGGTCTCCGGTCCGAACGCGCGGTTCATCTCCTCGTACACGCGCTGCGGCTTGATCGGCACGGCGTCGAAGTGCGTGCGGCGCTGCAGGGTGCGCTTGCGCAGCCGACAGCTCTCGGCCCACTCGGTGCGGTCGCGCAGTTGCCGCTCGCGGGCGGCCTGGACGAAGAGCTCGAGCGCGGCGCGGGCGTCGGACACGATGCCGTAGTCCGGCGCGAACACCCGGCCGATCTGGGTCGGCTCGATGTCCACGTGCACGAAGGTGCGCCCGCGCCGGTAGGTGTCCAGGCCGCCGGTGTGCCGGTTGGCCCAGCGGTTGCCGATGCCGAGCGCGAAGTCGGACTCGAGCAGGGTCGCGTTGCCGTACCGGTGGGCGGTCTGCAGCCCGGCCATGCCGGCCATCAGCGGGTGGTCGTCCGGGATCGCGCCCCAGCCCATCAGGGTCGGGATCACCGGCACCCCGGTGAGCTCGGCGAACTCCACGAGCAGGTCGGCGGCGTCCGCGTTGATGACACCGCCGCCGGCGACGATCAGCGGGCGCTCGGCGGCCGCCAGCAGGTCCAGCGCCTTCTCGATCTGCGCGCGGCTCGCGGCCGGCTTGTACACCGGCAGCGGTTCGTAGGTCTCCGGATCGAAGTCGATCTCCGTCAGCTGCACGTCCAGCGGCAGGTCGATCAGCACCGGCCCGGGCCGGCCGGAGCGCATCAGGTGGAACGCCTGCTGGAACGCGCCCGGCACCTGCGCCGGCTCCAGTACGGTCATCGCCATCTTGGTCAGCGGCCGCGCGATCTCGGAGATGCCGACGGCCTGGAAGTCCTCCTTGTGCAGCCGGGCGACCGGGGCCTGTCCGGTGATGCACAGGATCGGGATCGAGTCGGCGGCGGCCGAGTACAGCCCGGTGATCATGTCGGTGCCGGCGGGGCCCGACGTGCCGACGCAGACGCCGATGTTGCCGGGCTTCGCGCGCGTGTAGCCCTCGGCCATGTGCGAGGCGCCCTCGATGTGCCGGGCGAGGACGTGGTCGATCCCGCCGGCCTCGCGCATGGCGGCGTAGAACGGGTTGATCGCGGCGCCGGGCAGCCCGAAGGCGTGCACCACGCCCTCGCGCTTAAGGATCTCGACGGCGGCGCGGGCGGCGGTCATCCGAGGCATGTCCGTCCTCCTGACTGGATCGACGGGGGTTGGCTGGGTCAGCGGTGCGTCAGCGGCCGGAGAGCTCTTGCACGAGCTTGAGCAGGCCCGAGTGGTCGAGGGCGCCGTCGCCGCGGGCGACGAGGGCCGCGACGAGCTGCGAGACGGCCGAGCCGAGCGGGATCACCACGCCCGCCTCGCGGGCCGCGGCCTGCACGATGCCCAGGTCCTTGTGATGCAGCGCGAGCCGGAAGCCCGGGGCGAAGTCGCGGCGCAGCATGGCCGCGGCCTTGCGGTCCAGGATCGCGTTGCCGGCCAGCCCGCCGGCCAGCACCTCGACCGCGGCGTCGGTGTCCACGCCGTGCGCCTCGAGGAACACGATGGCCTCGGCGACGAGCTCGAGGGTGCCCGCCACGATCAGCTGGTTGGCCGCCTTGACGGTCTGTCCGGCCCCGGCTGGTCCAACGTGGACGATCGTCTTGCCGACCGCGTCGAGCACGGGGCGCGCGGCCTCGACGTCGGCCGCCTCGCCGCCGACCATGATCGACAGCGTGCCGTCGACGGCGCCCTTCTCGCCGCCGCTGACCGGGGCGTCCAGCGCGCGGACGCCGTGCCGGCGGGCGGTCTCGGCGACCTCGCGCGAGGTGTCCGGCCGGATCGTGCTGCAGTCGATCAGCAGCAGGTCCGGCTTGGCGTTGGCGAGCACGCCGTCGTCGGCGAGCACCACGGCTTCGACGTCGGGGGAGTCGGGCACCATCGTGAGCACGACGTCCGCGTCGCGGGTCGCCTCGGCGATGCTGCCGGCGCCGCGGCCGCCGGCCTGCTCCAGGCGCTCGACCGCGGGGCGGCTGCGGTTGTAACCGACGACGTCGAAGCCCGCCGTCACCAGGTTCGCCGCCATCGGGCCGCCCATGATCCCGAGCCCGATGAATCCGATGGTGGTCATGTGGTGTTCTCCTTGCTCAGCCAGGCGAAGCTGTCGGCGCTGGGTCCGGACGGCGTGTACTCCAGGCCGACCCAGCCGCCGTAGCCCGCGTGTTCGAGCGCGGCCAGGTGGGCGTCGAGGTCGAGCTCGCCGGTGCCGGGCTCGTGCCGCCCCGGTGCGTCGGCGATCTGCACGTGCCCGACGCGGGCGGCGTACTCGCCGATCACCTTGCTCAGGTCGTCGCCGTTGACCGACAGGTGGTAGAGGTCGGCGAGGAAGGCGATGTTGTCCCGGTCCGCCCGGTCGATCACGGCGAACGCGTCGGCCGCGGTGCGCAGCGGGTAGGGCTGCGGGCCGCTGATCGACTCGACCACGACGGTGCCACCCATGCGGGCGACGGCGTCCGCGGCGAAGGCGAGCTGCTCGGCGGCGAGGTCGTCCTGCGCGGCCGCGTCGGCACCGCCGTCACCGCCGATCCGGTTGCCGTACAAGGCGTTGAACGTGCGGCAGCCGGTCCGCTCGCCGATGGCGGCGACCAGTGCGACGTTGTCCCGGAACTCTTGCTCGCGGCCCGGCCACGACACCAGGCCGCGGTCGCCCGCGGGCATGTCGCCGGCGAAGAAGTTCAGGCCCACCAGCTCGACGCCGGCGTCGGCCAGGGCGGCGACGAACGCGTCCACCTCGGCGTCGGCGGGCACCGCCTGGGGGAACGGCCACCAGAACTCGACCGCGTCGAAGCCGGCCGCCTTGGCCGCGGCCGGCCGCGCCAGCACGGGCAGCTCGGTGAACAGGATCGAGCAGTTGACGTCGAAGCGGAGTCCATGGCTCGGCATGACAGTCACTTCCGTATGATGGAAATTGATTTCTGTCCTATGGAAGTAAGGTAGGCGGCATGGTCGGCCTCGTCAACCGGGCCGGAACCGTAGAATTCCGCCACGCGGAAACCTGGAGGTGGGCGTGACGAAGCCGGGCGGCGTGCAGTCGATCGAGCGCGCCTTCGAGCTGCTCGAGCTGATGACCGACGCCGGCGGCGAGATCGGGATCAGCCAGCTGGCCGAGGCCTCGGGTCTGCCGTTGCCGACCATCCACCGGCTGATGCGCACCCTGGTCAACCTGGGCTACGTGCGGCAGGAGGCGTCGCGCCGCTACGCGCTGGGGCCGCGGCTGATCCGGCTGGGGGAGACGTCCAGCCGGCTGCTCGGTACCTGGGCGCGGCCACACCTCGCCCGGCTGGTCGATGCCATCGGCGAGACCGCGAACATGGCGATGCTCGACGGTGACGAGGTCGTCTACGTCGCACAGGTCCCGTCGCGGCACTCCATGCGCATGTTCACCGAGGTCGGCCGGCGCGTGCTGCCGCACGGGACCGCGGTCGGCAAGGCGCTGCTCGCTCAGCTGCCCGAGTCGCGGGTCGCCGAGGCGCTCGGGCGCACCGGCATGCCCGCGCACACCGAGCACACGATCACCACGCCGGCCGCGCTGTTCCGCCAGCTGCGCACGGTTCGCGAGCTCGGCTACGCCGTGGACGACGGTGAGCAGGAGCTCGGCGTGCGCTGCGTCGCGGTGCCGGTGCCGGGCGCGCCGACGATGACCGCGATCTCCATCTCCGGTCCGGCCGCGCGCGTCACCGAGGCACGCAACGACGAGGTCGTACCCGTGCTGAAGGCCAGCGCCGCGGAGTTGGCCGCGGCGCTGGCCGTCGCCGAGTCGAGCGCCTAGCCGTCACGGCCAGTTGTTGCGCGCCCAGTGCAGCAGGTTCGTCAGCGCGTTGCCGCCGGCGGCGACGTTCTGGCGTGTTTCACCGAAGTTGTTCTCGCCACCGGAGTGGGTGCCGACGACGTCGGGCGATCCGCTGAACCACGCGAACACCGGCGCACCGCTCTGGCCGCCCTCGGTGTCGGCCTGGTACTCCAGCTCGACACCGGCGCCGTCGTTGTCATCGTCGATGATCGGGAAGTTGAGGTGCAGCCACGGCCGGTTGCCGGAGTCCTTGTCCCACGGGTAACCCGGCAGCGTCCAGACGCTCTGGTCCTCCCAGCCGGGGTTGTAGGTGCGGAAGCCGAACCAGCCGAGGTTGTTGCCGAGCGGGACTGCCAGTCGCATGACCGCCATGTCGTCGCCCTGCGCGTGACTGCTGTAGCCCTGGGCGTTGGTCACCCACGAGGCCGCCCACGCGCCGAAGATCGAGGCGCCGTCGTAGTAGGCCGGCACGAACAGCGCCTTCCAGTTCGACGAACCCCACGGCACGACGTGACTGGCGGTCATGATCGTGCGCACCCCGAGCAGCGAGGCCGTGCCCCACCAGCTCCAGTTCGGGGTGGCTGCGTTCTGCCACACGAAGATCCGGCCGACGCAGGAGTACGGGTAGGAGTTGGGGTAGTACGGCGACCGGCCGTCGGGGGAGATGACCCACTCCGGACGCACGCGCGTTCCGTTGCGGCGCAACAGTTGTGGGCGATCGATGCGCGGAGCCAGGTTCGGCGTGGTGGACACGGCCGTCCATTCCGGAACGTACGCCGAGCTGTCGCCGCCCTCGCTGTCGTCGGCGGCCCGCTTCTCGGCGAGCTCGGACTCGATGGCCTCCGGAGTCACGGGCTCGGTGGCCCCGACCACCACGCCGAGCACGGTTTCCGGGTCGCTGACAGCCATCCGCCCGTCCTCGGCCGCGGTCAACACGGTGGCCGGGTCGTCGAGCGTGCCGGACGACAGCCGGTCGAAGACGAGGTAGTTGCTTGGGTTGGCGAGCTCGGCGGGCGCATCACCCTGTTGCGGGCGAGATCGCTCGATGATGCTGTCCAATTGGTCGGGGCGGTCGTTCGGCATCTCTCTCTCCTTCGGACTCGATCGTCTCGAAGTGACTCTGGAGAAGAGAGCGCCGCCACCTGCGGCGAGATACGAAATCTAGGATTTCTCACCCACGCGTCGCCCCGCGTCGGCGGAGTCGGGCGCGGCCATGCGCGCCCGCATCTCGGCCGTCCGCAGACGCGCCGCGTGGACGCGACGGCGCTGCGCGACCGTGCGGGTGGTGGTGTTCGTGGTGTGGTGGAAGCGGCGTACCGTCATGGCCCGACCCCGTTCGTGCCCCAAATGCTTGCCCCGACGGCATTTGGTTACCCACGGTTCGCCAAGATCACTCATTCGAGTTGTCCTGCCGCACTAGTCTCGTGCCGTGACCGACTGGACCGGCATGACCAAGCAGCTTCTCGAGGGCGTCCGCGACTGCGATCCGAGCTACCGCCCGACGAACTTCTGGACGCCCGGGTTGCGGGACATCCTCGCCGATCTCGAGGCACGCGGCCTGGAGGCGTTCAAGTCCTGGCCGACGGCCGGCTTCTGGTTCTATCCCGGCTACGGCAGGCCGCTGGCGCCCCGCACTCTCGACAAGACCTTCAAGCAGGCGGCCAAGGCCAACCCGGCGCTGACCCGGATGACGTGGCAGCGCTCGCTGAACGGCTTCCACGAGGCCAGGCGGGACTTCGACGCGGCGCGGCTGGCGTGGGACCAGTCCCGCTGGCCGTTCGACCTCGAGGGCTTCGGCGAGAGCGCGGTGGGGCAGCCGGTTCGCCACTATGCGCTGACCGAGACGGACGGCATCCGATGGGGCAAGCCGTACCTTAACTACCTGCTGTGCCTGGCCGCGCTGTCCCGGCACGTCGACGGCCCGCCGCGGCGTTTCCTGGAGATCGGCGGCGGCTTCGGTGTGCTCGGTGAGATCCTGTTGCAGCGTGACCAGGAGGCCCGCTACGTCAACCTGGACATCCCGCCGCTGCTGACGGTCGCCTCGTACTACCTCTCCACTTTGTTCGGCGACCGGGTGCTGGTCCCGGACGCCCTGGACGTCGCCGGCTCCGGCCCGATCGACCTGGCCGCGTCCGCCTGCCTGCCGAACTGGCGGCTGCCCGACGTGCGCGGCCCGTTCGACGTGTTCGTCAACTCCTTCTCGTTCCAGGAGATGGAGCCGCACGTGGTCGACCACTACGTCGGCATGGTGAGCGAGCTCGGCGTGAGCTACGTGGTGTCGCTGAACTCCCGCGAGGGCAAGCGCCGCGCCACCGAGGGAACCGAGGGCGGCGTGCTCGACCCGGTGACGTCCGACCGGATCGTCGAGATGTTCGGCGAGCACGGGTTCACCGTGCGCGGCCGCTACGGCGAGCCGCTCATCCACAGCGCCGGCGAGCTGGTGGTCCTCGGCCGCGACTGACCCTCGGCCCGGCGAAACGCGACGACCGACCGGGGCGACCCCCTTCAATAGGGCGAGATCGGCCCGATCGCGCCCGCGGGGTGGTGCGCGAACGCCCCGCCGTCGGGTTCGGTTGGAGGCGGAGATGACCCTGGCGAAGGCACAGGTCGAACAGATTCTCGACGAGGACACCTCGTCCACCGTCGGCGTGCTGGTGCAGGTGGCGGCCCCGGAGCAGGTCGACGTGCCGGTCGACAGCACGATCGGCCTGAGCGCGCGGGAAGCGCTGCCGGCGCGGGTGCGCAGCATGCTGCGCGGGCGCGCGGTGCCCGGCGTGCCGCGGCTGCCGGCGAAGCCGATCGACACGATCCGGCAGGAGAACGAGGCCGCGCTCGCGCAGGTGCTGGAGAGCGACCCGGCGCGGCGGAGCCAGGTCGGTGCGGCGTTCTGGACCTCGCGCACCGCCTACCTGGAGATGCGTCGGGACGACCTGGCCCGGCTGCTCGCCGAGGTGCCTGGCGTGGTCGAGGTGCACCCCAACCACCGGCTCGCGCTGCCGCCGGTGGCGAAGACGAGGGAGCTGCCCGCGAGCGTGCGGGAGGACTCGGCGGCGTCGTGGGGGATCACCGCGAGCGGCGCGCTGTCGGTGTGGGGCGCCTACGGAGCGCGCGGCGCGGGCGTGACGGTCGGCGTGCTGGACACCGGGGTCGACGCGACCCATCCGGACCTCGAGGGCAAGGTCGCGAAGTGGGCCGAGTTCGACGCGAGGGGCGAGCAGGTGGCCGACTCGCGGCCGCACGACAGCAAGGACCACGGCACCCACGTGTGCGGCACCGTCGCCGGCGGCGACGCCAGTGGCCAGTGGATAGGGATGGCGCCGGAGGCGAAGCTGGCCGTCGGGCTGGTGCTCAAGGGCGGCTCGGGCACCGCGCAGCAGGTGCTCGCCGGCATCCAGTGGGCGGTGGAGCAGAAGGTGGACGTGCTGAGCATGTCGCTGTCCGCGGCGGTGTTCGACCACGAGGCGCCGAACGTGTTCAGCGCCGCCTTCCTGACCGCGCTGCGTGCGGGCATCCCGGTGGTGGCGGCGATCGGCAACAGGGGCTCCCAGACCGGGGCGTCGACCGGCAGCGACATCTTCTCCCTAGCCGTGGGCGCCACCGACCACCGCGACCTGCCGGCGGGGTTCAGCGGCGGCCAGACGCAGGTGGTGACCGAGTCGGAGCTGATCAGGCCGGAACACCTGCCGCTGATCTACACGAAGCCGGACCTCAGCGCCCCCGGAGTCGACGTGGTCTCGGCTGTGCCCGACGCGGCGTGGGAGGCGTTCAACGGCACCTCGATGGCGACCCCACACGTGACGGGCGCGATGGCGCTGCTGCTGAGCGCGGTGCCGTCGATCCGCGAGCTGTCCGGGCCCGATCGGGCCATCTTCCTCCAGGACATGATCAGCGGCTCGGTCGACGAGCTCGGCGAGGCGGGCAAGGACTCCCGGTACGGGTTCGGTCGCCTCAACGTCCTGCGCGCGATCGCGTTGGCGAGGAGGTCACAGCACTGACGCAGAGCGCCGCTTCGACCTGTCCGTCCTAATAGGATGGACAGGTCGAAGACCTTGGTGCGTGGCCGAAACGCGAAGGCGCGGCGGACCGACGTCATTCCATGGGTCCGCCGCACAGACAAGGAGACCTCACATGGCCGTGATCGAGGCGCCCCAACTGGTTACCGCCAGTCGAATGCTCTACTTCACCTGGATTCCCGCCGACCCCGAAGCGGTGCGCGCGCTCGTGCCCGAGAAGCTGGAGCTGGCGCCGGACGCGCAGTGTTTCATCAACCAGTACGTCGTCGACTCGACGGATCAGACCTCCGCGTTCGAGGCGTACTCGCTGACCTACTGCGGCGCGGACCTGTCGGGCCACGACACGCCCGACGGCGCCGTCCCGGGCCGGTGGTGGACGCACTACTTCAACTCCAGCGCCGAGATGCGCGACTACGCGGGAAGGCGCGGCGTGCCCGCGAGCGTCGGCAACACCACGCTGGTCCTGGAGAACGGCGTGCTGACGGCGACCACCGAGGCGGACGGCGTGCCGGTGATCCGCGCGACCGCGACCGTGGGCGAGGGAATCGCCGACATCGGGCGCGGTCAACTCCGGTACATCACCGACATCGACGGTACGCACATGAGCGGCCTGTACCCCTTCCATGCCCCGCTGGCCGCGGGCTGGAGCGTGACCGACTTCGAGTTCCTGGAGCCCGACCACCCGGTCAGCGCGCTGCGGCCGGCCGACCCGCTCCAGGTGACGTGGGGCTTCTACTCGCCATCGGCCTCGTTCTGTTACCCGGGCGGCGAAGGGCCGCTCGCAACGCAGCCGTAGCCGGCGGGCCGCGCCGTTCGGGGGACCAGGGCCGCGGGTGACTTGTAGGATCGCGGCGCGAGGATGGCGGTCACCCCGCGGGGGACGACCCGGGCGGGGGGAGCGGGCAGGTCGTGTGGCAGTTCGGCCATTACCGGATGGAAGAGTTGATCGCCCGTGGCGGCATGGGCGAGGTCCATCGCGCGTACGACACCCAGCACGACCGGGTCGTCGCGGTCAAGCTCCTGAGCGATCACCTGGCCGGTGACGACGATTTCCAACGGCGGTTCCGGCGGGAGGCTCGCGCGGCCGCACGGCTGCGTGAGCCGCACGTCATCCCGATCCACGCCTACGGCGAGATCGACGGCCGGCTGTACCTCGACATGCGGCTGGTCGAGGGCAAGGACCTGAGCACGGTCCTGACCGAGCGCGGCCCGATGACCCCGGCCGCCGCGGTCGACGTCATCGGCCAGGTCGCCGCCGCGCTCGACGCCGCGCACACCGAGGGCTTGGTGCACCGCGACGTCAAGCCGTCCAACGTGTTGCTCGACGCGAGCGGGTTCGCCTATCTCGTCGACTTCGGCATCGCCCGGTCGATGGCGTCGAACGCCGAGATCACCAGCACGGGCATCCCGATCGGCACGGTCGCCTACATGGCACCGGAACGCTTCGCGCTCGAGGGCCGGGTGGACCACCGCGCGGACGTCTACTCGCTCGCTTGCCTGCTGTACCAATGCCTGGTCGGTCGCCGGCCGTTCCCCGACGAGAACCCGCTGGCCCTCATCCAGGCACACCTCAGCCAGGAACCACCGAAGCCGTCCGCGCAGCGATCCGAGTTGTCGCCCGCCTTCGACCAGATCATCGCCACCGGCATGGCGAAGCGGCCCGAAGATCGGTTCGAGAGCGCGGGAGCGCTGGCCTCGGCGGCCAAGCGTGCGCTGGAGCAGTCGCCGATCCAGCCGGCGACGCATCAGCTGCCGCCACGTCCGGCCACGCAGCGGCTGCCGCCTCATGCGGCGACGCAGCTGCCGACGCCCCGGCCGGCGACGCTGCCGATCCCGGACCTGCGACCGATGCCCAACCGGCAGCCGCCGCCGAAGCGCTCGCGCCGCGGTTGGCTCGTCGGCGCCGGGATCGTCCTGGTGACCGCGCTGGCGAGCGCGGCGGCACTGATCTGGCTGCCGGAGCTGCGTGACGGTTCCGCGGGCGAGCCGACGACGTCGAACACGCGTCCGCCGAGCACCGAGCCTTCCGAGCCTGCCGGCCCGGACCTGTCGGTGTCGGTCCCCATCAGCACTCCGCCCTGCGACGGCGAGTACATCGTCATCGTCGGCTCCGCGGTCGACTCGACCAAGTACCAGCGCGAGGTCCAGCAGTTCCTCGACGCCAACCCGGGTACGTCGTACCTGCACGCCCCGTCGACCGGGTGCCAGTCGCTGCGCCATCAGCTCGAGGGTGCCGACATCTACTCCGTCTACTACGGCACGTTCCCGGACAAGGAGTCCGCCTGCGGCAAGCGCGCCGAGGTCGGTGGCGACTCGTTCGTCCGGCGACTCGACGACACCTCGACACCCGAGCGCGCGGTCAGCTGCGGCTGACCGACTCCTCCTTCTTCCAGGTTGCCCTCGCACGCCATACGGTTGGCAGTGTTATGCAACGACGTTATGCTTTACTCATAACGTCGATATGCAACTGGAGGATCGACATGGCACGCCGACTTCGCCTCGGATCGGGCATCGATGTACTGAACGCGTGGACCGACGCCGCCCGCGAAGCGGACGTCAAGGCGGTCGCCGACGCGTTGTTCGCGATCGTGGAGCGCAGCGTCTACCGCGACTACCCGGTCATCGACGACTCGACCGTGGCCCGTGAACTGGTCGTCGTGGTGCGCGACGACCTCGCCGTCCGGGTTCGGCTCGACGATGTCGAGAAGTTCGGCATCGTCTTCGTCGGCACCCCCGCCGCGGCCCTCGAGCTACGCAAGAAGCGCGCCGCCGGGTCGCCGGCCGGGGCCGGTTGACGCAGCGACACCGTCACACGCGGTCCAGCGCATCGACGACCGGCCCCCAGCCGAACACGTCCCGAGCGGCACCGACGCGGATGACCTCGTTCGGCAGCACCGTCACGCCCCACTCGCCGAGCGTTTGCAAGCTTCGTGCGTACGCCGGGTGCGCGGCGAGGCTCGCCTTGGCATAGGGCGCGACAACGATCGGCAGCCGCAAGCCGATGGCCTCGTTGAGCAGCCCGAGCGCGAACGTGTCGCTGATCCCGGCAACCCACTTGTTGACCGTGTTGAACGTTGCGGGCGCCACCGCGATCGCGTCAGCACGTGGCAGGGACTCCGAATCGGGTCCCTGGTATTCGTCGCGCACCGGATTGCCGGTCTGTCGGGCCAGAGCCTCGATATCCATCCAGCCGGTCGCACGTGGCGTCGCAATGACGCAGACCGTCCAATTCTTGTTCTGCAGGAGCCCAACCAGCTCGTCCACCGCTTGGGCAGGCGGCGCTGCACACACGACGAGATGGAGCACTTGCGTCGTCATCAAGCGGCGCCAGCTCGAGCCGCCAGCGCGCGAAGACCCGGCGTGGCGCTCTTGCGCTCACGAGCGAGCAATGTACTCAGCAGCGCCCGAGCTGCCACGTTCCGCGACACAGCCTGCTTGGCGACGCGTTCCGCTTCGAGTAGATGCAACACGGCCAGGCTGTCATCACCTTGCCCGGCAGACGCCCAACCCAACTCGAGATGGACCTGCGAGCGCCGCCCGAGAAGAACGCCGGGAAGCGCGTCGGTGTCGATGCGCTCGCCAAGCTGAAACGCGGCCCGCGAATCGCCAAGCGCCACGTGAACGGCCAGCTCATGAATGGAGATATTCGTCGGACCGAACGCCGTCCACAACAAGTTGCCGTCCTGCCCCAGGTGCTCGGCAAGCCGCGCGGCGTCACGCAGATGCCGCCGAGCCGCCGACGAGTCGCCCTGCCGTCCGGCCGTGATCGCCAGCAGCAGCAGAAGCGCGCCGCGAGCCGAAATGACGTCCTGCATGTTCGTTGCTGTACGGCTGGCCAGCCGCTCCGCGGCTTGTGCGGCGATCTCCTCGGCATCGGCGAGATGACCACTTCCGAGCAGCGCACAAGCGACCTGATAGCTCGCGATACCGATCAATCCATGCCGATCGGTCTCCTGGGCCAGGCGCAGGCTTCGGTCGGCAGCCACCCACGCCAGCCCGGCGTCGCCGACCTTTGTCGCCAACTTGGCCGCGGCCAGATACGCGGCCGATTTCGTGTGCGCCGGAATCGTGTCCGCCGATCCTTCGAGGCGACCTATCAGCGATGGCAGGACGCGGGCCGCACCGTCATAGTCGGCTCGCTGGTACAACCGATGCGCCTCGACTACTCCGCTGTGGAAGCGAGAAGGATTGACGTCCTCAGGTTGCTCGCGGTCTTGTTGGTGGCCGAGGAGCGACCGACGCAGGCTCTCCAGCAGGGGCAGGTCCGCGTTGGGCGTGTCAGGAACACCCTCGGTCGACTGACCCCTCAGCGCAGCGGCCTTGGCACGGACGTTGGCGAGGCGCTGTTCGCGCTCGCGCCGTTCGTACTCGGCCTTGGCCGCCTCCAGCTCCAGGTACGCGGCGACGAGCGCGCCATCGGCGTCGCAGGCGAGGTCAACTGCCCGCCAGAACCGTTCGTCGGCCCGGGCGCGACCCTTCTCGATGTGCACGACAGTCGTGCGATCGCAGTGTGCGACCTTGGCGAGCCGGCCCTGAGTCAGGTCGGCCGCGAGCCGGAAGGTCGCGAGCTGTCCGCCCAAGGAGCGACGTAGCTCCGCGATGGGTTCCGGTTCCCTCGCCATGTCGTCTTCCAGGCTTCGCAGTGTCGGGCTTCCTCGGTCGCACCGTGCGTCTCCGCAGGTGATTGCGGGTGTGGCGACCGTGCACACAGGATAACGCACGCTCCGTGACACCTGGTTTCGTGATCTTCCCGCCACCCGACGCTGCTCACCACGACAGCGCCTTGATCACCGAACTCGCGGAGGTCAACAACTCGATGTCAAGCCCAATGTTGAGTCCGCCGGTTGCGCGACGGCGGGTGGCGCGGAGTCTCCGGGACATGCGGCGGCAGGCCGGACTGACGTTGGAGCTGGCCGCCTCCAAGCTGGATCTGGCGCGGAGCGGCCTCCACCGACTGGAGTCCGGGATCTCGGTGGCCAACGTGCACGTCGCGCGGAGCATGATGGATCTGTACGACCAGTACGCGCCCGACTTGCTCGACATGATCCGAGCGGCTCGGCGGCGCGGATGGTGGCAGGACTATCGAGTGCCGAATCGGGACTACCTCGGCTGGGAGGCCGGCGCAGCAGCGGTCCATGAGGTAGCCGTGGTGCGGTTGCCAGAGCTCCTGCAAACCGAGGTCTACGCCCGCGAGCTGCTGGCCGGCCGCGACGAGCTGATCGATGAGATCAAGACCCGGCGCATCCGTCAGCAGCGACTCGACGATTCGGACAGACCGCTGGCGTTCACGGTGGTCCTCGACGAGGCGGCCTTGCGCAACTGCGTAGGCGAGCCGAGCGTGATGCGCCGTCAGCTCGCGCACGTGATCGAGTGCGGCGACCGGGCGAACGTGCGTGTTCGGGTCTTGCCGTCGAGCACTGGTGCCCGCGTTCGAACCGCTGGCTTCCGGCTGCTGGAGTTCGACCACCCCGACGACTCACCGGTCATGTTCGCCGACTGTGTGCATGCGACGGTGCGTGAAGACGGCAGCGAGCGGGTTGCCGAGACACGCCAGGTGTTCGAGGCCGTCGCGTCCGCCGCGCTGTCCGAAGAGGACTCCATCGCGTTCATCCGAGACCTGTCACGCGAGCTGTACCCGTCCGCACGACCCACAACGGCTGGTTCATTTTCGGTCCAGAATCGCTCGTTCGGCGGCCTATCCAGGTCATCTAGCTTGGTGAATACCAAGTGATCGTCAGTTCTGAGCTGGAGGGAAATGCCATGAGCTGGACGCCGGAGATGCGGTCGGAGACGAGCCAGTCGCAGGAGACGACGCCGGGTGGCGAGCTCGACTCCGCCGCGCTGGAGGCCGCTCTGCCCACGCTTACCGAGAAGCTCGCCGGGCTCTCGGCCGAGCTCAGTGCCAGCGAGCGCGAGGTGCTCAGCAGCATCGTGACGTCCTCCGCGCTGCACCTGGAGAAGCTGCAGGACATCAACATGGAGGCGGAGTACATCTACTCCAAGCCGATCTCGGCCGCCGCGACGCCGGAGGTGCGCAACCACCTGCTGTCGCTGCCCGAGACGCTGGGGTTCACGGAGTCGCAGTGACACAGGCCAGCTCGCTGCCGCTGGTGGAGCGAATCGGCCGGTTGTCGGCCGAGCTGACCGTCGCCGAGCGCGAGAACCTCAAGCTGATGCTGAGCATGGCGGCGGGCGGACTGCTCGTCGGCCATGCTCGGCAACAGCCGGAGGCCCTGCGCCGGGAGGCGCTGGAGACCGCACAGCGGTCGTTGCCGAAGCTGCACGACGGCAAGCGGCCCGCGTTCACCACCGGCATCGTCTTCCGCGGCCGGGCGCCGTTCTTCACCGACGCCGAAATCGCGGCCATGGACGAGGAGTCCCGCGCCAACCGGCATCGGGCGCAACGGTTCCACGACCACTACGTCACGTCCGGGGCGCCGCTCGCCCGGGAGATGGCGCTGTCCTCGGACATCAACGCCTTCCTGAGCGAGCGGGTCGGGCCGGTCCTGCCGACCTACAAGGCGAACTACCTCTACTACGACGCGCCGGGCCTCGGCATCGACCCGCACGTCGACAAGAACGAGTTCGCGTTGAACGTGCTGACGATGTTGGAGCATCGGCCGGAACGCCGGCATTCCGAGCTGATCCTGTACCCGCCCGAGCAGGATCCGGTGCACATCCAGTTGGCACACGGCGAGTCGCTCGTCTTCTTCGCCGACAGCGTGACCCACCAGCGGACCAGAACCGTTGCCGGTGAGTCGATTCGGCTCGTGTCGTTCGGATACCATCCCATCTAAGGAAGCTGCGATGAGTGGAACAGCGTCCGTCGGTCAGCGACTGGCCGACCTGCACGGCAGCCTCAGCCCGGCCGAGCAGGCGAACCTCAAGCTCATTCTCGGCCTGTCGGCCGGACATCTCGTCCCGGAGCGGGACTCGAGGTCACAGCGCGGCCGGGTGGCCGTGTCGGAAGCGCTGGAACTGTTGTGCCCGTACGAGGTGGCGGACCCGCGCGGCGCGCAGTTCCGGGGACACCCGGACCTGCTGACCGACGAACTGCTGTCCACTCTCATCGCGGAGTCCGAGGAGGTCGGTGCGACCGCGGTGCCGTTCGACGAGCACTACCTCGGCTGCGGCGGGCCGGTCGCGGACAAGCTGGCGACGAGTCCCGAGCTGACCGCGCTCGTCCGATCGGTCGTGCCGGGCGCGGAGCCGACCGGGATCGCGAGCTACCTTTTCTACCGGGACGCCGGCCAGGGGATCATCCCGCACATCGACACCGACATCTTCTCGCTGAACGTGCTCCTGATGCTGGCGCACGAGAAGCCGGCGGACGCGGCGACCACCTCGGCGCTGTACATGCACTACCCGGACGGCAGCGAGGAGCGCTTCCAGCTCACCTCGGGGGAGATGGTCATCTTCCTCGCCGGCACGCAGGCGCACAGCCGCACCCCGATCGCCGAAGGCGAGCGCGTCACGATCCTGACCTTCGGCTTCATGCCGCAGGGCGCGCCGATCGGGAACTACCGTCGATGACCACCGTCCTCGGTATCCATTGTGGACACGAGGCGTCGTGTGCGGTCGTGCGCGACGGTGTCGTCCTCGCGGCCATCCAGCAGGAGCGGGTGACCAGGAGGAAGTACGACGGGCAGGAGTGCCTGTCGAACCGCCTCCCGGTGCCGGAGGTGCTCGCCGCGGCGGGCACCTCGCTCGCCGACGTCGACGTCATCGTGTCGTCGTTCCAGGCGGCCGGCCCGTCCGCGGTCGGCCTGCAGCGGCCGCTGTTCACCGCGGACTTCGGCCTCTTCGACCCGTTCGACGAGCGGCACTTCGTCGTCTCCCACCACCTGGCGCACGCGGCCTGCACGGCCGGGCTCTCGGGGTTCGAGTCCGCGGCCGTGCTGGTGTCCGACAGCGCCGGCACGTCGTCGCGGGACGGCCGGGACTTCCACGAGCCGTTCGCGGAGTTCTTCGCGCGCTACACCGCCGACGACACCGACGCCGAGCTGTTCACCGAGATGCGCTCGGTCTACCGGTTCGACGCCGGCCGGCTCGAGCTGCTGGCGCGGGACTTCTCCGTCCCGCACAACCAGCCCGACGTCTACATGCAGGGCGAGGCCAGCCTGTACGACAACGTCGCCCGGTACCTGTTCCGCAAGGAGCACGCGCACGGGCAGCTCATGGCACTGGGCGGCATCCCGTTCGAAGGCGCCGCGAGACTGTCCAAATCGGACATCATCACGCCGGACGAGCCGCCGCGGGTACGCAACGGCTGGCAGCAGCTGCGTGCGCACTCGGACCCGGTGGCCGACGCGGACATCGCCGCGGCGGTGCAGGACGCGTTCACCGACCTGGTCACACACCAGGCACGGCGAGCCGTGGCGTTGACCGGTCAGCGCCGGATCTGTTGCGCCGGCGGGATCTTCCTCAACCTCACCGGAAACACCGCGATCGCCGGGCTCGACGAGGTCGACGACGTCTACGTGCCGTCGTGCCCGCACGACGCCGGCATCTCCATCGGCGCCGCGTTCCTCGGCTGCTACGGCCACGAGCCCACGCCGGCTGTGCGGGAGCGGGTCCGGTCCGACTTCCTCGGCCGGCCCGCCGAGGAGATCCGCGTCGAGGTCGCGGCACGACAGGGCTTCGTCGAGACCGTGTCCGCGCCGGCGGCCGCCGAGAAGCTGCTGCACCACGCCGCGCAGCTGTTGATCGACGGTGCGATCGTCGCCCGCTACGGCGGCCGCGCGGAGTTCGGGCCGCGCGCGCTCGGGAACCGGTCGATCCTGTGCCATCCGGTCGGTTGCCGGGACGCCCGGGCCCGGCTGAACACGATCAAGGGCCGGCAGTGGTGGCGACCGGTCGCTCCGATCGTCCGAGTGGAGGACCTGGACACCTACTTCAGCGGGCCCGCCGAGTCGCCGTTCATGAACTTCAACTTCACGGCCCGTCCGGAGTACCGGGAGGTGCTCGTCGAGGCCCTGCACCTGGACGGCACCGCGCGCGTCCAGACGGTCGGCCCGGACGACAACCCGGCGATGTACCGCCTGCTCTGTCAGGTGGCCGACCTCGGCGCGATACCGGTGTTGATCAACACGTCGCTGAACGGCCCGGGCGAACCGATCCTCGAGTCCGGCGGCGACGTGCTGCGCTTCGTGCGGAAGACCGCGGTCGACTACCTGCTGTCCGACTCGCACCTGCTCGTGCCGCCGGACGAGCCCGACCTCGTCGGCGTGCGACCGAAGCCGGGCGCGGTCCTCGCCACCTTCGGTGGCGGCCCGGACCGGCGGTACCTGCTCAGCGACAGCGACGCCGCCGAAGCCGTCGACCGGGAGCTGTTCCTGGCGTTGTGCGGCGAACCCGCCGCCACGGTGGACCGACACGACCAGCACGTCGGCAAGTTGCTACAGATGGGCCTCCTCGTTGAGCGTTAGCAAACCCGCGCCGGTCCGGCATCCGGCGCTGACCCGCCGGCTGTCCACGGCGACGTTCGTGTCGTTCTTCGCCATCGCGGTGATCGAGTTCGCGGTGCCGTTCGTCGCGGTCGCCACGCTCGGCGCCAACGCCATGATCGTCGCCGTGCTCGGCGTGTGCCGGTTCGCGCCGCAGGTGCTGTTCGCCCGTGCCGCCACGGCCACCGTCAACAAGTACGACCAGCGCACCGTCATGCTCGCGGCGGAGTGGCTGCGGGTGGTCGCGTTCGCGTTGTCCGCCGCGGCGCTGCTGGCCTCACCGGTCGTCGGCTTCGCGGTGTTCGCCCTGGCCAACCTGTCCCTCGGGCTGGGTTCGGTGCTGACCGCGGTCGCCGTGCAGGTGCTCGTGCCCCTCGCCTTCGACGACGCCGAGCTGCCCCGGGTCTACTCGCGCCTGGGCATGGCGGAGTCGCTCGCCGACGGCGGCGGCCCGTTCTTCGCGGGCCTGGCCCTGGCCATGTTCGACGTGTCCGGCACGTTCGTGGTCGCGGCGGTCCTGGCGGCGGGTGCGTGCCTGCTGCTGCGCGGGATGCCCCGAACCCACGTGGCCGAGCCGGTCGAGGAGGCGCCGGGCAGGGACCGCTCGTCGCTGCGGCACGGTGTCGCGGTCAACTTCGCCACCCCGCCACTGCGAGTGCTGACCGGCTGGGCGCTGGCCTACAACCTGGGACAGTGCCTCATCGAGGCGATGTTGCTGATCGCCATCCTGGCGCGGACGAGCATCGGGGCGGCGGAGTACGGCGTGATCAAGGCCTGTGCGGTGCTCTGCGCGGTCCTCGGCGCCTACCTGGCGACCAGGCTGCCCCGGTCGCTGACCGGCGGGTGGGGGATCTCGCTCTTCGGCTTCGGTGCCATCGGCTCCTACCTGCTGCTGGGCATCGGCCTCTACGTGCCGGGCGCGGCCGGCGTCGCGTTCATCGTCGCCGGGTTCGCCCTGGACGAGCTCTGCTCCGGCGTCGTGCTGGTGCTGATCCAGACCTTCCGCGCCCGCGCGATCTCGCACCAGGACCGGGCCGCGGCGACGGCCGGCTACCGCGCCATGAACCTCACCGCGGTGCCGGTCGGGTTCCTGCTCGGCGGCGTCCTCGGCCTCGTGCTGGCACCGTCGGCGACGATCGTCGCCGTGGGTGGCGCGATGCTACTGTTCGGCCTCGTGATCTGGACCTCACCAGTGCGTTCCGTACCGCCCACGTGATCGACGAGCCCGAGCCGGCGATCGTCACCAAGCGACTCGTGCTGTCCCGGATCGCCCGCGACGATGTCGACGAGCTCGTCGCGATGCTGCTGAACCCGGCCCTCTACGACTTCATCGGCGGCGCACCGGCGTCGGCGACCGCGGCCGGGGACCGGGTCGCCCGCTGGCTGCGCGGGTCGACCGACCCGGACGTGCTCTGGATCAACTACGTGGCACGCCGCCGCGACGACGGCCGGCTCGTCGGGCTCGCGCAGGCCACCGTGTCACGTGCGGCCGGGTCGGGCTTCGACACCTGCGAGGTCGCCTACCTCGTGGACCCGCCCGCACAGCGGCGCGGGCTCGGCACGGAGATGATGAGCGGGTTCTGCGTCGAGCTGCACGAGACGCTGCACCCCACCGAGTTCACCGCGAACATCCATCCCGGACACGCGGCGTCCGAGTCCGTCGCCAAGACGCTGGGTCTCGTCCCGACCGACGAGCGCGTCGACGGCGAGCGGGTCTGGCGAGCATCCGCTCCGCGAACCCGCTGAACAGGGCGAACGAACGCCACTCGCGAAGTACGATGCGGCTCGATGCCGGTGCCCCCTGCTCCGCACCGGCACGCCGGCGGTGCGCAACCGCTACGTGAGGGAACGGATCGGCTTGTCATGACGGATGTTCGCGCCTTCGGCACGCGCTCACTGGACGATCGCTACCTCGTTGCGGACGGCACGATCTACCTGACCGGACTGCAGGCGCTCGTGCGGATGCTGCTCGACCGGCAGCGCCACGACGAGAGCCGCGGGCACCACGGCTCGATCTATGTGACCGGCTACGAGGGCTCGCCGCTCGCCGGCTACGACCTGGAGATCCAGCGCCGGCGGTCGATCCTCGCGGACCGCCGGATCGTGCACGCGCCGGCGGTCAACGAGGAGCTCGCCGCGACGGCCGTCTACGGCACGCAGCTGGCGGACCAGGTCGCGACGCTCACCACCGACGGCGTCACGGGAGTCTGGTACGGCAAGGCGCCCGGCCTCGACCGCGCCACGGACGCGTTCCGCCACGCGATGTTCATCGGCACCTCGCCGAAGGGCGGCGCCGTCGCCTTGGTCGGCGACGATCCCACCGCCAAGTCGTCGACCGTGCCGTCCTCTTCGGAGCCCGCGCTCGCCGACCTGCAGCTGCCCACGCTGTGCCCCGCCGACGCGCACGAGGTACTCCGACACGGACTCCACGCGGTCGAGCTGTCGCGCGCGGCCGGCGTGTGGACGGCGATGAAGGTGGCCGCGAACGTCGCCGACGGCGCCGCCACCGCGACGGTGAGCTCACAGTGGACACCGCCGGTGCTCGACGACCCGCGGGCCTACGCGCACGTGCCGCACGCGCAGCTGATCGGCGCCGGCCTCGCCGGGCTCGAGCGAAGCCTGCAGGAGGTGCGGCTCCCGATCGCGGCGGAGTACCTCCGGCGCAGCGGCCTCAACCGGATCCTCGGCGCGCGGCGGTCGGCGCGCATCGGGCTCGTCGCGGCCGGCAAGACCTACCTCGACCTGCGGCAGGCCCTCGACTCGCTCGGCCTGACCGACTCCGAGCTCGAACGGACGGGGCTCGCCGTCCTCAAGCTCGGCGCGGTCGTGCCGGTGGAGCCGACCGTGGTGCGGGAGTTCGCCCGCGGCCTGACCGAGATCATCGTGGTGGAGGACAAGCGGTCCTACCTCGAGTCGGCCGTCAAGGAGATCCTCTACGGGACACCGGACGCGCCGGCGGTGGTCGGCCGGCGAGACCCACACGGCGCGCGGCTGTTCCCGGCGGTCGGCGAGCTGAGTCCCACCGTCGTGGCGGCGGGGCTGGCCGCCCGGCTGCGCGAGCACGACGGGTTCCACGGCCTGCGCCCGCCCCGCCAGAGACCGAGGCAGCGATTATCACTCCCACTGGTGACCCGCACGCCGTACTTCTGTTCCGGCTGCCCGCACAACAGCTCGACCAGGTCGCCCGACAACGGCGCGCTCGTCGGTGGCGGGATCGGCTGTCACGGGCTGGTGCTGGTCATGGACAGCGACCGGGTCGGCACCGTCACCGGGCTGACCCACATGGGCGGCGAGGGCGCGCAGTGGCTCGGCATGGCGCCCTTCGTCGACACCAGGCACTTCATCCAGAACCTCGGCGACGGCACCTTCGCTCACTCCGGCAGCCTGGCCGTCCGGGCGGCGGTCGCGGCGGGCGTGCCGACCACCTACAAGATCCTCTTCAACTCGACGGTGGCGATGACCGGCGGGCAGGACCCGGTCGGCGCACGGGGCGGGCTCGCCCAGCTCGTCGCCACCCTGCTCGCCGAGGGGGTCGGCAGGGTGGTCGTGACGTCCCCGGACCCGCGCCGGACCCGGCGTGCGCTGCGCCGCGGACGGGTGGCCCCGCGCGGCCGGGTACGGGTCCGGCACCGGGACGACCTGGTCGCCGCGCAGACCGAGCTCGCGGCCGAGCCCGGGGTCACGGTCCTGGTGCACGACCAGGAGTGCGCGGCGGAGCTGCGCCGCAAGCGCAAGCGCGGCGAACTGCCCACCCCGACGAAGCGGGTCGTGATCAACGAGGGCGTCTGCGAGGGTTGCGGCGACTGTGGACAGAGGTCCAACTGCCTGTCGGTGCGGCCCGTCGAGACCGAGCTCGGGCGCAAGACCCGGATCCATCAGTTCTCGTGCAACCTCGACTACTCCTGTGTGGACGGTGACTGCCCCAGCTTCGTCACCGTCACTCCCGGCACGACCGGAAGGACTGTCCGCACTCCGGAGGTCGGCGCCCTGCCCGAGCCTGTGCCGAGCGTGCCGGTGGACGACTTCACCGTGCGGATCGCGGGGATCGGTGGGACCGGCATCGTCACGATCGCCCAGGTGCTCGCCACCGCCGCCGCGCTCGACGGCCGCCACGTGCGCGCGCTCGACCAGACCGGCGTGTCGCAGAAGGGTGGCGCGGTCGTCTCCGACGTCAAGGTCTCCGTCGAACCGAAGGCACGCGCCGCGAAGCTGGCCCGCGGCGAGTGCGACCTCTACCTCGTGTGCGACTCGCTGGTCGGCACGGAGCCCCAGTACCTCGAGAGCGCAGATCCCGAGCGGACGATCGCGGTGCTCTCGTCCGCCGAGGCACCCACCGGGCACATGGTCGTCGACCCCGCCGTCGCGGCACCCGACCGGCGCGGCATCCGCTCCGCGATCGAGGACCGGGTCCGTCTCGCACACCACCTCGCCGCGGACGAGCTGGCGAACGAGCTGTTCGGCGACGAGCAGTTCACGAACATGCTCCTCGTCGGGGCCGCCTACCAGGCGGGCGCGCTCCCGATCTCCGCCAAGTGCATCGAGGAGGCCATCGAGCTCAACGGCGCACGAGTGCCGGCCAACCTCATGGCGTTCCGACACGGCCGGCGAGTCGTCGCCGAAGGCCTCGAACCGGCCGAGCCGGAGCCCACGCCCACGGACGTCGGCGCCCTGATCGCGCACCGGGTCACCGAGCTCACGTCCTATCAGGACGGTCGGTACGCCGACGAGTTCGCGAGGTTCGTGGCCGGCGTGCGCGGTCGCGAGGCGGAGGTCGTACCCGGCAGCACGTCGCTGACCGAGGCGGTGGCCCGGAACCTGTTCAAGCTCATGGCCTACAAGGACGAGTACGAGGTGGCGCGGCTGCATCTCGACCCGGAGTTCGACCGGCAGCTCCGGGCGGAATGGGGCGAGGGCGCGAAGATCGGTTATCGGCTCCACCCGCCGTTCCTTCGCGCGCTGGGGATGAAGCGGAAGATCGCGCTAGGCCGCTGGTTCCGGCTGGTGTTCCACGTGCTGGCGCCCATGCGCCGGCTGCGGGGCACCGCCGCCGACCCGTTCGGACACACGCGCGTGCGCCGGGCCGAGCGGGCGCTGGTCGCCGAGTACCGCGCGACGGTCGAGTCCGCGCTCCGCGTACTCGACCACGAGAACCTGGAGTCCGTCGTGGACCTCGCGCGGCTGCCGGACATGGTCCGCGGCTACGAGGAGATCAAGCTCGCGAACGTCGAGCGGTACCGCGCCGAGGTCGCCCGCCGCCTGCCCGAGCTGACCGGCGACCGGGCGACCCCGACGGGGCCGGGCGTCACGGCACGGTGACCGCCGCGGAGTTCGCCGTCGACGTCGGTGGCCTCCACGGCGACGCGGTAGAGGCCCGGCTCGTCGAGCTGGATCGGCTCGGGTGTGCGCCAGACACCGTCGGACACGGCCCGGTTGCGGGTCCGGTGCTCACCCGCTGCGGTCGGGTGCGCGGGCGAGGACGGTGAGGCCGGCGAGCGCCACGAGCACCGCGACCGCGCACGGGAGCTGCCAGCCGGCGCGGACTCCGTCGCCCAGCAGCGCGATGCCCAACGCACCCGCGGCGAGCATCTCCACGCCGACGACGATGGCGGCCACCACGTCCGGCCCGCCGCGGCGCAGGGCGAGGGCCAGCATGACCGCGCCGAGCCCGGCGAAGACCGGCACCGCGTAGGTCGGCGGCTGCGCCAGTAGTTCGGACAACGAGCCGGTCCGCTGATGCAGCGACCGCACGGCCACCGCGACGCCGCCGAACGCCAGCCCGGCGATCACCGCGCGGCCCGCGGCGGAGCCGGCGCGCATCGCCGGCGGGATGGCGATCAGCAGTACGGCCAACAGCACCAGGAGCACCACGTCGACCGTGTCCGTGTCCACCGCGGTGCTGCCGGTGGAGCCGCTCGCCGCGACCACCCCGAGCC
>NZ_JBOHGA010000018.1:0-52113 GCF_050699915.1 Actinophytocola sp.
GCCGGGACGCGCCCCGCCGCACCGGCCGCCGCTGCGGCGTCTTCACGGCGGCCACGGTCGCGGACTCCGGCTCCGAGGAATCCGCCTCGACAGGCTGTTCGGCCTGGTCGGGGACGGGCTCGGCGTCGGGAGTGCGGCCGTTCGCCTGCTCGGGCTCCCCGCCATTGTGGTCGCTCGACCGGGTGAAGCTCTCCGTGCCGGCCGGGACGGTCGACACGGCGGGCTCGGCCGGCTCGACCGCGGCGCTCGGCTCGCCGGCACTGCGACGCGAGCGGCGCCGGGACCGGTTGACCGGCGGCGCGGCCGGCTCCGAGGCCGACTCCGAGGCCGCTGACGACACGGCGTCGGAGTCGTCGGAGTCGTCGGTGTGCGAGTCGCCGTTGGCCTTGGTGGTCGCCTTGGCGATGTCGCGGACGGCCTTGGCCGCCTCCTTGGCCGCCGCCTCCTTCGCGGCGGCCTCCTTCGCCTCCTTCGCCTCCTTGTCCTCGCCGCGGCCGCGGGAGCGGCGCCCGCCACCCGAACCGCTCGAGCCGCCGGAGCCACCGGAGCCGTTGGCCCCGGCCGCCTTGCCCGCCGGCTCGGTGGACACGATCACGCCACGACCCTTGCAGTGCTCGCACGTGGTGCCGAACGCCTCGAGCAGGCCCGTACCGACCCGCTTGCGCGTCATCTGCACCAGGCCCAGCGAGGTGACCTCGGCGACCTGGTGGCGGGTGCGGTCGCGGCCCAGGCACTCGGTGAGCCGGCGCAGCACCAGGTCCCGGTTGGACTCCAGCACCATGTCGATGAAGTCGATCACGATGATGCCGCCGATGTCCCGCAGCCGCAGCTGGCGCACGATCTCCTCGGCGGACTCCAGATTGTTGCGGGTGACCGTCTCCTCGAGGTTGCCGCCCGACCCGGTGAACTTGCCGGTGTTGACGTCGATGACGGTCATCGCCTCGGTGCGGTCGATCACCAGGTACCCGCCCGAGGGCAGCCAGACCTTCCGGTCGAGCGCCTTGAGCAGCTGCTCCTCGATGCGGTACTCGGCGAACACGTCCTTCGAGCCGACGTGCTTGCGGACCCGGTCGGCCAGCTCCGGCGCGACGTGGCGGACGTAGGCGTCGACCGTCTCCCAGGCGCCCGCGCCCTCGATGACGAGGGCCGAGAAGTCCTCGGTGAACAGGTCACGGACGACCTTGACCAGCAGGTCCGGCTCCTCGTAGACCAGCGCGGGCGCGCTGACCCGCTTGGTGCCGTTGGTCCCCTGCGTCTTGTCCTGGATGACCTGCCACTGTGCCTGCAGACGGCGCACGTCGCGGCCGAGCTCGTCCTCGCTGATGCCCTCCGACGCGGTGCGGATGATCACGCCGGCGTCCTCGGGGACGACCCGCTTGAGCACGTCCTTGAGCCGCCGCCGCTCGTTCTCCGGCAGCTTGCGCGAGATGCCCGTCGCCCCGCCGCCCGGCACGTAGACCAGGAACCGGCCGGGCAGGGAGATCTGGGTGGTCAGCCGGGCGCCCTTGTGCCCGACCGGGTCCTTGGTCACCTGGACCAGGACGCTGTCGCCGGTGGACAGCGCCTGCTCGATCTTGCGGGCCTTGCCCTCGAGGCCGGCCGCGTCCCAGTCGACCTCGCCGGCGTACAGCACGGCGTTGCGGCCGCGCCCGATGTCCACGAACGCCGCCTCCATCGAGGGCAGCACGTTCTGCACGCGGCCGAGGTAGACGTTGCCGACCAGCGAGCCGGTGCCCGACGAGGTGACGAAGTGCTCGACCAGCACGCCGTCCTCGAGCACGCCGATCTGCACCCGGTCGCCGCGCTCGCGGACGACCATCGCCCGGTCGACCGCCTCGCGGCGGGCGAGGAACTCGGCCTCGGACAGGATCGGCGCTCGCCGACGGCCCGCCTCCCGGCCGTCGCGGCGCCGCTGGCGCTTGGCCTCCAGCCGGGTCGAGCCGCGCACGCTGCGCACCTCGTCGCGGCCGTCGGACTCCGGCTTGTCCTTGTCGTCGCGCGCCTCGCGGACGTGCACGACCGTGTTGGGCGGATCGCCCTCGGTCGGGCCGCCCTCGTCGTCCGCGCCGCCCTTGCGCCGCCGGCGCCGGCGGCGGCGCCTGCTCGCGGAGTCGGAGTCGTCGTTCTCGTCGGTGTCGTCCTCGGCGTCGGCCTCCTCGCTCTTCTCGGCCTTGCCCCTGCCGCGCCGGCGGTCGGACCTCTCGGACTTTTCGGGCTTGTCGGGCTTGTCGTCCTTTTCGGACTTTTCCGCCTTGCCCGGCTTGTCCGTGTCGTCGTCGGGACGGTCGTCGCCGTCGTCCTCGCCCTGGCCGCCCTTGCCCCGGCCTCGGCCCCGGCGGCCCCGCCTGCGGCGCGGCCGCGAGTCGTCGCCGTCGTCGTCGGTGTCCGCCGCGTCGTCTGTCGTGTCCTCGTCCTCGACGTCCTCTGGCTCGGCCCGACGCGGCGCGGGCGGCGGTGCCGCCGGCGGCTCGGGCGGGCGGAACAACGGCGCCGCGGACGCGAACACCGGCGTCGGCGGAATCGCGCGGGCCGACTGGGCGGACGCCTTCGCCGGCTCGGTGGCCGACTCCTCCTCGGCGGAGGCGGCGGGGACGCCGAACGACTCGGCGACCTTGAGCGCGACCTCCTTGTCGATGCTCGACTGCACGCTCCGGCCGGTCACCCCGGCCTCGGTCACCGCGGCCAGGACCTCGCGGCTGTTGCGGCCGAGCAGCTTGGCCAGCGCGTGGATGCGGATTCGGGCAGGCAGCTCGGCCAGTGCGGCGGAGATGGCTGCGGTGTCATCCCCGCCGGTCTTCCCGGCGGGGGTCGTCTTTTCCGACATGTAGCTCCTTCGCCCCCGGGCGCGTCCGCCAGGGTCGGTGGCAGGCACCGACCCTTCGCTGACGCGGCCGCACGAGGGCCTCGTTGTTCGGCTGCACCGTGCTCCTCCGGTGCCGCCAGTTGTCGTTCCGCCGCGGGGCGGCGGGAATCCTCGCCTCTCGCCGTGCGGCCGCCGGGCAGTGCTCGCCGGCCGGTCACGGCAGGTCAGTCTCAACGTCGCTCCGAGCGGTCCCGCTCCCCGAGCTTCCGTCCGAGCCGTCAGCCCGCCGGGTGATTCGCCCGGTCTGGGGCCAACGGGTCGGACAAACCTCCGCCGTCGTCGAGCCGTCCCTGGGCCATCCGGGTCGCCTTCGCGGGCACCGGCGGTTCCAGAGCGGCGACGACGCGAAGCGCACTCAGCACGTCGTCCGGGCGAACGGCAGGTGTTGTCTGCCGAACGACCACGTCGAGTATCCCACACGGCGGGGTGGCGGGTCCCGGGTCCGATAGGTGGGTCTCGTCGAGACCGGTGTCGCTCACCGTGGCGGACACGATCGCGGCACGCGCGTCGATCGTGCGCATACCGTGCTTGGTCAGGCGTTCCACCTCGACGACCGGCTCCGCGAGCGTGGGCTCGACCGCCGCGCGCAGCTGCGCCGGCGACACGCCCGGGAGCTCGATCCGCCACCGGCTCGCCTCGACGCGATCGGCCAGCGAGTCACCGCCGCCGGCCACGACCGCCTCGAGCACGTCCAGGCCGGTCGGCATGGCGCCGTCCAGCATCGCGACCAGCTCCGCCGGCTCGACGGCCTCGACCAGCTGGATCTCCACGTACTCGGCCTCGCTCGCCACCCCCGTCGGCGCGGCGCCGATCCAGGAGATCTTCGGGTGCGGGTTGAAGCCCTGCGAGTACGCCATGGGCACGTGCGCCCGGCGCAGCGCCCGCTCGAAGGCACGCGCGATGTCGCGATGGGACGTGAAGCGGAGCCGGCCACGCTTGGCGTAGCGCAGCCGCAGCTTGCGCACCGCGGGTGCGGACGGGTTGGGCCGGTCCTGCCTGGTCAGGATTACTCCTTCTGGTGGGTTGTGGCTACTCCGGTGGTGTTCGGACGCGCCTGCTGGCACGGTACCCGCAGGTCCAATTCCGCCTTCGCGCTTGTCTGGTCAGGACCTAGTGGCTACCGTCCGGACATTGGACTGCCGGTGTCCCGGACCGGCCGCCAAACAACTGGAGGTCACCCGTGCCTTCGCTGCGCCGAGTATCGGTGGCAGCGGTCATGGCGGTGGTGCTCGCTGCGAACCTGGTCACGACCGGCGTGGTGGCGAGCGCACAGCCGCCCGACGAACCGCCCGCGTGTTCCGACACCCTGCCGAAGCTGCGCTACCTGGTGTTGTTCGACACCGGGATCGCACAGCGCGCCGCGGGCAAGGAGATCTCTGCCGCGTGCGGTCGACTGTCCGGGTACTACCCCCAGATCGGCGTCGCGGTGGCCACATCCCGCGATTCCCGCTTCCCGCACCGGATCGGCACCGACCGGGCGTTCAGCGCGCAGCGGGTGATGCGCCTGCAGCAGGGGCCGCGCAAGTCCGACGAGACGGATTCCACGCAGGCACAGGTGACCGGGGACCCGACGGCGGTGTCCACCATGGACCGCACCGGTGAGCAGTGGGACATGGACCTGATCCACGCGGACCGCTCGCGGCGGATCGACAAGGGCAGCAAGGACGTCGTGGTCGGCGTGCTGGACTCCGGTGTGGACCCCAACCACCCGGACCTGCGCAAGGCACTGGATCCCGCGCTGTCGGCCGGTTGTCTGTCCGGAGTGGCCGTTCGGGCGCGCACGGCGTGGGAGCCGACCGGGTCGCCGCACGGCACGCACGTCGCGGGCACGATCGCGGCCGCCGACGACGGGCGTGGTGTCGCGGGCGTCGCGCCCGGCGTGCGGATCGCATCGGTCAAGGTGGTCGACGACGACGGGTTCATCTTCCCCGAGTACGCCGTGTGCGGGCTGATGTGGGCCACGGTCAACGAGATGGCCGTGACGAACAACAGCTACTTCGTCGACCCGTGGCTGATGACGTGCAACCGAAACAGCGAGCGCGTGGTGTTCGAAGCGGTGCGGCGCGCGGTCGACTACGCGACGCGGCAGGGCACGCTCACGGTCGCCGCGGCCACCAACGAGGGCGCGGACCTGTCCGACCCGAGTGGACAGACGGCCGGCGGTCCCAGCGCGTCCGGAATGGAGCGCCGCACGCTGGACGGAGGCTGCAAGGTCCTGCCGGCCGGGCTGCGCGGTGTGGTCGCGGTGTCGGCGACCGGCCCGGACAAGCTCAAGGCGGGCTACAGCTCCTACGGGCTCGGGGTGATCGACGTGACCGCGCCGGGCGGCGAGCCGCGCGGATCGTCGGCGCCCGGGGCGGCCCCGTCGGCGAAACCGGCGTGCGTGCTGTCGACCGTGCCGGGCGGGTACGACCGGTACTGCGGCACGTCGATGGCCACGCCGCACGTGTCTGGCGTGGCGGCCCTGCTCGCGGGCAAGCACCCGGAGGCGTCGCCGCCCGAGCTGACGCGGATGCTGACCGACCAGGCGGAGTCGGTCCCCTGCCCGGCCGACTACGACCTGGACGACACCGGCGCGCAGGACGCCTACTGCGACGGTTACGCGCCGTACAACGGGTTCTACGGGCACGGCATGGTCGACGCGGAGTCCGCGGTGTCCGAGGCCGCGTCCACCGAGTCCGCGTCCGAGTCGTCGGGGAACTAGGTCTGGCCGTGGAGGTCCTTCGGGCCTGCGGGTGATGAGAGTCCGGGGCCGACGGCGGATTTTACGGGCTCCGACTCACGCCTCAAGAGGTCGCATCTGTTCCGGCGCTGGTCCTTGTCGTTGGCGACCTCTTGACCCGCGAGCCTCCGTCGCCCTGAGGGCAGGGCATTGCGGGCAGGGGCTGGCGCCCCTGCCCTGATGTGTGGCCCGCCGCCGGCCCCGGACTCGTTCCTCGAATTTGGCCGGGCCGTGGCCGGGCTGTTGGGCGCGCGTCGGGCGGGCCGGGCGGCGAACCAGCGGCGCTAGACCGGGGTCAGCGGCAGGAGCTTGCGGCCTGTTGGGCCGATCTCTATGTCCGTGCCCATCGCCGGGCAGACGCCGCAGTCGAAGCACGGCGTCCAGCGGCAGTCCTCCAGCTCGCGGCCGTCCAGGGCGTCCTGCCAGTCGTCCCACAGCCAGGCCTTGTCCAGGCCCGAGTCGAGGTGGTCCCACGGCAGGACCTCGTCCTCGGCGCGCTCGCGGGTGGTGAACCACGCCAGGCTCACGCCCAGCGGCTCGAGCTCCGCGGCGGCCGCGGACGTCCAGCGCTCGTAGGAGAAGTGCTCGCTCCAGCCGTCGAAGCGGCCGCCCTCGCGCCAGACCCGCTCGATGACCCGGCCGACGCGCCGGTCGCCGCGGGAGAGCAGGCCTTCGATGAGGCTCGGCTTGCCGTCGTGGTAGCGCATGCCGATGTTGCGGCCGATCCGGCGGTCGGAGTTGACCGCCTCGCGGAGCTTGCGCAGCCGGTCGTCCACCGTGTCGGGGTCGCACTGGGCGGCCCACTGGAACGGCGTGTGCGGCTTGGGCACGAACCCGCCGATGGAGATCGTGCAGCGGATGTCCTTGCGGCCGCTGGCCTCCCGGCCGGCGCGGATGACCTCCTGGGCCATCGCGGCGATCTGCAGCACGTCGTCGTCGGTCTCGGTCGGCAGGCCGCACATGAAGTACAGCTTCACCTGCCGCCAGCCGCCCGCGTAGGCGGCGCTGACGGTGCGGATGAGGTCGGATTCGGACACCATCTTGTTGATGACGCGGCGAATCCGCTCGCTGCCGCCCTCCGGCGCGAATGTCAGCCCGGAGCGCCGGCCGTTGCGCGACAGCTCGTTCGCGAGGTCGATGTTGAACGCGTCGACCCGTGTCGACGGCAGCGACAGGCCGGTCTGCGAGCCCTCGTACCGGTCGGCGAGGCCCTTGGTGATCTCGGCGATCTCGGAGTGGTCCGCGCTGGACAGCGAGAGCAGGCCGACCTCCTCGAAGCCGCTCGCCTCGAGTCCCTTGTGGACCATCGCGCCGATGCCCTCGATGGACCGCTCGCGCACCGGCCGGGTGATCATGCCCGCCTGGCAGAACCGGCAACCCCGTGTGCAGCCGCGGAAGATCTCCACGCTCATCCGCTCGTGCACGCTCTCCGCGAGCGGCACCAGCGGCTGCTTCGGGTAGGGCCACGCGTCGAGGTCCATCGTGGTGCGCTTGGCGATCGTGGCGGGCACCCGGTCGCGGTTGGGCGTGACCGGGTCGAGCGCGCCGTCGGTGTAGCCGACGTCGTAGAACCGCGGCACGTACACGCCGCCGGTCTCCGCGAGTCGGGTCAGGATCTCGTCCCGGCCGCCCGGCGAGCCCTCCTGCTTCCACCGGCGCACCAGCTCGGTGATCTCGAGAACCGCCTCCTCTCCGTCGCCGAGCACGGCCGCGTCGACGAAGTCGGCGATCGGCTCGGGATTGAAGGCGGCGTGCCCGCCGGCGAGCACGATCGGGTGGTCCTCGGTGCGGTCGGCGGCGTGCAGCGGGATGCCGGCGAGGTCGAGCGCGGTGAGCAGGTTCGTGTAGCCGAGCTCGGTCGCGAGGCTGACCCCGAGCAGGTCGAACGCGCCGACCGGCCGGTGCCCGTCGACGGTGAACTGCGGCACGCCGTGCTCGCGCATGAGTGCCTCGAGGTCGGGCCAGACCGCGTAGGTGCGCTCGGCCAGCACGTCGGGCTGCTCGTTGAGCACCTCGTAGAGGATCATGACGCCCTGGTTGGGCAGGCCCACCTCGTACGCGTCGGGGTACATGAGAGCCCAGCGCACGGCGGCGGCGTCCCAGTCCTTGACGGTCGAGTTGAGCTCCCCGCCGACGTACTGGACCGGCTTGGACACCCTCGGCAGCAACGGCTCGAGCATCGGGAAGACGGACTCCATAGTGTCCCCAGCCTAACTCGCACGCCCTTCCGTCAGCGCAGCAGCAGCGCGCCCAGCCGGCGCGACGCCACGACCACCCCGATCGCCGCCATCACGACGAAGTACAGCAGGTGGCCCAGCATCGAGACGTCGACGAAGCCCGTGCACAGGCCGCGCATGATCTCGATCGCGTGGTAGAGCGGCAGGCACTGGACGACTACCTGCACCGGCTCCGGGTAGACGCTCAGCGGGAAGAACGTGGTGGAGAACAGGAACATCGGCAGCAGTGCGAGCTGAATCAGGTCGAAGTCCTGCCAGGAGCGCATGAAGGTCGTGCACGCCATGCCGATCGCCGCGAACGAGAAGGCGATCATCAGCGCCGCCGGCAGCGCGAGCAGCGCCCACGGGGAGGCGATCAGGCCCATGCCCAGCATCACCGTGAGGAAGCCGACCGCGTACATCCCGCCGCGCAGCAGCGCCCACGCGATCTCGCCGATCGCCACGTCCAGCGGGCCGAGCGGGGTGGCCAGCATCGCGTCGTAGAGCTTGGCGTACTTGAACTTGAAGAAGATGTTGAACGTCGCGTCGTACACCGCGCCGTTCATCGCCGACGCCGCCAGCAACGCGGGCGCCACGAACGCCACGTAGCCGATCGGCTCGCCGCCGGGCCCGGCCACCTCACCGACCAGCTTGCCGAACCCGACGCCCATCGCGAACAGGTAGAACACCGGCTCGAAGAACCCCGAGACGACGGCGAGCCACGCACGGCGGTTGACCAGCCACGATCGTTCGACGAGCACCCGCGCCCGGCCCGCGTACAGCCCGGTCGGCAGCACGCGCAGCAGCAGGCCCACCCGCGGCGTTGCCTCGACCGTCTCCAACGTGTCGGTCCGCGCCGACGATTCGCTCGCAAGCTCGCTCACGACTCCCCCTCGCAGGCTCGGTCGAGCCGCTCGCGGTCGCTCTGTGACATTGATTCGCTCGCAAGCTCGCTCTGTGACATTGATTCGCTCGCAAGCTCGCTCACCGGGCCAGCCTCCGACGGAAGTTGCGCACCGCGAACCACACCCCGATCGCCGTCACCGCGACCAGGAACGCGACGTGGCCGAGCGCCGGACCCCAGCTCAGCGAGCCGAACGCGGCGTCGCGACCGACCTCGGTGCCGTGCCAGATCGGCGTGACCCAGGCGAGCGGTCGCAGCCAGGCCGGCAGCTGCTCGATCGGAAAGAACGCGCCGGCGAACAGCGTCATCGGCATCACGACGAACCGGAAGATCGAGGGGAACTGCTGACCCTCGGTCTCGATCGTGGCCGAGTAGGCGACGACCGGAGCCGCGAAGGCCAGCCCGGTGAGCACCGAGATCACCAGGGTGAGCAGCACGCCTGGCCCCGTCAGCGTGCCGAGCAGGCCCGCGACCAGCAGGTACGCCGCGCCCGAGGTGAACAGCCGGATCGCGACCCAGCTGAGCTGGCCGGCGCAGATCTGGGCGGGCGAGATCGGTGACGCGGCGATCGCGAGATAGGTCTGCTGCCACTTGAACGCCGACAGCACGGGGTAGGTCGACTCGAACGCGGCGATCTGCACGGCCGTCACGACGAGCAGCGCGGGCGCCAGGTACACGACGTACTCCATGCCCCCGGTCGCCGCCGTCGGCTGGACCTGGGTGCCGAGCCCGTACCCGAGCGCGAGCAGGAACAGCACCGGCTGCACGACGCTGGACACCACCGTGGCCCGCCAGTTGCGCTTGTACCAGGTCCACATGCCCTCGACGACGATCAGCGCCGCCCGCACCGTGCCGAGCGCCTGACCGGTGCTCCGTACCGGAGTGTCCACTGTAGACATCAGTCCACCAACGTCCGTCCGGTCAGCCGCAGGAACACGTCCTCCAGCGTGCTGCGCCGCACCAGGCTCGACACCGGACGCACGCCCCGGGCGTGCGCGGCCGCGAGGACGGCCTCGCCGTCCCGGGCGTAGAGCAGGACGCGGTCGGGCAGGACCTCGATCCGGTCGGCGAGCCCGTCGAGCGGGTGTTCGGTGGTGTCTCCGGGCGGGAAGCGCAGCTCGAGGACCTCGCGGGTGGAGTAGCGGCCGATCAGCTCGGCCGGGCTGCCCTCGGCGACGATGCGGCCGCCGTCCATCACGACGAGGCGGTCGCAGAGCTGCTCGGCCTCGTCCATGTAGTGGGTGGTGACGATGAGCGTGACGCCGCGCTGCTTGAGCCGGAACAGGCGGTCCCACAGCAGGTGGCGGGCCTGCGGGTCGAGGCCGGTGGTCGGCTCGTCGAGCAGCATCAGCTCGGGGTCGTTGATCAGCGAGCGGGCGATCGTGAGCCGACGCTTCATGCCGCCCGACAGCGGCTCGACCTCGTCCTCGGCGCGCTCGGTGAGCTGGGCGAAGTCGAGCAGCTCGGCCGCCTTGGCGCGGACGTGGGACTTCGACAGGCCGAAGTAGCGGCCGTAGACGTGCAGGTTCTGCCGGACCGTCAGCTCGGAGTCGAGGTTGTCCTGCTGCGGGACCACCCCGAGCCGGGCACGGATCCGCGGCCCGTCCCGGTCGGGGTCCATGTCGAGCACGCGCAGCTCGCCGCCGGAGCGCGGGGACACGCAGCCGACCATGCGCATGGTCGAGGACTTCCCGGCGCCGTTGGGCCCCAGGAAGCCGAACGCCTCGCCGCGCCGCACCTCGACGTCGATGCCGCGGACCGCGGCGAAGTCGCCGAAGCGTTTTTCCAGGTCCTTCGCGTGTACCAGTGCGCCGTCGTCTCCCACGTCCGCAGACTAGAGGGACCCACCGACAACGCGAACGGGATTACGCACCCGGCGTGATGTCCAGGACTGCCGCGGTCCGGGTGACCGTCGCGACCTCGTCCGGCGTGGTGAAGACAGCCGTGACCTCGACGGGTCCGGCGGGCAGCCGGCCGGTGTCGAACGGCACGTCGCAGTGCGCCCGAAAGCCGGGCGGCACCGTGACGGCCTCTGCCACCGCGCCGCTGTCGTGACCGAACGTGACCCGGACCCGCGTACCCGCGCGGGCGAACACTCGCAGCGTGATCTCACTGCCACGCGGGACGGCCGCGGCGTTCTCCGGTGTGCCGAGCCACAGCCGGGGCTCGCCGTCGAGCGGTGGCAGGGCGGGGCGCAGCGCATCGAGCGTGTCCGCCATCTCGCCGGCGAGCGCCACCCAACTCCGGCGTGTACCCCGGTGGAACAGCGCCAGCATGCCCGCGCCGATCGCGACGCTGCCGCCCAGGATGCCGGCAGGCAGGAGGTACCACGCCGGTTCGCCGAGCACGACCGCGGCGGCGAGCGCGAACCCGGTAGTGCCGGCGATCCACGCGATCACGCCCACGAGGCCTCGCGCGTGCTCGGTGCGAAGCCACTCTGCCCGCGGCCGGCTCGGCAGCTCACGCAGCTCGGCCAGCCGGCGCGCCAGCTCGGTGTGCAGCCAGTGCACCTGGTCGCGGTGCTCGCGGCTGGCGTCGGCCTGCGGATCGGCCAGCTGTTCGCGCAGCACGGCCAGCCCCTGCCGGATCGAGGCCTCGTCGAGGGTGACCGGTCGGCTCGGCGGCCACAGCGACACGTCGGGCGGAAAGCGCAGGACGACGATGCCGACGGCCACGACCCCGAGCACGCAGGCGAGGGCCAGCATCAGCACCGATTCCGTTGGGTCGGACTGCCGCACGGCGAACGGGACGCCGAACAGCAGCAGGACCACCAGCGGCACGCCGAGCATGAGGACCAGGCCGAACAGGCGCCGGGCCGAGCCGTCGACCTGCAGAGCCCGGGTGGAGTGGCGCGAGGCCGCCAACACGGCGGGCCAGGCCGCGACGACGATCAAGCCGCTCACCGCGAAGATGACCGATACCAGGGCCAACGCCGCGAGCAGGTTGAACGCCGCCCCAGGGGCCACCGGATCGGCGACCACGGTCAGAACCGGCGGCAACGCCAGCCCGAGCAGCGCGACCAGCGCGCCGAGCAGGCGCATCCGGCCGGCCCAGATCGGCCGCCGGCGGTGCGGCGGCGGGTCCGGCGGCGGCTGCCAGGCGCGGGCGACCATGGTCTCCAGTGCCCGGATCAGGTAGGCCAGGTCCCGCTCGAACGTCCGCCACTGGATGCGACAGACCTGCCGCAGCAGCAGGCCGTGCAGCTGTTCGGGCAGGTCCACCTTGCCGGGCAGGATCGTATCGTTGAGCAGTACGGGAAGCACCGTGGTCCTGCCCGAGCCGAGCGCGGTCGCGATCTCCTCCCGCACCCAGTCTTGCTCCCCGGCGCGGGCGACAACCTCTTGCTCCCAGGTGGGATGGATGATCGCCAGCAGGACGTCGACGCCGGTCAGCCGCGCGCGCAGGGCACCCGGGTAAACCTCGCCGGGGCGCATCGACCGGGTGTCGAAGAAGACCTTGTCCTCGCCGAAGTGACGCGCCAACCGCTCCTGCAGCGCGGCGACGAACAGGGCGTGATCGACCTGCCGGTAATTGACGAAGATCCCGCCGTCAGGCCCCAACGCAATCTCGACGCCCTCCCTCGGCACGCCCATGGCGCGGTGCGAGGTCAGCTCACAGGCCCGGGAACCAGAGGTCGATCTCGCGCTTGGCCGACTCCGGGGAGTCCGAGCCGTGCACGATGTTGTACTGGACCTCGACCGCGAAGTCGCCGCGGATGCTGCCGGTGTTCGCCTGGACCGGGTTCGTGGCGCCGGCCAGCTGCCGGAACGCGGAGATCGCGTTCTCGCCCTCGACCACCATGGCCACCAGCGCACCGCCGGTGATGAACTCGAGCAGCGACTCGTAGAACGGCTTGCCGGCGTGCTCGGCGTAGTGCTGCTCGGCCACCGCGCGCTCGACGTTCCGCAGCTCGAGCGCGGCCAGCGTCAGGCCCTTGCGCTCGATCCGGGAGATGACCTCGCCGACCAGGCCACGGCTGACGCCGTCCGGCTTGACCAGGACCAACGTACGCTCGCTCACGACACTCCTCTGTTGAACCGGGGTTTCGGGCGCAGCCTAGCGTCCGCCAGGCGACCGCTACCGTGATGGCCGTGCCCGCCTCCCTGATCACGATCGACGCCGGCTCGTCGCTGCCCCCGTTCGAGCAGGTCCGCTCCCAGCTCGCCCGCCAGATCAGCGACCGCACGCTCGCCGTCGGCACCCGGCTGCCGACCGTCCGCGGGCTCGCCACCGAGCTCGGCCTCGCGGCCAACACGGTGGCTCGGGCCTATCGCGAGCTCGAGGAGGCCGGGTTGGTCGAGACTCGGGGTCGGGCGGGGACGTTCGTGAGTGCGCTGGGTGAGCGGAGTCGGGTGGCGCTTCGGCAGGCGGCCGCCGAGTACGCGGCTACCGCGCATGCGTTGGGCATCGGAGTCGGGGAGGCGCTGGACGTCGTCCGCGCCGCACTCAGGTAGCCCAGGCTTGGCCTCCGGCCCCCGATTTCCAGTCTACGGGCGGACACTGACGATTCTGGTGGGCGTGCGCCGCTCGGCGAATATCTGTGGATGGTCGAGCGAGTTGTGGACAACCGCGAGGGGTCCCCCTGTTTTCCAGTCTACCGGGTAGGACCGATGATTTCGGGCGCGCGGGGAGTCGCCTGTGGACAACTCGGCTGCCGCGGCGGTGGCGGTCAGTCCTCTGTGGACTTCGACGGGGAGTTCGGCGGCTCGGCCGGCTCTGGGGCCGCAACGGGCTCCGTGGGCTGCTGACTCGGTAGGCGGCCCTCGGCCATGCGTTTCGCGACGTCCCAGCGCATCCACAGCAGGATCGCCCACACCAGGCCGAACACCACGCCCACGACGCCCAGCGCCGGCAGCGCCACCCAGCACACGATCAGCGCCACCTGCAGCCCCGCGGCCACCCAGATCCCCCACGGCCGCCGCAGCACCGCGCACGTCAGCAGCAGCGCTACCGCGACCACGACGACCAGCACGCCCTGCCACGTCGCCATCCCGCTGCCCAGCTTCGCCACCACCGGGATCGACAGCAACACCACGATCATCTCGAGCAGCAGCGTCGCCGCCATCACCCCGGCGAACGACCGCAGCGGGTCGACCGGCCGGGACGTCACGCCGGGTCCTTGCCGAACAGAGCCCGCGCCTCGCCGGCGGTGACTACCGAGCCCGTGATCACCACGCCGACGCCCGACAGCGGCTCCCCCGCGTCCTCCTCGGCGAGCCCGATCGCGGCCTCGACGGCGTCGTCGAGCCGCGGGTACACGTTGACCCGATCGACGCCGAAGATCTCGGTCGCCGCGTCGGCCAGGTCGGCGGGGTCGAGCGCGCGCTCCGAGGAGTTCGTGGTGATCACGATCTCGTCCAGCACCGGCTCCAGCGCGGACAGGATGCCCGCCACGTCCTTGTCCCGCATGGTTCCCACCACACCGACGAGCCGGCGGAAGCCGAAGTCCGACTCGAGCGCCTCGGCGAGCGCACGCGCACCGTGCGGGT
Source organism: Actinophytocola sp. (assembly GCF_050699915.1). Classification (GTDB taxonomy): domain Bacteria; phylum Actinomycetota; class Actinomycetes; order Mycobacteriales; family Pseudonocardiaceae; genus Actinophytocola. Next base: position 14,195 of record NZ_JBOHGA010000018.1, read on the forward strand.
TGTGCGCGGCGTCGACGAACACCGTCGGCGCCGAGCGGACCCGTTCCAGCCGACCGGGCGCGGTCACCGACGCGAAGCCCTCGCGGATCGCCTCCGCGTCCAGCGAGCGCTGGGCGCCGGCACCGAAGAACGCCTCCACGGCAGCCAGCGCGAGGGCCGCGTTGGCCGCCTGGTGCGCGCCGTGCAGCGGCAGGAAGATCTCGTCGTACGCGCCGCCGAGCCCCTGCAGCTTCAGCAGCTGCCCGCCGACCGCGACGTCGCGGCGCAGCACGCCGAACTCCAGGCCGGCCCGCGCCACGGTGGCGTCCACCTCCGCGCACCGCTCCAGCAGCACCGCCGCGACCTCTGGCGGCTGCTCGGCCAACAGCGCGACCGAGCCCGGCTTGACGATGCCGGCCTTCTCGCGCGCGATGCCGGCGAGGTCCGAGCCGAGGTACTCGACGTGGTCGACGCCGATCGGGCCGACGACCGCGACCCGCGCGTCCGCCACGTTCGTCGCGTCCCACGTGCCGCCGAGACCGACCTCGAGCACGGCGGCGTCGACCGGCGCGTCCGCGAACGCCGCGAACGCCATCCCGGTGAGCACCTCGAACTTCGACAGCTGCACCTCGGCGCCGCGGTCGATCATCGCCACGTACGGCTCGACGTCGCGGTACACCTCGACGTAGCGCTCGGGTGCGATCGGCGCGGCGTCGACCGCGATCCGCTCGGTCACCACCTGCAGGTGCGGGCTGGTGAACCGGCCGACCCGCAGGCCGATCCGGGTGAGCAGCGCGTCGATCATCCGCGCCACCGACGTCTTGCCATTGGTGCCGGCGACGTGCAGCACGGGATAGGTCGTGTGCGGGTCACCGAGCAGGTCGACCAGCGCTGCGATCCGGGTCAGCGACGGCTCGATCTTCGTCTCGGGCCAGCGGGTGTCCAGCTCCGCCTCGACCTGACGGAGATCGTCCCAAACGGATTCCTCCACTGTGGACACTCAGACCTTCGGCAGGAGCTCGAGGCGCGCGGTGATCCGCTCGATCTCGCCCGCGGCGAGCTCGCGCCGGGCCTTGATCTTCGCGACCACCTCGGCCGGAGCCTTGTCGGTGAAGTTGGGGTTGCCCAGCTTCGCGTCGGTGCCGGACAACTCCTTCTCGGCCGCGGCGAGGTCCTTCGCGAGCCGCTTGCGCTCGGCGGCGAGGTCGACCGTGCCGGACAGGTCCAGCTCCACGTGCACCGTGCCGTCGGCCAGCGCCACCTCGACCGACGCGCTCGGCGTGAAGCCCTCGCCGGGATCCTCGAGCTTGGCGAGCGAGGCGACCGCCGGGGCGAGCGCCGACAGTCCTGCGGCGTCCACACCGGACAGTCGGGCCGGAACCCGCTGGCCCGGCCGCAGATCCTGGTCGGACCGGAAGCGGCGGATCTCCGTGACGAGCTTCTGCACGCCGGCGATCCGGCGAGCCGCGCCGGCGTCGGCCGCGTGCCCGTCCGCCTTCGGCCACTTCGCGACCACGAGCGACTCGCCGCCGGTCAGCGTTGTCCACAGCCGCTCGGTGACGAACGGGATCAGCGGGTGCAGCAGCCGCAGCACGATGTCGAACACGTGCCCCAACACTGCCCGCGTCGAGTCGGCCCGCTCGCCGCCCTCGGCCATCTGCACCTTGGCGAGCTCGAGGTACCAGTCGCACAGCTCGCCCCACGTGAAGTGGTAGAGCCCGTCGCAGAGCTTGGCGAACTGGTAGTCCTCGTACAGATCGTCCACTTCGGACACAAGAGCGTCGGTGAGGTCGAGGATCCAGCGGTCCGCGTCGGTGAGCGTCTCGCGCGCCGGCACCTCGCCCGCCGCGGTCGCCCCCTGCAGAAGCGCGAACCTGGTGGCGTTCCACAGCTTGTTGCCGAAGTTGCGCGAGCCGCCCGCCCACTCCTCGGAGATCGCCATGTCCGCGCCCGGATTGGCGCCGCGAGCCAGGGTGAACCGGGTGGCGTCGGCGCCGAAACGATCGAGCCAGTCGAGCGGGTCGATGACGTTGCCGCGCGACTTGGACATCTTCTTGCCCTTGGCGTCGCGCACCAGGCCGTGCAGGAAGACGTGGTCGAAGGGCTGGCGTCCGTCCATCGCGTAGAGCCCGAACATCATCATCCGGGCGACCCAGAAGAAGAGGATGTCGTAGCCGGTGACCAGCAGGTGGTTCGGGTAGAAGCGCTCGAGATCGGCGGTCTCGTCCGGCCAGCCCAGCGTCGAGAACGGGAACAGCGCGGAGGAGAACCACGTGTCCAACACGTCGGCGTCCTGACTCCAGCCCTCGCCCTGCGGCGGCTCCTCGTCCGGCCCCACGCAGACGACCTTGTCGTCCGGGCCGTACCAGACCGGGATCCGGTGCCCCCACCACAGCTGGCGCGAGATGCACCAGTCGTGCATGTTGTCGACCCAGTCGAAGTAGCGCTTGGCGAGCTCCGGCGGGTGGATCGTGGTCCGGCCGTCGCGCACCGCGTCGCCGGCCGCCTTGGCGAGCGGCGCGACCTTCACGAACCACTGCAACGACAGCCGCGGCTCGACCACCGTGCCGCAGCGCGTGCAGTGCCCGACCGCGTGGATGTAGGGCCGCTTCTCGGCGACGATGCGGCCCTGCGCGCGCAGCGCGGCGACGACCGCCGGCCGCGCCTCGAACCGGTCCAGCCCCTCGAACGGTCCGTGCGCGGTGATCACACCGCGCTCGTCCATGATCGTCAGCGCCGGCAGCTCGTGGCGGCGGCCGATCTCGAAGTCGTTGGGGTCGTGCGCGGGAGTGACCTTCACCGCGCCGGTGCCGAACTCGGGGTCGACGTGCTCGTCGCCGACGACCGGGATCATCCGGCCGGTCAGCGGCAGCTCGACCTCGGTGCCGATCAGGTGCCGGTAGCGCTCGTCGTCGGGATGGACGGCGACCGCGGTGTCGCCGAGCATCGTCTCGGCGCGGGTGGTGGCCACGATGATCGACTGGTCGCCGTGCCCGTAGCGGATCGAGACGAGCTCGCCCTCGTCGTCGGAGTGCTCGACCTCGATGTCGGACAGGGCGGTGTGGCAGCGCGGGCACCAGTTGATGATCCGCTCGGCGCGGTAGATCAGGCCGTCCTCGAAGAGCCGCTTGAAGATCGTCAGCACGGCCCGGGACAGCACCTCGTCCATGGTGAACCGCTCGCGGCTCCAGTCCACGCCGTCGCCGAGCCGACGCATCTGGTTGAGGATCTGGCCGCCGGACTTGGCCTTCCACTCCCAGACTCGGTCGACGAAGGCCTCCCGGCCCAGGTCGTGGCGGGACTTGCCCTCGTTGCCGAGCTCGCGCTCCACGACGTTCTGTGTGGCGATGCCGGCGTGGTCCATGCCGGGCAGCCACAGGGTCTCGTAACCCAGCATGCGGCGGCGGCGGGTCAGCGCGTCCATCAGGCTGTGTTCGAGGGCGTGTCCCATGTGGAGGCTGCCGGTGACGTTCGGCGGGGGGATGACGATGCAGAACGCCGGCTTCTCACTGTGCGGGTCCGCGCCGAAGTAACCGGCGTCCACCCACCGCTGGTACAGCTCCGCCTCTACCGCCGCCGGCTCCCAGGCCGGCGGGAGGTCGGTGGTCTGTCGCGATGCGGTGTTGGTCACGCTCGGGAGTCTACGAACCGCGCTGACCGGCTCGCATTCGAGTTCCCCCCAACAGCGGTTGTTAACACGGCGAACTGCCAAATCGATGTGCTGAATACCTGAGAAGTCTTGGGGTGACCTGGTTGATTCGTCAACCACGGCCCATTGGGGAGAAGGTGACCACTCGCCCGCCAGCCGCCGATCCGGCGGCCGACGACGCCGCCTGGACCGGCGCCGCACGTCGCGCGACCGCAAGCGCCGACGTGCGCATGCTGCTGCGCTCCGCGCGGCGGCGCCGGCACGCCCACTGGCTGGCGGCAGGGATGATCGCGCTCGCGCTCGGCGCCGGCGCCATCCTGGTGGTCCAGACCGGCACCATGGACCGGCTGATGGGTGCCGAGCCGACCACGAAGCCGCAGGTGGAGCCGCGAGTCGCGCCGAACCGTGGGCCCATGCTCGACGTCGAGAACCCGTACCGGTCGACCCCCGCGGCCGACTGGGCGGACGGCGCCGACGGGATCGCGCCGCCGACGGCCACCCCGGTCAACGGGTTCTCCGCCGAGCAGGTGTCGAACGCCACCGAGCAGGTGCGGGACGTCCTGGTGGCGAGCCGGGTGGACCGGCGGATGCTGATGGACCACGACCCGGAGGGGTTCCTGGCGAAGTTGGCGCCGGACGCGCGGCGTCAACTCGGGCCGCTGTTCGGCGGCGGGCGCGAGCCGGACGTGCAGTCGCTGGTCAGCATGGTGGCCAAGGGCAGCGTGCTGCTGCCGGTCGAGCCGAAGGTCGACGGCGAGATGGTCGTGCGCGCCGGTGACGCCGGCGAGCTCGTGGTCCGGACCAACTACGTGTTCGTGTACGCGTTCAAGCCGGAGGGCCCCACCCGGCTCGTGGACGCGATGAACGTGTTGGTCGTCGTGCGTGCCGACGTCGACTACGTGATCCGGGCCGGGGACCGGTGGACCGCGGGCAGCCAGGGCCTCTGGTACGGCGACGCCACCGGGTACGCCTACTCGATCGGCTGCGACGCCTACCGGCGCGGGTACCTGGCACCGGCCGTCACCGAGCGCACGGTCACCTCGAACCCGAACCGCGCGCCGGCGACGTACTTCGACCCGACGAGCCCGCTCCCGGCGACGAGCGGCTGCTCGCAGTGAGGTCCGTCACGCCGCGGGCATGACCCGGGGGTGTCATGCGTTATGCACCGTGGAACCTCCACCCACGGGAGCGCGCGATGACCCAGAAGCCGGGCAAGCTGACGATGTACTCGACCACCTGGTGCGGCTACTGCCGGCGCCTGAAGTCGCAGCTGGAGGGCGAGGGCATCGAGTACGCCGAGGTGGACATCGAGCGGACGCCGGGCGCGGCCGAGTTCGTGATGAGCGTGAACGGCGGCAACCAGACCGTGCCGACGGTGCACTTCCCGAACGGCGCGGCGCTGACCAACCCGACCCTCGCGCAGGTGAAGGCCCAGCTCGCCGCCTGACCGTCCACAGAGGACGCCGTAACGCCTCGGCGGCTGCACCCGCCCCGAGAAGGGCTAGCTCAGGACGGCCATCGCGGCGTTGTGGCCGGCGATGCCGCTCACGCCGCCGCCTCGTTGCGCGCCGCTGCCGCACAGCAGGAGGTTCGCCACGTCCGTCTCCACGCCCCACGGGCCCGTTTCGGTGCGGTACGGCCAGGCCAGGTCCCCGTGGAAGATGTGGCCGCCGGGCATCGCCAGCTCCTCCTCCAGGTCCAGCGGCGTACGCGCCTCGACGCACGGCCGGCCCTCGGCGTCGGTGGCCAGGCAGTCCTCGATCGGCTCCGCCAGATGGCGGTTCAGCGCGGCGAGGTAGCGCCGCGCCAGATCTTCGCGCAGGCCCGCGTTGTCGGCCTCGAACAGCGGCGCCGGCAGGTGCAAGCCGAACAGCGTGAGCGTGTGCAGTCCGGGATCCACAATGGACTCGTCGGTCAGCGTGTGGCAGTACATCTCGCCCGGCAGCAGATCCGGGACCGAGCCCGCCGCGCTCGCGGTGTACGCGTCCTCCAGCTCCACATAGGACTCGTCGAGGTGGAAGGTACCGGCGAACGCCGAGCGCGGGTCGACGCCGTCGCGCAGCCGGGGCAGCCGTCGCAACAGGATGTTGATTTTCAGCTGCGCGCCGGCGGGCGAGGCAGAAGCCTTGCCCCGCAGGCGATCCAGCACCGCGGGCGCGACTCCCGACAGGACGTGTCCGGCGGCGACCGTGACCTCCTCGCCGCCGTGGACGTACCGGACCTCGCCGCTCACCCCGTCCGCGTCGACCGACATCGCCTCGGCACCGGTCACGATCGTCGCCCCGGACTCGCGAGCGACGCGCGCCAGCTCACCGGTCACCGCGCCCATCCCGCCGACCGGCACGCGCCACTCGCCCGTGCCGTCGCCGATCAGGTGGTACAGGAAGCACCTGTTGGCCAGCAACGACTCCGAGCGCAGCGAGGTGTGCGTGCCGATCAACGCGTCGGTCGCGACCACCCCGCGCACCAGGTCGTGCACGAACGTCTCCTCGATCGCCTCGCCGATCGGGTGCTCGAACACCTGCTGCCACAACGACTCCCCGGCCGCGGAGACGACCAGCGAGCGCAGCGCGTCGCGCGACGGCAGCGGCGCGAGCATGGTCGGCGCCATCGCCTTCGCCATCGCGGCGAGCGAGGAGTACCAGGCCGACCAGTTCTCGAACTCCGTGTCCGAGCCGGTGAGCGCGCGGAACGACGCGGCCGTCGCCGGCCCGGGCTCGCGCTCGACGAGCAGCCCTGCGGCCCCCTCGACGGGCGTGTACGACGACACCGAGCGCGACCGCAGTGAGATCCGCAGCCCCAGGTCGGCGACGATCGCCGCGGGCAGCAGGCTCACCAGGTAGGAGTACCGAGAAAGCCGGGCGCCCATGCCGGCGAACGGTGTGGCGCTGACGGCCGCGCCGCCCACCCGCTCGAGCCGTTCGAGGACCAGGACAGAGCGGCCGGCACGGGCCAGGTAGGCGGCGGCGACCAGGCCATTGTGGCCGCCGCCGACCACCACCACGTCGTAGCGTTGCGTCACCCAGGCCACGCTACTAGGCGTCTGGGGCGCACGGAGCCTCCCTTCGGACGGGGTTGCGGGCACGGTTCGTCCGAACGATCGCGCGCGGCGCGGGCGGTACGCGCCGTCTCGGCCTCCTCGATGAGGTCCCGGCGACGGCTGCTGGCGATGATGTCGGCACTGAACGGATCCATGGCGAATCTCCTTCCGGGCAGGGTGAATAAGGCCAGCCGGGGTACCGGTGGCCGCGTCGTGAGCGAAGGTCAGTCGGGCTTGACGGTGGTGGAGAAGAACAGGTTGACCGAGCGGGCGCCTTCGGGCCGCTTGGCGGGGTCGGTCCGCCGCTCGCGGAAGCGGTCCATGAGGTCGCGCACCGCGCGGCGGAACTCCTCGACCTCGCCGGGAGTCAGGAACTCGTTGCCGTTGTCGATGCCGGTGGACTCCTGCCACTCGGCCGCTTCGAGGTGCAGGTGCAGCACCCGGTCGCGGATCAGCGCGAGCTCGTAGTCGAGGAACGCGCTGGATGCGGCCTGGGTGGCGAGCCGGGTGTCGACGTCGGCATCGCCGCCGGCGCCGAACCGCTGGCTGTCACCGACGAGACACCACGGCTTCTCCCGCCCCTGTCCGCCCTCGGCCTTCTCGACGTAGTCGTACCGGGCGAGCAGGTTGAGGTGGTACGAGCAGTTGGCCACGCTCTCGCCGGTCTCCTGCGCGCACTGCGTGGCCGTCGCCGACCCCTCGCGCCCCACGATCTCCAGCAGCTGCCAGCGCAACGGGTGCGCCAGCGCGCGGAGCGCCTTGGGATCGGTGATCTGCTTCTCGTCGGCCATGATGACAACATAGCTTGCTAAGCACTTCTTTAGCAAGAACTCTTTCTAAAGACTTCTTGTTAACGGCGATCGTAGGCTGTAGGCCATGGGACGGGTGACCGTGCGACGGCCGGTGCTGCGGATCTCCGAGGACGGCAGCAGCAGCCGCCAGGACGCGCTCGCGGCCGAGGAGCCGCTGGAGCTCAGGGTCGGCGGGAAGGCGCTCGCGGTCACGATGCGCACTCCCGGCCACGACGTCGAGCTGGCACACGGGTTCCTGCTCACCGAGGGCGTCATCGGCGCGGCAGGCGACGTGTCCACCGCGCGCTACTGCGACGGCCTGGACGACCAGGGCCGCAACACCTACAACGTGCGGCAAGGCGGCGCTGGACGCGGTGCGGCTGAAGACCCGGTTCTCTCCCCCCGCCGGCGACGACTGCCGGGTGCTGCCCGAGACCCTCTCGACCCTCCCCGACCGGCTGCGCGAGCAGCAGCGGGTGTACGAGTCCACCGGCGGTCTGCACGCGGCCGGCATCTTCACCACCGACGGCGAGCCGCTGGTCGTGCGCGAGGACGTGGGCCGGCACAACGCGGTCGACAAGGCCACCGGCTGGGCGCTGCTGGACGGCCGGGTCCCGCTGGGCGGCACCGTGCTGATGGTGTCCGGGCGGGCGTCGTTCGAGCTGGTACGGAAGGCCGCGATGGCCGGCACCCCGGAGCTCGCCGCGGTGTCGGCGCCGTCCTCGCTCGCGGCGGAGCTGGCCGCGGAGCAGGGCGTCACGCTGGTCGGCTTCCTGCGCGGCACCAGCATGAACGTCTACTCGCGGGCCGAGCGGATCACCGGTTCGTGACCATCCGGGTGTGCTTGTCGCGCACCCAGCCGAGGACCGCGGGCCAGGGACCGTAGCCGGCGTCGGTGTTCAGGTGCGCGCCGCCGGGGATCACGTCCAGGTCGACCTGCAGCCCGGCGGCCATCGCGACGGCGTCGTCGATCGTGCAGGCCTTGTCGTCGTCGCCGACCACCAGCTGGGTCCACGAGGCCGCGCGGCGCACGCCGGCGGGGTCGAGCGGGGCCGGGGTGAAGCCGTGCACGTCGGGGTGCTCGAAGCCCGGGCCGAGCGGCGAGACGAGCAGGACGCGGTCGAACCGCAGCGCCAGCTCGGCGTGGTCGCCGGTGAGCCGGGCGGCGTGGTGGAGCCAGAGCGCGGCGCCGGCGGAATGCGCCAGCAGGACGCGCTCGCCGCCGGCCGGGGCGGCGCCCAGATGCTGGCGCAGCTCGGCGAGCCAGACCTCCAGGTCGGGCCGGTCGGGGTCGGTGAGCTGGGGGACGTCGACGCCGCCGCCGGAGTTGGCGAGCTCGCCCGCGAGCCAGCTCTGCCAGTGCCTCGGCCCGGATCCGGTGTGCCCGTGCAGGAGCAGGACGTACGGCAGCATGGCTCATCCTTGCACCGACGAACGCCGATAGGGTTCGGCGTGCCCACTTTCCTCGCCGCGGACAACGCGTCGCTGCACTACGACGTGCACGGCGACGGCCCGCCCCTCGTCGTGCTGGCGGGTGGCGCCGCGCGGCACCCCAGCTACGTCGGCGACCTGGCCGGGCTCTCCGGCCGGCTGGTCGTGCCGCACCTACGCGGTGTCGGCCTCTCGCCCGCGCCGGCGGACCCCGAGACCGGCTCGTACTGGCGGCAGGCCGCGGACGTCGAGGCGCTACGCGAGCACCTCGGCCTCGAGCGGTTGGCGCTCGCCGCGCACTCGGCCGGCACGCGGCTCGCGATGGCCTACGCGGTCCAGTACCCGGACCGGGTGGCGCGACTGCTGCTGATCACGCCGCCGGCAGGAGACCTGGTCGACGTTCCGTCCGACGCAGACGCGCTCATCGCCGCCCGGCGGCACGAGCCGGAGGTCAGCGCGGCTCTAGCGGCGCGCGAGGCGGGACCGGATCTGGCGGACGAGGAGCGGTTCAACGACTGGCAGCGGGCCGTCGCCCCGCTCTGCTACGCGGCGTGGACGGTGGTCGAGGAGGAGCACGCGCGGACGGCGCACTACTACCTGGCCGCGGGGCTCGCGTACCTGAGCGTCGACCCGCCCGCCGACCTCGCCGAGCGGCTGTCGGCCGTGCGCGCACCCGTGCTGGTGCTGGGCGGGGCTCGGGACTGTGTCACCGGCATCGCACCGGTGACGGCGCTGGCCGGGCTGTTCCCGTCCGGGGACGTGGTGCTGCTCGAGCAGTGCGGGCACTACCCGTGGGTCGAGCGCCCGGCCGAGTTCCGCCAGGCCGCGGAAAGTTGGCTGGCCTGAGCTAGGCCGACTTCTCGCGGCGCTCGCGGCGGGACGGCTGGCGGGCGACGATCGTCGGGTTCACGTTCTCGCGGACGGTCTGCTCGGTGATGACGACCTTGGCGACGTCGGTGCGGCTCGGGATGTCGTACATCACCGGCTGCAGGACCTCTTCCATGATCGCGCGCAGGCCGCGAGCGCCGGTGCCGCGCAGGATCGCCTGGTCGGCGACCGCCTCGAGCGCGGTGTCGGTGAACTCCAGCTCGACGCCGTCCATCTCGAACAGCTTCTGGTACTGCTTGACCAGCGCGTTGCGCGGCGCGGTCAGGATCTGCACCAGCGACGGCTTGTCCAGGCTCGTCACGCTCGCCACGACGGGCAGGCGGCCGATGAACTCCGGGATCAGGCCGAACTTGATCAGGTCCTCCGGCATCGTGTCGGAGAAGAAGTCGGCCTCGTCGGTCTCGGCCTTGGAGCGGATCTCGGCGCCGAAGCCGAGGCCGCGGTGGCCGACCCGGTCCTGGATGATCCGCTCCAGGCCCGCGAACGCGCCGGCCACGATGAACAGCACGTTCGTCGTGTCGATCTGGATGAACTCCTGGTGGGGGTGCTTGCGGCCCCCCTGCGGCGGCACGCTCGCGGTGGTCCCCTCGAGGATCTTCAGCAGCGCCTGCTGCACGCCCTCGCCGGACACGTCGCGGGTGATCGACGGGTTCTCGCTCTTGCGGGCGATCTTGTCGACCTCGTCGATGTAGATGATCCCGGTCTCGGCCCGCTTGACGTCGTAGTCGGCCGCCTGGATGAGCTTGAGCAGGATGTTCTCGACGTCCTCGCCGACGTAGCCCGCCTCGGTGAGCGCGGTGGCGTCGGCGATCGCGAACGGCACGTTGAGCAGCTTCGCGAGCGTCTGGGCCAGGTACGTCTTGCCGCAGCCGGTGGGGCCGAGCAGCAGGATGTTGGACTTGGCCAGCTCGACGGTCTCGTCGCGGGACTCGCGGCCCTCACGCGCCTCCGGGCGGGCCCGGTCGCCCGCCTGGATGCGCTTGTAGTGGTTGTAGACCGCGACCGCCAGCGTGCGCTTGGCTTCGTCCTGGCCGATCACGTACTGGTCGAGGAATTCGTCGATCTCGGCCGGTTTGGGCAGCTCGTCGAGCTTGACGTCGCCGGCCTCGGCCAGCTCCTCCTCGATGATCTCGTTACAGAGGTCGATGCACTCGTCGCAGATGTATACGCCGGGGCCGGCGATGAGTTTCTTCACCTGCTTCTGGCTCTTCCCGCAGAAAGAACACTTCAGCAGGTCTCCGCCGTCACCGATACGCGCCATGACCGCTGACCTCTGTCCCCTCCGGCGTACCCGCAGCGCACGCCTGGATGTATGGCTGGAACGAACCTCGAGTGCAGTGTCGCGCACCACGCTCCAGGCCCGGTCGTGTGCCTGTTGCCTTCGACGGTACCTGCCAACCCCCACTCAATGGGAGAACCTACCCACCGAGTTGTCGGATTCGGCCGATCAGGTGGCCCACTCCCGTGGGACCCCGACCACCCTGCGAACAGGGCCCGGACAACGCCTCACGGCCTGGTGGCGGAGAGCTTCCGGTACTGCAACACCTCGTCGACGATGCCGTACTCCCGCGCCTCGTCGGCAGTGAGAATCTTGTCGCGCTCGATGTCGACTCGAATGTCGTCGGCTGACTTGTTCGTGTGCCGCGCCAGCGTCGACTCCATCAACCGGCGGACCCGCTGGATCTCGTTGGCCTGGATCTCCAGGTCGGAGACCTGACCGTAGACACCCTCCATCGCGGGCTGGTGGATCAGTATGCGGGCGTTGGGCAGGGCGAACCGCTTGCCCGGGGTGCCGGCCGAGAGCAGCACGGCCGCCGCCGAGGCCGCCTGGCCCAGGCAGTAGGTCTGCACGTCGGGGCGGGCGAACTGCATGGTGTCGTAGATCGCCATCAGCGAGGTGAAGGAGCCGCCCGGGGAGTTGATGTACATGATGATGTCGCGGTCCGGGTCGACCGACTCCAGGTAGAGCAGCTGGGCCATCACGTCGTTGGCCGACGCGTCGTCGATCTGCACGCCGACGAAGATGATCCGCTCCTCGAAGAGCTTGTTGTAGGGGTTGGACTCCTTGACCCCGTAGCTCGTCCGCTCCACGAAGGAGGGCAGCACGTACCGGGCCTGGGGGGCGTAGTCGCTCACTGTCAAGTCTCCTCGATCTGGCCCGGTCAGTTTCGGCTGCCGTTGGGGGAGTTCACCCGGGTCACCACGTGGTCCACGAACCCGTAGACGCGGGCCTCCTCAGCGGTGAACCAGCGGTCGCGGTCGGCGTCGGCGGTGATCCGCTCGACGGTCTGGCCGGTCTGGTCCGCGGTCAGCTCCGCCATCTCCAGCTTCCACTTGCCGAGGATCTCGGCGCGGATGGCGATGTCCGACGCGGTGCCGCCGACGCCGCCGGAGGGCTGGTGCATCATGATCCGCGCGTGCGGCAGGGCGTAGCGCTTGCCCGGGGTGCCGGACGAGAGCAGGAACTGGCCCATCGACGCGGCCATGCCCATCGCCCAGGTGGCCACGTCCGGCTCGATGAGTTCCATGGTGTCGTAGATCGCCATGCCCGCGGTGACCGACCCGCCCGGGGAGTTGATGTAGAAGGTGATCTCCTTCTCCGGGTCCTCGGCGGCCAGCAGCAGCAGCTGCGCGGTGATCCGGTTGGCGATGTCGTCGTCCACCTCGGAGCCGAGGAAGACGATGCGCTCCCGAAGCAGCCGCTCGTACACCGAGTCGTTCAGAGTGAGCCCTGCGGTCGCCGACCGCATCATGGGCGTCGTCCGCAGTGGTTGCGTCACGTGTGCCTGCTTTCGCTGGTTATGACCTGGGTTCGTGTCACGTCCGACATTAACGAAGGTGGGCATGGCGGCATGCCCGGGACGGGCCGCGTTCGCTCAGAGCGTCACTGGTCCGCACTTGCGGACGCGGGCTCCTCCTGCTGCTCGCGCGGGGCGAACAGCTCGTCGAGGTCCACGGTGTTGCCGGAGGCGTCGGTGACCGTCGCGAGGCGGACCACCGAGGCGAGCGCCTTGCCCCGGCGGACGTCGGCGAAGATCGCGCCGAGCTGGCCGGACTGCTGGGCACGCTGGACGTATTCGTCCGGGCTGACGCCGAAGCGCTGGGCCTGGTAGATGATCCGCTCGGTGAGCTCGTTGTCGTCGACCTGGACGTTCTCCGCGTCGGCGATCGAGTCGAGGACCAGCTGGGTCTTGACGGCCTTCTCGGCCTCCTCGCGGATGTCGGTGTCGAACTCCTCGCGGGTCTTGCCCTGTTCGGTAAGGAACTCGTTGAAGCGCTCGTCGTCGTGGTCGAAGGTGTGGACCGCGTCGTGCTGGCGGACCTCGACCTCGGACTCGACCACGCTCTCCGGCATCGGGACCTCGGTGACCTCGAGGAGGGCCTCGAGGACCTTGTCGCGGGCCTGGACGCCCTGCTGCATCCGCTTGACGCGGGTGAGGCGCTCGCGCAGGTCGGCCCGGAGCTCGTCGATCGTGTCGAACTCGCTCGCCAGCTGAGCGAACTCGTCGTCGGGCTCGGGGAGCTCGCGAACCTTGACGGTGTTGACCTTGACCGCGACATCGGCGTCGCGCCCGGCGTGCTCGCCGGCGACCAGCTTGGTCGTGAAGGTCTTCTCCTCGCCGGCGTTCGCGCCGATGATGGCGTCGTCGATGCCCTCGATCATCTCGCCGGAGCCGACCTCGTAGGACAGGCCGGCGGTGCGGGCCTCCTCGACCTCCTCGCCGTCGACCGTGGCGGACAGGTCGATCGAGACGAAGTCACCGTTCTCGGCCGCGCGCTCGACGCCGGTCAGCGTGCCGAAGCGGGCGCGCAGCTCGTTCAGCTGCTCGTCGACCTCGTCGTCGGTGAGCTCGACATCCTCGACGGTGACGGAGAGCTCCCCGAACGCCGGCACGGTGATGTCCGGACGGACGTCGACCTCGGCGGTGAACTCGAGGATCTCGCGGTCCTCCAGCTTGGTGACCTCGATCTCCGGGCGGCCCAGCACCCGGACCTCCCCCTCGGTGACCGCTTCGGAGTACTTGGCCGGGATGGCCTCGTTGACGACCTCGTCGAGGATGGGAGCCCGCCCGATGCGCTGCTCGATGACCCGCGCGGGCGCCTTGCCCGGCCGGAAACCGGGGATGCGCACCTGGCTCGCGAGCTTGCGGTAGGCGCGGTCGAAGTTGGGCTTGAGCTCGTCGAACGGCACCTCGACGTTGATCCGGACCCGCGTGGGGCTCAGGTGCTCGACGGTGCTCTTCAACGTGATCTCCTAGGAACTGGTGCGACGGACACGCCCACGGCCGGGCTCCCGCGAGTGTATGGAACTCGCCAGGTCGCGGGCGCGCCGGGGCGCCCGTGTGATGGTCGGGCTGACAGGATTTGAACCTGCGACCCTCCGCTCCCAAAGCGGATGCGCTACCAAGCTGCGCCACAGCCCGTCGACCCCACGGCCGGGGATCCGCCGACAGCGTATCGCGGCACGCTAGGCTGTTTCGGCACGGCGCCACCGCGGGTGTAGCTCAATGGCAGAGCCCCAGCCTTCCAAGCTGGTCATGCGGGTTCGATTCCCGTCACCCGCTCCACATGCAAACGCCCAGGTCACACAGTGTGCGCTGTGGACCTGGGCGTTCGTCATGGGGTGTCGAAATCCCCGTTCGTGCCAGATTCGTGCCAGATCAGGCGGCGGAGCCCTCCTCATTGGCCCCGTCGTCGGCCTCCTGGGCGGTCCTCCGGGCCTCGCGGATGAGGGCGTCCAGAGCGGCGGCGATCTCGTGGTCGCGCTTGCTCGTGGCGTGCTGGTAGATCAGTGCGGCACGGGTGCTGGCGTGGCCGATCCGCGACATGATCTCTTTGAGCGTGGCTCCCGTCTGCGCCGTGAGCGTCGCGCCAGCGTGCCGTAGGTCATGCAGGTGCAGGTCCGGGTTCGCCCCGGCCGCGCGTACGGCCGCCTTCCAGATGCCGTTGAAGTTGGTCCTCCGGGGTGTCGCCCCCTTGGGGCCACGGAACAGCCGCCCGTCCGGACCGGGGTCGGTGTACCCCGTCGCGGTGAGGTGCAGGCGCAGCTCCGGCAGGATCGCGGACGGCAGCGCCACGGTCCGGTGTCCGGCGTCGGACTTCGGTCCCTTGAGCTTCTGCTCTCCGCTATCGAGCTGCGCGAGTGCTCTATCCACCCGGAGCACTGGCGTCCCGTCATCGATCAGCGCGGCGGGATCGGTCCCGGCCGCGACCTCCTCCGCCGTCGCCTTCCTGCGCTTCGGCATGGTGAGGTCACCCCGACGCAGCGCGACCAGTTCCCCAAACCGCAGTTGCCCGAATGCGGCGAGGAGCACAAGCGCCCGATAGCGCGGCTGGATACTCGCCGCAATGCCGAACACCTCCTCAAGGGTCGCGCTCGGCCGTTCAGCCGCCGACTCCTGGCCAGCACCCTTAATGCGGCAGGGGTTCTTTCGGATCAGCTCATCGTCTACGGCCGTGTTGAGAACGGTGCGCAGGAACCGATAGGACTTCGCGACGGTGGATTCACCGACGCTTGCGTCCAGCAAGTCCTTACGCCAGGTGCGAATGCGCGGCGGCGATAGCTCCGACAGCGACATGCCACCAAGCTCAGGGCCGATGTGATTGCGCAGGTATCCGCTGTACAGCTCCCGCGTCCGGTCCTCCAGATCTCTCTCACTAATCCACTTGTCCGCGTATTCCTGGAAACTGACCTTTCCGGCATCGGGGTCAATCCACTCGCCCCGCCGCATTTCGGCTTCGAGGTCCACTAGATGTTGTTCGGCGGCCGTCTGAGTCGGGAACGTCTCTTCTGCCGTCCGCAGCAGACCGTCCGGCCCTAGATAGCGCGCCTGGAAACGGCCAGACGGCAGCTTTCGAACGCTACCGAATCGGCGCTTGCGACCTTTGTTGTTTCCACCCATTACGCAGCCCTCCTACCACGGACTGGCACCGTCTGCGATTCGATGAACTCGGCAAGGACACTCTCGGCGATACGCACGTGCCTACCAATGTGAACGAATTCGATCCGCCGCTCTTCGATCAGTCGACGCGGGAACCGCTCGGTTGTCCCGAGAATCTCGGCAACCTGCTTGACCGACAGAAACCTTCCGAGCAATTCCGCTCCCTCACTGGCGTTGTTCGAGTTGCGGTTCAGTGCTCCCATGACTCCCCCTCGGCGTCGGCGGAGTCATCCTCGGTCGGGAGGTACCGACTCCAGGCGTCATTCAGGCCCAGTTGGTTTGACGTGCCGTAGGTGACGTATCCCTTGGTGATTTGCCCGGCAGTGCGGAATGGCACCGGGGAAACGTGGTAGAGGGCGAGTTCTTTGGCCAATCGACGCGCGTCGATTGGTCGGCCAGGTCCGTTGATGTCGCCCCATGGGGATTCGTCGAGCATGACGAGGTTGGCGAGAATGTCTGTGGTCGACAGACGGTCTGTGTTGCGCTCGGAGAACACGGCGTGCAGGTCAGTCAGCAGTCGCACGCCAATGGTCACGGGTTGCCGGTCGGCTTCCCGGACGAAGTGCGCGCAAGCGCGGCGGGCGGTGTGTGGCCAGTGGCCACCGGCCGCGTCGGCGATGGCCAGGAGCGGTTCCCAGATCTCGCGGGCACGGTTGGCCACGCCGGGCGGCATCTCCGGCTCGGCCTCTCCGAGCGTCTCGGCGATGCTGTCCACCCACGCGGCGAGTGCGTCCCGAAGCGGTTCGGCGTCACGCTGGACGATCCGCTCGCGGAACTCTTCGACCGTTTCGGTGTTCTTCTTGCGGCGCATGTGGACGGTGACCGCACGAGTGGTGATGGTCGGCGGCATGCCTCCGGCCAAACCGACCAGCGCCACGGGCGAGTAGACCGGGAACCGCTGCACGCTGTGGCTGTCGCCGACACAGCGCACGACGCAGGCCGTGCGCTTGTATCCGGCGTTGAGCAGTGCCCGCAGGTCCTCATAGCCGCCCCCGCCGTTGTTGGTGAAGATGGCGTCTACCTCGTCCCACAGCAGGGTGATGGGACCGTTGTTGGCGACCATGCGGAACACGGCCGGGGTCGACGCGTTCATTGTCATTTCCGGCTTGGCCACGAGGTACTGACCAACCTCGATGACGAGAGTCTTGCCACTGCCCGGCTCCGCACTGGAGATCACCAGACGCGGAGTCACGTAGAACTGTGCAGCGGCGTGGGTGTGGGCGTACCAGAGCGCGAGCATCGGTGCGCAGTGCTCGTGAGGGAACACAATGAACCGGGAGACGAACTCGGTGATCGCGTCCAGCAGGGCGGCGCCGGTCAGGTGCTCGGTTTCCAC
The DNA here is from genome assembly GCF_050699915.1 of Actinophytocola sp. Lineage (GTDB taxonomy): Bacteria > Actinomycetota > Actinomycetes > Mycobacteriales > Pseudonocardiaceae > Actinophytocola. The sequence continues at coordinate 31,251 of NZ_JBOHGA010000018.1, forward strand.
GAGGCGAAGCGGGGTGCTCATGCTGCCCTCCGGTTGTTGGTGCGGGAGTGGGTGAGGAAGTCGCGGAACTTGGGTGCCGGGTGGGACTCGCGGTAGAGCGCGAGGTCGGTCGGGTAGCCGCCGGTGGCATGCTCGGCCGCGAGACGCCAGCACTCGGCCAGTTCCCGGAACGTGAGCACCAGGTCGGCGTGCTCGCGAGAGCACGGGTGCGGGCGGCATGGGCTCAGGGCTCGCGGGATCGTGCTCATGCGACCCTCCGGGGACGCTTGGCCCCGGCGCGCAGGCCGGAGGTGATGGTCAGGTGGGCTTGCCGCTCGGTGAATGTGGGGTCGGCCGCGATGTGGCCGGCAGCGGCGTTGATCAGCTCCGCGCGAACGTCCTGTTCGGACAGGGAGCCGCCCGCAACGAGCTGCCCGAGCGCCACGGCCGCGAGGTACAGCGCCCAATTCCGCTCACTCGTGGCGGACCTGACGCGCTCAACCTCGCCACGCACAGCGGCAGCGAGGAAGGCCCCACGGCGGCCAGGAAGCTGCGAAACCGGAGCGGCCGGGACGTTAGGTAGCGGAGCGGGCAACAAGCGCTCACAGAGCCACTGAGGCAGCGGCCGGGGTGCGCGGTCGTTCTCCACGGTGTAGGCGTGTCCGTCTACAACGGACCCGGCCGCGACGACGTGGCCGCCCCACGCGCGGGTGTCGACCTTCCAGCCGAGTCCGCGCCCACGGTCGCCTCCGGTGTTGCGCAGCTCCACCCCGTCCGGGGCGAGGAAGTAGAAGTGCGTGCCGCCGGAGGGGGTGCGGACGGTGTAGGTGTCCCACGGCACCGGCTGCCCGGCCTGCTTGCACACCGCGACGAACACGTCCAGCCCTTCCCTGATGCCCGGCAGGTTCCACGCGTCGGGCCGGGGCTTGTCGTCGGGCTTGGGGACGTCGAGGTCCACCACGAGCAGACCGGACGGCCCGGTCGCGATGGCGACGTTCCAGCCGCGCGCTGCCCACAGCTCGCGGTCGTGGTCGGTCAGGTGCGACACCGCGCGCTGTTCCGGGGTGCGGTGCCCGTCGTGGCAGTCCCCGGTCCGGGGGCAGCGGTCCGCCCCGTGCAGTGCGGGCAGCTTGCGCCCGGCCGCGAGCGGGAAGACCGACCAGCCGCGTTCGATCGCGGCCACGGCCGCGTCAAGCTGAGCTTGGTTCCTCATCGTCAGTTCCTCCACTGTGGACGCGAGTTCAGGACCGGCGGCAGGTGGCGAGCATCGCGGCGAGCGCGTCCCGCTCCGGGCGGTCGACGGACAGGCCGTAGGTGTGTTTGGTGGTCACGTAGGCGGTGGCGTAGCCACACCACGCGGCGCGGTCGGTGGGGCGCCAGCGGGCCGGGTCGTCGTCGCCCTTGCTGGTGTTGGAGTGGACAGACGCGGCCACGAGGTTGTTGCGGTCGTTGTAGAACCGCTCCCGCTGCGCACGGGTCCAGTCGGCCGCGCCGGAGCGGGCGGCCTCACCGAGCGGGACGCGGTGGTCGATCTGCACCCGCCTGGTGTCGCGGATGCGGGCACCGTCGTAGGGACTCGTCCAGCACGCCGGACCGGACGGCGGGCACACCGGACGGCAGCCGGAGCCGGGCTGGGTGCCGTGGCCCTGCTCGGTGAGCACGATCTCGCGGGTGTTGCACCCGTGGCCGTGGCTTGCCCAGTCGCCCCACTCGTCCCGGTCGTACGGGGCGGTGGTGTCCTCCGGACGGACCGGCAGCGCGGACAGCGACGCGGCGAGATCGGGCCGGGCCGACTGTGCCCCGGCGGCCGGGGTCGGCAGCGCTGCGGTCGGGTCGCACCCGCTGGCTGTGAGGACGGCGAGCGCAGCGAGCACCGTCATGGTCGTCGTGGTGGTCGTCGTGGTCCGCATGACGTTGATTCCTGTTCTGTCACTGTGTGTGACGGTGTGTGGGCGTGCGTGGTCGTGGCGAGGTCCCGCGCGGGGTGTCTCGTCGAGGGGTTTGCGGTTGTTTCCGGGGTTTCGCCTGGTCAGGCGCTAGGTGTTAGTTGCCTGGTGAGAGGTGGCGGAGGGCGCTAGCGGGGGTGCTAGGTCTAGCGGGTCTGGGTGCTAGAGCCAGCACCCGCGCTAGCCCTCCGATCCGATTACTCTCCGTTGACTTCGGCCGCCGTGTCGGTGGCGCGCTGGGTGGCGCGGTAGGCGTCGAGCACGTCCGCGCGAGCGATGCCCCGGCGGTTGCCGGACTTGCCATCCGGCCCGCTGCCCCAGGTCTGCGAGGTGGTGATGCCGTAGGGCTTGAGCGCGGCGGCGAGCTGGGTGGACTTGGTCTTGCCGTCCTGCTCTGCCCACGGCCCATAGATCTCCGGCCGCAGGTCGGCGAGACGGTCCACCACGGTTTCCGACCACACCTTGTCCTGACCGGCCGGCAACACCTCGCACAGGTCGGCGAGCAGGTTCGGACCGTCGTTGACGCTGGTCAGCGTCTCCTCACCGGCCGCGTAGCCGGTCAGCGTCCCGGCGGCGGCGCGCATCGCCCGTGCGCGGTCGGCGATCTTGTCCGCGTCCGGGCCGTCCACGTAGGCCGACCTGGTGATTTGCGGGTCGTCGGCGTTGCCCACGAGCAGGCCGATGCCCTTGTCCTTGTGCCCGAACATGGTGGCCCGGATGCCGTTCTTGTAGGCGCTGGTCCCGAGCACCATGTCGTTCGCGACCTGCCCCATCACCCGCAGGCAGAACCGCAACGCCATGTTGTCCGCCACGGCCGGGGGCAGCGACTTCGCGTCCGGCCGCTGGGTGGCCAGCACGAGCATGATCCCCAGCGCCGGGCCACGCTTGATGATCGGCACGCACAGGTCAGCGGCTTCCTGGCCCAGCTTGGGGTGGCTGAACAGTTCCTGGCACTCGTCGATCGCGAACACCACCGGATGCAGCCCCAAACCCTTGCGGCGCGCCAACTCTGGCGTGACCTTGTTCTCCGGGCACACCTCCCGGGGCAGTTCCCGGATGGTCTTCGCGCGGGTGTCCAGCTCGCGCTTGACCTCCCGCAACGACTCCAGGCATGCCTCCAGCGTGGCGTCATCGGCGCCCGTGCCGTAGTGGTGCGCGCACTTCTCACCCGGCCCGGACAGGTCCCCGGTGCCCTTGAGCTCGAAAATCCGCAGTTGCACGGACGGGTCCAGGGCGGCGGCCAACAGGACGATGCGCAGCGCGAACGTCTTGCCCTGCCGGGGCATCGCGCCAATCAAGAGGTTGGCGAACATGAGCAGGAACGACACCGCACGTCCGCGCTGGTCAGCACCGAACGGCACCGGCGCGAAGATGTCCGCTTTACCCGCCTTGGCCAGCGTCCAGGGCGCGGGCTTGGCCTGGCTCATGTCCTGGTCACCGACCCACAGCCGCAGCCGCCCGGCGTGTTCCTCGGACTCCGGCTCCGGCCACACGCACCCGAGCGGGCGACGCAGCCCGGACGCGAGCTTGTCCCGGCGCTCCATGATGTCGGTGACAACCACGCCGTACGGCAGGTCCACAGTGGCCAGCCAGCCGGGACCGTCGCGCACGATCGGGGCCGGGAAGGTGATCCCCGTGCCGCCCTTGGCGACGGCCTGGTTGATCTGGGCGATGCCCAGCGACGCCAGCGCCCGCACGACCACATCACTGGTGAGCTTCTGCGCCTTGGTGGTCACCACGGCACGCCCGGCGACGCGCTTGTCCGACGGGGTGCCCAACCACCCGAGCCCACCGAGTACGGCGGCCACGGCGAGCCACTGTGCCCACACCGGGCCGAACCCCCACAGCACGAGCACTCCGGCGATGGTGGCGATGGTCGCGAACACCACAACGCCGATGCGGCCACGTACGCGCTCGGAGCGTTCACGGGCGAGCTTGAGGTACAGCTCGCCGTCGCCCCGCCGTACGGCGTCCTGGCGCAGCGGGGAACCCTCGATGTCGAGCATCCACGCGCCGGTGTAGCCGATGGCCTTGCAGGCACCCCACGGGGCACGCAGCGCGAGCTTGGACGCGTACAGGGGCAGCCGCACCGTGTGGTACGCGGTGACATGCGTGGTGTGGTCGGCGGCCCACTTCGCGGTCTGGGTGAACTCGGTTCGCGAACGCAGCCACGGCGCGATCACCGAACGCCGCTGCCCGTTCGCCGCGTCCCGCACGCGAACGTCCAGCGAACGCGGCACCGAACGCTCCGGCAGATCCACCGGCAACGGTTCACGAACACCGTCCGCGTCGCCGTTCGTGTCGCTGTCGTCGGTCACGGGATCGGCGGCCGGGTCGGTCGCGTCGCGAACCTCGGTGAACTCACCGTCAACGACGGTCGGCTGTGACTCCGGGCCGTGCTCGCGTCGGGGCATCGGCACGATGGTCGCGTCAGGCATGCCGGTGTTGCTCTCCCTGCCGTCGTGGTGGCCGTGGCGGTGGTCGTGGTCGTCGTACGGGTCGGGGGTGTGCACGGTCGTGGTGGACATCAGGCAGCCCTCTCCTGCTCGGTGGCCTGGTCAGCGGGGGTCGGCGCCGGGTGCGGCACGGCGGTCGGTTGGGTGTGGTGGGACAGTTCGGCGTTGAGCAGGTCGGCGACGACCTTCGACGTGCCGCGCGAGATCTCCGGCACGGCCTCGCGCACCCACGCCGGGGTGATGACCACGCCCGGCCGGTACGCGGCGCGCGCACGGTCGGCGTACTCCTCGCGCGAGACCCGGCGCGGCTTGCCGGCCGTCGTGCTGCCCGTCCGGGGCGACGACTTGCGCGGCCGGGCGGTCTGCCGTTCGACGGTCGCCGGAGCGGTCGTGTCCGACGTGGACGGCGTGCCGTTCAGTGGCGCGGTGGTCGCATCGTTCGCCGTGGCGTTCAGCATGCGGGCGGCACACAGCACCGCTTCGGTGAGCCGATCACGCAGGATCGGGCCGGTCTCGGCGGCGAGGTAGACCATGGCCGGGGGCACGGAGTGCAGCACGATCCCGGCCACGTGCCCCTCACTCCAGGACTGCCAGGTGTTCATCGTGTAGGTAGCCAGGAACGCGAACACCTTGGTGCGCTTGACCCACGGGCCGGTACCGGCGGTGCGCATGTCCACCTGCCACCGCGCGGTGACCTGCTCCGCTCGCAGCACGGCGATGAGCACGAGGGAGACCATCGGGTCCAGCAGCCACGCGGCCACCCACGGCAGCGAGCCGACCGACGCGCCACCGGCGGCGAAGGTCTGAACGTTGACCATGGTGAACGCGAGTCCGAGCAGCAGACCGGCCCACATCAGACCGTCCACCTGCGACCGGGTGCGCTCCACTCGCAGCGCCACCACGTCCGGGTGTGTCTGCAACGCGCGCTTCTCGGCGGCGATGCGTGCGTCCTGGCGGAGCTTGTCCACCTCGGACAGCGGCACGTGCTGTGCGTCCTGCGGCTTGGTTGGGGTGTTCATCGGTGGCTACCTCCCCGGCGGCTGTAGACGACTTCGGTCACGGCGAACATGCGGGCGAGCTGGAACGCGCCGATCAGGGCCGGGACGGCCAGCGTCGGCACGATGACGCGGGGGTCGGTGGCGTAGTGCGTGACCAGCCACTGCACGCCGGTGATCACCCCGGCGAACAGGACCGTGCGGAACGCCATCGCGGTCAGCCGGTTGACCTCCCGCACACCCTTCGCGGCCTTCTTCGCGGCCCGGCGGGACGCGGTGATCCCGAACAGCACACCGAGCGCGGCGAGCCCGACCAGAACGAGCATCACGGTTGGGTTGTCAGTCATCACGCCACCTGCCGATCCGACGCGGCGGAAGCCTGGCGGCGCAGCATCTTCCGCTCTCGCTCGCTGGTGCCGCCCCAGATGCCCGACAGGTCCGAGCGGCCCAGCGCGTACGCCCGGCACTGGTCAATCACCGGGCACCCGGCGCACACAGCCTTGGCCGCGCGGACGTCGCTCCCCTTGCCGGGGAAGAACTCCTCCGGGTCGGTCTGTGCACACAGCCCGGCCCGCATCCAGTCGGTGTTGTCCGGTGAGCCCAGGTTCAGCAGGTCCCACAGAGAGGCCGCACCCTCCGTGCGACGGCCGCCCCTCACGCCGCACCGCCCACAACCGTGCGCAGCGCACGCGCCGCGTCACGCCGACGCGCCCGGCGCGCCGCACGCGCCAAAGCCACCTCGTCCACCGCCGGGCCGACGACCACACCCTGCCGGTGCGCGTCCATCGCGTCCTGCAGGGCGGATGCCAAAAGGTCCAGGTCAGAGAGGCCGTCCGCCCCGTAGAGAGCCTGGTTGCTGCTGTCCATCACCACTCCTCGTTAGTTCGCTAGCGAACTGGCTAGGTGGCGAACGTAGCCGACTGAGCGGCGGAGCGCAAGAGGTTCGCTAGCGAACCTGCGAACTATCTGGTTGACTGGCCCGCATGCAGCACGAACCGACCACCGGCACCGTTCCAGTGCACCTACAGATCGCGGACGCGCTTCGCGCGCGGATCACCTCGGGGGAGCTAGCTCCTGGTGATGCGATCCCGTCCGCAAGCTCCCTGGCCGACGAATGGGGTTGCTCCGTTGGCTCCGCTCGAAGCGCCATCGCTGTCCTGATGGAAGAAGGACGGCTATCGGGAGGGCGGGGAAAATCGGCGACGGTCCGGCAACCGCCCGTCAGGCGTTCGCTGACCTTGTCCTCGGACTGGAGTCAAGTGCAGAAGGATATGGTTCTGCGACCAATAGGCGAGCGCCGCAAGCGAGGTGCGGTCGAATTGATCGCTGGAATTCCGATCGACGACACGGACTCGTCTGCGTCCTATAATCGCGTTCTTGCAACACCGGAGATTGCGCAAGAGTTTGAGTTGCCTGTCGGCACGGAAATGCTCCAACGAACCTATGAGATGACGGACAAGGATTCCGGGGCGCGCATCGCGTGGAGCGTGTCGTATATTCCAGTCGAATACATCAAGGAAAACCCCGATCTACTTGATGAGACAAAAGAGCCGTGGCCGGGTGGTCATCAGCATCAACTCTTTACTGTGGGGATTGAAATTGACCGCTTTATGCGAAAAGTGACAGCGATACAGCCGACGCCGGGTGATAGGCAGAAGTGGCGCATGGAGCCAGGGGTACCGCTGTTGCATGTACGTAGCAAATCTATAGACATCTCCGAGAAAGTAGTAGAGATGTCAGATGCCACCTATCCGGTGGATAGGACGGAAATTGTGTATGTCGAGCAGCTAAAGCGGTGGACTCCGCAGGAGCTGGAGGCAGCGCATGACCATTGAGAAGGTCCACGCGCGCACTCTGGAACGAAGGTCCGCCAATATATCCGTTGTGATTCCGGCCCACAATGAAGCCGCGACTATCGCGAATGTGATTGAGGCGGCGAGAGCTGGACTGCGTCACATGGATACGCCAGGCGAAGTGATCGTGAGCGCTAGCGGATGCACGGACTCCACGGCAGAAGTTGCTCACGAGTGTGGCGCTGAGGTGATTATTGCACCGATCGGCAAGGGTGCGGCCATCAAGGAGGGAGTTAAAAAGGCTAATGGGGACATAGTCTGCCTGGTGGACGGTGATCTTGACTACTATGGGGCTGTGCCACTTGTCGCACTACTGGTGGAACCGCTATTGCAGGGCATCGCGGACGCCACAATTGCCGATCTCTACTGGCGGCCGATTTATCCGGACCAATGGTTGCATGCATTTTTTGCGCCCGTAGCGGGCCACCTGTTCCCCGAGTTGCTACCAAAGGCAGGATCAACGCCGTGGTCGGGACAACGCTCTGCGACGCGCGAGCTTTGGCCGGAATCGCTTCCGGACAATTTCACGGCGGACCTAGCGCTTGTATTGCATTGGAATGAGCACGCTGAACGGCTACGTCCTGTGCTGGCTGATGACTGGTTCAACCCGCTTCGTCCAAAGCCTGAGTTGTTGGCGATGGATTACGAGTTGCTTGCAACCAACGCCGTTGAACGTGGCCGACTTCTACCGGCTGCGCGCCCTCGCCTTGACGCGTGGTTTCGCGCGGTACAGGACTTGGTGGACGGCTATGACCCGCAGCAGCACGACCCACGGGAATACGAGCGGCGGGCGCTCAACGCTTCGATCACGGAGCTGCGAACCCGGCTTGGGCACCTGGCTTGACCCCCGGAAAGTCGGTTACATCGGTTACACCGGTAACACCGCAGGTCAGGGCATGTGCGACTCAGTTACCGACTCAGTTACTGCGGTTACATCTCACGGTCTCCCCCGGAAAGTCGGTTACATCGGTTACACCAGTAACGCCGCAGGTCAGGGCAGGTGTCCGACGGTTACCGGCCCGGTTACGTCGGTTACACCGCGAGGAAGAACGCTGCAACAGCCCGGCCCAGGCTGTTGCAGCGCTTGTGTTCCCAGCGGCAAGCAGGTGTAACCGCAGTAACCGGGCCGGTAACCGCGTCGCGACCCCTCTGACCAGGTATGTAACCGATGTAACCGATGTAACCGACTTCGGCGGGGTGAGGCGGCCGGCGGCACCTCGGTCGGTGCTGGCGCATGCCGGGCATGAAGAGATCGGCGAGCGGAGCGAGCACCGTTTGGGGCGTGCCAGATCCGTGCCAGATCCGTGCCAGACGGGGCGGGAATCTAAGGGGAATAGCGGGGACTCGCGGGCAGACTTAACAGGAACGTGCTGGTAGACGTTTCGCCTGGTCAACGTGCCTGCATGTCCCTCAACTTCCAAGCTGGTCATGCGGGTTCGATTCCCGTCACCCGCTCCACTCTTTTCCTGCAGGTCAACGGCTTGCGGACCCTCCTCTTTGGACGTCAATCGGCGTCCATTTCGGCCGTCGTGCCCCCCGCGTGCCCTCCGACACCTGATCACTCCTCAGATCTCCGCGGCAAGGCGTCGCAGGCAGCCGCGAGCAAGGCGGGAGCCTGTTTGCGATGGCGGGCTCTGCAGGTACGCCAACGAGGACGTCAACCCCGTTAGGACTCTGACGTACTCGTTTCGCTTGCTCCCATTGAGCTTAACGCAATCTGATCTTTTGTAGCGACCATGCACTCATTTACCCAGCTCACGAGACATGCCGGCGGTTGCAGGCAGCTCAACGACCCCCTGTGTAGCCGTGTCTACACTCCTTGTGATCTTGGTGCCCATACGTGTATGAAGCGGAGCGGGCCCCGAAGGTTCTCGCTTCATCTTGATCTTCAAGGTGGAGAAGGAGAGCCGGATGTGGCCCACGATCATCTTCAGTGCGTTCGCCGCACTGTCCGCCGTGCTCTCCATCGCAGCAGCGTCGGTCGGACTCCGTACCTCGTCCACCGATGCCCAGCGTGCCTTCGCGTGGAAGTTGTTTCGTGCGTCGTGGGCGTCCGGGACGGTGACCGTCACTGCCGGCATCATCAGACTCCACCAATCCGGGCTACTCAATTGGGCAGCCATCCCTCCTCCGTGAAGAGCGCAAGCGGGGCAGCAACATCACTTGCTTCTCGAAGGCCAAGGGCCGCACTCGATCGCCTACGGACATCACGCCTCGCCCTCCTTGACCTCCCCTCCGTGCCCCTTCTCCTTGCGGACCATGTCCTCGATGCCCTGCGCGATCGCCTGGTCACGCTCCTCTCGGGCGTGCAGATAGATCAGCGCAGCGCGGGTGGAGGCGTGACCCATCCGGACCATCAGCTCTTTGAGCGTCGCCCCGGTCTCGGCCGCCAGCGTGTTGCCGGTGTGCCGCAGGTCATGGAGATGCAGACCGGGGATGCCGGCCTTCTCGCGGGCCTTGGACCAGATCGTGTGAAAGTTGCCCCGCGTCAGGAGAGCGCCCTTCGGCCCGACGAACACCCAGGCCGACTTGGCCGGCCCGACCCACCGATCCAGGTGCTGGCGCATCTCCTAGACGACGAACGGCGGCACCGTGACCCGCCGCTTGCCCGCCTCCGACTTCGGGTCGGTGACGAGGATCTTCCCGCCGTTCGTCTGGATCGCCTGCCGCCGGACGTGCACGACACCCTTGACCAGGTCGAAGTCACCCCGCTGCAGCCCGATCATCTCGGCGAACCGCAGACTCGCGAACGTCGCCAGGAACACCATCAGCCGGTACCGCGGCTTGATCTCGTCAGCAGCCGTGAGCGCCTGTCCGATCGTCGCGATCGGCCGTTCCGGCGCGTCCTCCTTGCCCGCGCCCCTGATCCGGCACGGGTTCGCCTTCACCAGCTCGTCGTCGAGATGCGCGGTGTTCATCACGGCTTTGAGCAGCCGGTACGCCTTCGCCATCGTCGACGAGCTGGCGCCCGCGTCGAGCAGCTCCTTCCGCCACGTCCGCACCCGAGCCGGGGTGAGCTGGGCCAACATCACGTGCCCGATGTAGGGCTCGATGTGCAGCCGCAGCAGACCGCGGTACAGCTCCACAGTCCGGACCGCCAGCTCCGGCCGCTCCTCGATCCAGGTGGCGGCGTACTCCCCCAGCGGCACCATCCCGACCTCCGGATCCGCCCAGTCGCCGCGCCCGAGGTCCGTCTCAGCTGCCGACAACCACCGATCGGCGTCGCCCTTCCGCGCAAACGTCTGCGGCGCCGACCGCAGCTGACCGTCCGGCCCCGGATACCGCGCCTGCCACCGCCCCGACGGAAGTTGCCGAACTCTCCCGAACCTCCGCCGCGCACTCACGACGCCCGCCTGATGTGCCGCCGAACCGCCGACCGATCGAACGCCTCAACCCGACCGGCCTCCGCGAACGCGTCCAGGTCGTCGATCTTCAACCGCACGAATTTCCCGACCTTGTGGAACGGAATCCGCCGCTCAGCGATGATCCGCCGCACGAACCGCACGCCCGTTCCGAGGTACTCGGCCGCCTCGTCGACCGTCAGATACTTCTTCACCGTCGCCCCCTATGCCGCCGTTGCCGAAAGATCGCCCGCCGCGAGTAGCGCTCTGTCGTACTCGGCTCTCCACCGGATCCGCTCGGAGATCGCGTGCATGAGTAGGTGCGCTCTCGGTGGCACGTTGGGGTCTCCGGGCTGGACCTTGTGCCAGACCAGCCGGCGGGGCTCCTCGGCCGGCTTCTCGATGCCGACCTCTTTGAGCGCTTCCAGGACGAAGGCCCGCCGGTCGGCCTTGTGGTCGGCGAGTGTCTTGCCCGACCACTTCCGCGACACGAGCACTCGCCGGCCGGGGAGCCCGAGCGTGGTCCGCCGATGTGCCCGGCCCTTGCAGTGCCCCGGCGTCATCCTGGAGTTCACCCCTAGCGGCTGGATGCCGTAGAGCAGCCACACCGCGCACCGAGGCGAGCACGGCGTGACGGCCAGCTCGTCATGCAACCGGTCGTGGTGCGCCCGCTGTCGCTCCGAGTCGGCCTCGACGACCTCACCCAGGGACTTGGTTAGGTACTTCGTCAGGTAGCCGATGTGCCGGCCGGCCTCGTCGGAGCCGCCGAGGATGCCCTTGGAGTGCACCTGCCGTCCAAAGGAGACAACATGGGCCGGCTCCTCGATGTCGTCGAGTGCCTCTGTCCACGTGGTGACAGGTCGCCGAGTCTCCGGGTCGACAAATCGCTCACCGTCCCAGGTGGGCAGACGATCACCGCCGTAGACCAGTTCATCGTGGGCCGGCCACCACACCTGGTGGTAGGTCGCCGCGGTCACCTGGCGCAGCAGCTCGTGCGGAATCGACCCACGAATCGCCGCATGCAGGTGCGGAGCTACCCGCTTCTGTGGTTCGACGGTGGCGAAGTACTGCACATCCCAGCCCACGCAGCGGCGCAGGTTCTGCCACCAACGATCAGCGAGCGCGGCGAAGTGCACAGCGTCCCGCGCAGCCCGCCGATAGTCGTATGTAGACGGATCAACGGGAGTCCCGTCCTGGCGCACCCGCCCGTAGCTGTCACAGGTGAGCGTGACGAACATCGAGGGCCGGAACCGCCCAGCGAACTCCCGGCCCACGGTCCGCCGCTCGACCCGCTTGCGGGGCAGATCCGGTGCGTCCTGTCGACGCTTGGTCGACCGCTTCGGCGCGACCTTCTCCGGCAGATCCGGGGAGGGCAGCCGGCCACGCATGCCGAGCTGCCGAAGCTCCTCATCGACCGAGCGGATCTCCTCCCGTAGCTCGTCCACGTCGGCCCCGTCGGCAGCCCGGTACCCAGCCACGAGGTCCGCGCGCAGCGTGAGCAGCGCCTTGTGGTCCTCCGAGGGTGGCTTCGATGTGAAGTCCGGCTCCTCGGTGAGATGCCATCCCTCGCGACACTGTGCGATTCGCAGCGCCCGCGCCTTCCGCGCGCAGGGCCCACACTGCGTCTCCACTGTGGACCCGCACGGCACGGCGATGTGGCGGAGTTCGCCGGTGTCGAGGTCGCCCACTTCCATGGTGAACGGCCGCACACACACGCCATGCTGCTCGGCCGCCGCGGTGACGACGTCGATCGCGAGCGGCATCGCCATGCGGTCAGCTCGGGTCCGCCCGCTCATCGGCCCACCAGTCCGACCGCCCATACGGCCAGCTCCTCGAACGGCAGTGACACCCGCTCGCCGGGCTGCAGGCCGGCGCCGATCAGCGGCTCGTCGTAGGGCGCTTCGCCCCAGACCTCGACGAGGGTGTTGTCGGTGTCGAGGTGCCCGGACACGCCCAGGTGCAGGGTCATGCCGTCGGTGGTGCGCGAGGCGAAGATGTCTCCCTCGGCGAGGGTGCGCTGCCACTCCAGGAGCCCCCGCGCGGTGGTGGTCAGGTCGGTCTCGGCGAGCTGCACCAGCACCGCCGGCCGCTCCGAGGTCTCGACGTTGACCTCGATCGAGCACATGTCGGCGTGGATTGGGTAGTCGCGCAGCAGGGTGTGCAGCGAGTCGAGCAGGGGCAGGAAGTTGGCTGAGCTGTTCATGCGGCACCTCCGGTGCGCTCGGTCTGATGGGTGTTCGGGAAGGCGACGACCTCAGCCGACGACTGCACCGCGGTGCGTCCGGTGAGGAAGGTGACGAGTTGGGCGAGGTGGGTGTCGGTGACGTGGAAGACCCGAGCCCGTACCGGCTCCCGCTTGCCGTCTTCCTTCACCCAGGCCACTCCGGGCGTGTTCTCCGATATCTCATGCGCGGCCGCACCTCGCTGGCGCACCCCGTCACCGAGCACCATGTCCACTTGGGCCGGCTCATCGAGCCGCATGGCGATCCGGGTCGAGAACAGGTGCCGGAAAGCGATGATCTCCTTGCGCGGATCTTGGAGCAGCCCGAGAACACAGACACCCGGCGCGCGTCCTTGCGAGGTGATCGCCTGCACGGCCCGCGTCGCGCGATCACGGAGGCTGCGGTCGGTTTGGTAGGCGATCACGTCGGCCAGCTCGTCGACCACCAGCAGCAGGAACGGGTCTCCGGACTCTGCTGTCCACATGCGACGCCTACCTCGGTAGGACTCGGCCCGGCGCTTGACCTCCTGCGCGAGCGATTCCAGCAGGGTCACCGCGCGGGAGCCGTTGTCGTAGACGACCTGCTCGAACACCTCCGGGGCCTGACCGAGCTCCATCCCACCCTTCGGATCGATCCCGAACATGCGGACGTGCCCGGCCTTGATCGCCGGAGCCAACGCACAGGCCACCGCCCAGAGCAGCGAGCCCTTACCGGCACCGGAGACCCCGCAGGTGAGCACGTGCGTGCCGAGCAGTTGTAGCCGCAGGGGCTTGCCGGCCTCGGTCCGCCCGATCGCCACTCGCCGCAGATCCACCCCGGCCGTGTCCTCGGCCAGAGCCGGCACCGGGATCGAGAAGGCCAGCGGGTCGGAGTGGATGAAGTCCAGCTCCAGCCGGGCCGGCTTCACGACCCGCACCCGACACGACTGCGCGCCGAACGAGTGCGCCAGGCCGGAGGCGTGCAGCTCCCACTGCTCGGGTGCCTGGCCGCGGATCATCCGCACCCGCACGACATCACGCCAGCCCTCGGCACGAACCCGCCCGAGCGTCGGGCGGTACTCCTTCCCGCGCTTGTCCTTGGCCAACTCCGAGAGCCGCATCACCGTGCGCCACTCCCAGGCATAGACGAACAGCCGGCGGAACTCCGTCCGGATCCGCCGCAGCGCGAACCGCTCAAACGAGGACCGGTGCCGCCACCACCACAGGCCCAGCGCCGTCAACACCAGGACGAGCAACGCGCATACCCACCAGACGCCGAGCCCGGAGTAGGACCACCAGCCGGCCGCGAGCAACGCGAGCGAGAGCGGGTACCGGTACACGACCCGCCCGGCCTGCCAGACCAGCCAGCACACCAGCCACACCACGACAGCCGGCGAGATCACGAACTTGACCCATCCCGGCAGCAAGGTCCACCACGGCAACCGCGGCCGCGACACCTCCAACGGCGCCGGATCCACCCACCGCGAATCCTTCGGTCGGCCCATCACCGACCACCCCGCCCGAACTCCAGCGGAAGCACACCCCGGCACCGATCACACCGAGACTCGCCAGGCGACAGCCGAGCGAACCGCTTGCACGCCGCACAGCGCGGGCGGACCCGGACTGGCGTGACGGACTGGTTTCGTTCTAGCCTTGTCATTGTTCATTCCCTTGGGATGGACAGCGCAGGAGCGGACAAGGTTGGTAGCCAGCGTTCCGCTTCTGCGTCTACGGATTCCTTGCAGCACAACAAAGACGTGCGTCATCGCCACACGTCCCCTGCGTGCGTTTCTTGTGTCTATTCAGGACTTAGTGAGCTAGTTGCTGGATGAACGCCCGCGTCTCCTCGACAGGCAACGCCGCTGCAGTGATCGAGTCGAAGACCCGCCGCACACTGGCGACCCGCTCCTCACCCTCCTCTCGCAGCACACCGACAGCCGATTCCAGGAACACCACCGGAAGATCGTCCGGGTGATCGAAGTCGAGCAGCCGGAAGCCGCCCGCACGCATCTGCGCCCCCGCCGCAGCGGGAAGCACCCGCAGTGACACACCCGCCACGGCCGAGCACTCGGCAAGCCGATCGAGCTGTGCCCGCATCACCATGCGGTCACCGACCTGGTTGTGCAGCGCCGCTTCGTCTACCACCACCGACATCGCCAGCCGACCGGCCGCACCAGTCAGTTGGCCTTGACGGATGTGCCGTGCCGCCAGCTCCGCGCGCAGATCCTCGGAGTCGGTCAGCAGTGCGCGGGCGTAGTCCTCGGTCTGCACCAGCTCCGGCACACGGGCCACGGCGAACTCCCAAACCTGAGAGGCCCCAGCCTCCCAAGCCACGTAGTCCACGTCGGTGATCCGGTAGCCGTGCCACCACCCACGCCGACGAGCCGCCCGCACCGTGTCCAGCAGCTCCGGCGAGTACTGGTCGTAGAGATCCATCATGCTGCGCACCAGATGCACACTCACCTGCGAACCACCGGACTCCGCCCGATGCAACGCACTGCGAGTCAGATCCAGCCGTGGCGCCGCCTCGTCCAAGGTCAGCCGGGCGTGCTCACGCATGACGCGAACCTGCCGGGCTACCCTGCGGCGGGCCACGGCCGGACTGATGGCTCCCAGGTCAGTCACTGTTGATGTCACCGGGTCCTCAACGCGTGCCGAGGACCCAGTTCGCCGGCCGGGTCGATCTCAGCGGCGAACCGGGCTGCCTCCCGAGCCAGGTCCCGGCAGAACCGAGCCAGTTCGGGAGCGCCGACGTGGGTTGGCGGGCACTGGATGGTCATGTTCACCGGGTCCAGGTATACGACCAGCACCGGCAGACCTTCCGGCATCCGCAACATTGCGGCCGTCGCCTCCGGTCCGGGCGCGCAGGCAACCTGGTAGGCGGTGCTGTACTCGGTCATGCCGCCGACTTCCCCGACTCGTTCGCCTTCGCCGAGCCGCGATTCGGCGTCGAGGCCTGTACCGCACGCAGGCCAGTAGCTCGGACCACCCACGTGATCCACTTCGCCTGACCGGATGTCTCGGCCCGCGGCTGAACCGTCAGGCCCTCCAGCACCACCGGGCGGAACGGCAGGCTGCCCACTGCCTCGGGCGGCACCGGCTGCACATCGGCCGCGATCTCCACCGCGATCGACTTGTCGCGCTCCTTCTCGGCAGCCGGATCGGCGATCGTCGCTCGGTAGAGCCGGCGCCCGGTCTGCTCGTCGATCCGAGGCCGAACAGGACGGTTGCGCGCTTTGTCCTCTTGGGACTGGTACTCGGTCAGCGGCTGGATGTCGCCCATCAAGTAGGCGCCCTGCGGAAACATCACGTCGAACGGGATCTCAAACCGCATGCCATGCGGGACAGCCATTGCTTGCACCTCTGCTTCCTCGAACTCGCTTCTCGCCACGCCCACTGGGGCCACGAGTTCAAGGTACCCGCACTTCTAGTACTGGTCAACATTCGTAGTGCGAGTTCCGCAGAAAAAGTGCGGGTCAATGAGTCAGGTTCAGATCCTCCGCAAGTCGTTGCAGGTCAGCGTGGTCACCATGGCCAGCTCGGAGCGCATCAGTGACGAGCTCGCGGACAATCTGATGTCCATGCACCTGCTCCGGTGCGATCGCCTCCGCCTGCCGCAAGGTGGCGACCATGGCGTCAGGTTGACGACGTTGCGCATGTGCCCGCGCCACGTCGATGAGAAGACGGCATCGACGCTCCGGCGACAGCCGGCGAGTGTCCGCCTTCTCGGCGATACGCAGCGCGAATCCGGCGTCGCCAAGCTCCACCGCCACGTTGACCTCGTGCAACAACACGTTGGTCGGACCGAACTCAGTGTTGTAGTCGTTGCGGTCGACGCCTAACTGGCTCGCGGCTTCCTTCGCCCTGCGTAGGTACTCGTAGGCCGTATCGCCATCGTTGGTCTTGGCCGAGGCGACCGCCAGCTGGAGATGAAGCGCACCGCGCAACGCGACGGCTTCCTCCTCGCCGACGTCGACAAGCCTGCCGAGCGCCTCCGCCGCCGTCTCGGCCGTTCTGATCGCCAGGTCGAAGCGCCGCGACCCCTGAAAGACGATGGAGAGCCGGAACGCGCCTTCGGCCATCAGTAAGGGATCGTCAGCTTCCTCAGCCGCGGAGATCGCGCGATCTACCGCCACCCAAGCTGCCGCCGGCTCGTTGAGCTTGGAGAGCATGCCGCCCGCGGCGTGATAGGCCTTGGCCTTCGCCACGCAGACCCGCTGCTTGTCCACTCCCGTGGTCTTGCGAGCCGCGTACTCGAGTTCAGGGATGAGCCTGTCGAGGAGCTTGCCAAGGTCGTCGTACTGCGCACCGTGCACGAAGTCCCAAGCCTTCACTGCCTCATCACCCAGGCGGTCGACGTCAACCGGTTCACTGTCGGACAGCACAGCCCGCAGCGCGTCACTGGAGGAGAGGGCGAGACTCAGAGTGTTGGCAGCTCGCGGCCGCTGAGTTGTCGCCGCGACGACGTTCGACTCTGGCGCCAGTTCGCCGACCGGCACCTCCAGAGCGTCGGCCAACGTCTCCAGCACCGACATGCGATCGATCGTGCGAGCCCCTCGCTCGACCTGACTCACCCAGCTCTCAGAGCGGCTGATCCGCGCGCCGAGCTCCTTCTGCGACAGCCCCCGCTTGTTGCGATGGAACGCAACCCGTCGCCCCAGCGCCTTCGAGTCACCGGGCAACATCGCTCACACGCCCTTGCCGGTTGGCGGTTCCAGAAACTCGACACGAGCTCCAGTCAGGTACTGCTCACGTTCGGCGAGGAACTTCTTCGTGTGCTCCTGCTGCTCGTGCGCGTCGAACGCCTCCCGGCTCTCGTACAGCTCGTAGAACACCCTGGACAGCGGCGCATCCTTCACCCTGTGTACCGCGTAGATCAACGTCCCAGGCTCCTCAGACTGGATCTTGGGAGCCGTCTCGGCAACCAGCTCATCGAAGCCCGCCGCTGCCTCCTCGTCACGAAGGTAGAACCGTACAACCAGCGCAAACATGTGTCTCCTAGTGCTATCACGTGTCGACCAAGACTAATAGTACTAGCTGACACTCCGAGTGCGACAGGTCAAGCCTGGGGTGGTGCCCGCAACCCCGTTCGCGCCGGCCCGCCCTCGACGTGATCGCAGAATCGTGCTTGACCGAACAACCCGGAGGGAGCGAGTGGATGCCGGACACCCCTATGCACTCTGTCAGCGTCGCTGGCATCGTCGTGGACGACCAAGATCGCGTTCTCTTGATCCAACGTCGCGACAACGGCAACTGGGAGCCGCCCGGCGGAGTCCTGGAGCTGGGCGAGACGTTCGAGGAGGGCGTCAAGCGCGAAGTTCTCGAAGAGACAGGCGTGCTCGTCGAAGTTGATCGCCTAACCGGCGTGTACAAGAACATGAGGCGAGGGGTCGTCGCACTGGTATTCAGATGCTCACAGGTCGCCGGCAGTCCTCGGGAAACAGCGGAGGCAGCGAGCGTCGCATGGGTCGTGCCGTCAGCTGCCACCGCGCTGATGAGCGAGGCCTACGCAGTGCGAGTCACAGACGCGTTGACCGATGGGTGCAAGACTCGCCATCACGACGGATCCGCGCTCACCTAAGCGACTGGCCGACGCTTCTGGACGCCCGATTCTGGTTCGTCAAGGGGACGGCCCACGTCGATCACTTCCACAGCTCGGACGCTACTGCGGCGAACAGAATCGTGGTCACCGTTAGAACGGAGCGCTGGCTGTGTCTCAGCCGGTCGACCTACATCGTGTGATGGTGCGCCTACTCAACTATTCCCGAATGGTGTCCGCTCCGAAGTCTGGCGCTGGCTTTATCGGGCGGAATTTGCGCCTTTCTATCACTCGCAACGTCACTGCATTCTCCTCATATTCGCGTAGAATCTCACGAATGAACTGACGTTCATCGGACGCCAACAACGCAGCCAGGCCAAGCACGCGTCGTTCGTGTGGATGGTCGGCATGTGGTAACACCGCCCGGATCACTTCCCTTGCCTTTTCGGCATCCCATGACGCGAGCCGCTGCGCCGCCAACGCAAACAACGGAAGCGACGGTCCTGACATAAGAAAGTCGGCCATCGCTTCATGGATGTCATCTCGCACACCGCCTCGAGAAGGAAACATCGCTCCCAGACTGGCAACGCTCCACTCGATTGACCAAGGCCCTCGATAATATTCAAGATACCAATCCTGTAGTTCGCGCCACAATTTCAAGTCGCGAAACGCGCGTGCAAGGTGATCTGCGGCATGCGGCATGCGATGCGCTGTCTCGATTAGCTCTTCCTGCCGTGTCACCAGCTTTTGATCGCGCATCCTAGTGAGCGCAAAGTGAATCGATGTTCTATCAGCACGCTCTGGGTCCGCTACGATCTTGTCAATCAATTCCTCCAGAGGGGCGAAATCAGGATCATCATCATCCAACGCGTCATCGACTGCGCTATGTTGGATACTCAACGCGACATTCTGCAACTCCTCCCCATCAAGTACTTCCGTTTTGCCCATATTCATCTCAAGGCCTGCATCACGAGCCGCCTTCTGAACATCCAGCTGCACAGACCGCAGGTCCCCGTGATCTGATCCGAAGATCCAAAGATCATCCATCCAGCGCGTAACACCACCAGAAGCTGACAGAACGGAGAACATTCCAGTCGATGGATGTGTCAATTCATGCTCTCGCAGAACCCGATCAATTCTTTGGAGATACATGTTTGCCAAGGTTGCAGATGCTTTGGATCGTTGCGGGAGCCCGCGACGGCCTGGTATGCCATCAAAGGCCTCAAGCATGTCGCTCAGCCGACCAGTTACTTCATTTCCCCCAGCCACACGTTCAATATCCTCGATGACCCGCTCGATCGAGATCGAAGCAAAACATGACACAATGTCCGTCTTGAGGCCAACATCATTAAAGATCACGAAATCGCTCAGCGCGCTTCGATACAGTCCCCACTCGGTTCTGTTAGGGGAGTATCGTCCGGCCGACGGCTCAGATCTAGGCAAGCGCCAGCCAAACACCCACGTATTCAAAGAACCGATTAGACTCTTGCTTTGGCGGTCAGCGAGTGCTTGATAAAGTACTCGGTCAACGGCTTCCATTATCATGGCCGGACGAATTGCGAAATTCTCTTTCGGGACATCAATTTGCGAGACGCGCCGCACACCTTCCGCCCTCGCTCGCCGAACCAGAATGCTCCAGTCATCCTGGCTCAAACTGTCGTACTCAGGCCAGTTCCACGGATCCTTGTACCAGTCGCCAACTAGATCTTTCCGAACGTTCGAAAGAGCTTGTTCGAAGTCCAGCGCGTTGAGCCAATCCATTGCGCAAGCTCCATAGTTTTCGGGCTACCGGCATAACGCGCCTTCAGTAGCCATTTTAGATCCGATCTCGGTAGCAGATTATGTGCCTCACGTAAACGACAAGCAGCAACAGGCTTGTCGCGCCCAACGGAATCGTTAGGGCGAGCGGATCGCGATGCGGCCAAGCTAACGCAAAACTCACCATCGCCGGTGCGACAGTTATCAAAATCAATGGCAGATGGTACGACAACACTCTATGCCTGAACTGAACGCGAAACTTCGTCCGTCCACCATGCCACCCAATACTTGCCGGGTACCTCTTCGCCAGACCCGTTTCGATTTCGTCCCTCACATACATTGATAATTCCCCAATCTGCAAGTTGTGGTGCACAACGAGCAGACCGAGAAGTACTGATACTAGTGGTGCGACCAAAAGCAAGGGCCCACTCATACGTTCGACACCGAAGCCGATGATGGCCGAACTGACCGTTATCGAAGAGACAATCAACGCTGTTCGATTGTCCATCTTCTTCAGAATCTCGTCCCTAAGACTCTTGTACTCCGCCAAGCTAATGTCGACCGCAATTCGATCAGCGCTCTCCACGTCGACTTTCGGTTTGCCGGCTCCGATGGGACTGGCGTCCGGTTGGCCTGTTCCTTTATCTTGAGCCACCAACGCACCTCCCAGCCGCGACACTTGACACTGCAGAAATTGGCTCTATGGGATCAAGGCGCGCCGCCGGCGGCGGCGCGCTGTGCCCGTCGCCCTGGCAACGTGGACCGCATCCATCGCGGCACGGCCGGCTGCCGCTCC